>NZ_JBHMBS010000005.1:0-63100 GCF_042428775.1 Streptosporangium vulgare | reverse complement strand
CCCGCCCCCCCGGGCGGGGGGGGGCGACGACGCGCCGGGTCACCTCAGGTACGGGGTGCGCCGGACGATGGGCAGGTTGCCGAGTCCGAGCGTGGTGCCCGCGCCGGCCAGCGCGAGGCCGGTCAGCACGATGGCGTAGATGATGTGCTCGTCCATGAACGGGTTGGTGGTCAGCGGAAGCTCGGCGGCCCACATCAGGACCAGCAGCAGGCCGCCGGCCACCGCGGCGATCCGCAGGCCGACGCCGAGCACGAGAGCCAGGCCGATGCCCAGCAGACCGGCCATGAACAGCCAGTCCACCCACGCCTGTCCCGCCAGGCCGGAGAAGAGCCCGCCGAGCGCGTTCTCACCGGTGCCCTTGAGGAAGCCGGTGGTGGGGCTGCCACCGTTCAGCCAGGACTTGGCCGCGGGGGTGGCGAAGCCCCAGCCGAAGGTCTTGTCGAGGAACGCCCACAGGAACACCCAGCCGATCGCGATCCGGGCGATCGCCCAGACGTAGTCGACCGGACGCTTGGCGGCCTCGCCGGGATCGGTGCTCATGACGGCTTGGGAGGGGGTGGTGACCATGATGAGCCCTTTCACAGGTGTGCGGCTGTTCTTGTCGTATCCAGCACATCGTTTTTCCCCGCTCGGGAGCAGGGCCGAAGGACCCGCCTGGGCGGGACTTTGCGCCCCGCTCCCACGTGGCGGTCCCGGGCAGGGACGGGACAGGAAGTGCCCTGGTCCCCGCGACCGTCGACGTCAGCGGACCGCCAGGAAGGCGGGCTTCACCGGACGGCCTTCCTCGGACGGGCTTCACAGGACGGGCGGGGAGCATTCTGATGGCCACGCCGTCCGGCCTCCGACGGCAGGATCGCCGGGCCGGGGCTCAGGGCGGGCGGCCGAATCCCCGCCGGCCCCCGCCGGCCCCCGCCGGCCCTGTCAGCTCACCTCCACCTGGGGCTGGGTCAGACGCTTGCGGAAGACCCAGTAGGTCCAGGCCTGGTAGGCCAGCACCACCGGGGTGAAGATCGCGGCGACCCAGGTCATCACGGTCAGGGTGTAGGGGGTGGATGCGGCGTTGTGCACCGTCAGGCTGTGGGCCGGGTCGACGGCCGGCATGACGTTCGGCCACAGGCAGATGAACAGGGTCGCGGTGACGGCGACGATGGCCACGGCGTTGGCGGCGAAGGCCCACCCGTCGCGCCCGCGCAGCGTGGCCGCCAGGGCGCCGGCGAGCGCGCCCGCGGCCAGAGCCACCGTGAGCCAGGTGATCGGCTTGCCCGTGACGAGCTGGGTCACCAGCAGGAACGCCCCGCCCACGACCAGGGCCGCCGGTGCGAGCAGCCGCACGGCTCGCCCGGCGCGCTCGCGCACCTGACCGGTGGTCTTCAGCGCCAGGAAGACCGCGCCGTGCAGGGTGAACAGCACCAGGGTGGCCGCGCCGCCGAGCAGCGCGTAGGGGTTGAGCAGGGTCAGCAGGGTGCCGGCGTACTCGTGGTCGGCGTCCAGCGGCACGCCGCGCACGATGTTGGCGAAGGCCACGCCCCACAGGAAGGCCGGTCCGAGCGAGCCCCAGAAGAAGGCGCGGTCCCAGCCGCGGGTGCCGTCGCTCTTGCCGCGGTACTCCAGGGCGACGCCCCGCATGATCAGGGCCAGCAGGATGACGAACAACGGCAGGTAGAAGCCGCTGAACAAGGTGGCGTACCACTCGGGGAAGGCGGCGAAGGTGGCACCGCCGGCGACGAGCAGCCACACCTCGTTGCCGTCCCACACCGGGCCGATGCCGGCGACGATCATCTTGCGCTCCGACGCGGTGCGGCCCAGCACCGGCAGCAGGATCCCCACGCCGAAGTCGAAGCCCTCCAGCACGAAGTAGCCGGTCCACAGCACGGCGATGAGCACGAACCAGACGGTGGTGAGCTCCATGACGGGATTCCCCTCGCGATCTCAGTAGGTCAGGGCCGGGACCGCGCCGGCGGGCTCGGTCTCCTCGTGCGGGCCGATCCGGATGAACTTCAGCAGCAGCCGCACCTCGATGACCGCGAGCGCGGCGTAGACCAGGGTGAACCCGGCCAGCGTGATGGACACCTCGGTGACGTCGACGCCCGGGGAGACGGCCGCGGCGGTGCGCATGACGCCGAAGACCGTCCAGGGCTGGCGGCCCATCTCGGTGAAGATCCAGCCGAGCGAGTTGGCCAGGAACGGCAGGCCGATGCCGGCCACGGCCAGCCGGTGGAACCATCGCCCGGACGGCAACCGCCCGCGCCGGGTCAGCCACAGCCCGGCCAGGGCGAGCAGCCCGGCCAGCACGCCGAAGCCGATCATCAGGCGGAAGCTCCAGTAGGCCAGGCCGACGACGGGCCGGTAGTCCCCGGGGCCGTACAGGGCCTCGTAGCGAGACTGGATGTCGTTGACGCCCTCCACCCGGCCGTCGGTGGTGTTGGTGGCCAGCAGGCTCAGGCCGTAGGGGATCTGCACGTTGACATGGTTGCGGCCGTTCTCGACGTCGCCGACGGCGAACAGGGAGAAGCCCGCGGAGGTCTCGTCGTCCCACAGCGCCTCGGCGGCCGCCATCTTCATCGGCTGCTGCTCGGTCATGATCTGCGCCTGCCAGTGCCCCGACAACGCGACCCCGGCGGCGGCGACCAGGGTGACGACCATCGCCATCCGCGCCGAGCCCCGGAACATCGCGACCTCCCGCCCGCGGCTCAGCTGCCAGACGCTCACTCCCGCCACGAAGGCGCCGGCGGTGACGAACGCGCCGAACAGCACGTGCGGGAAGGTGACCAGGGTGGTGGAGTTGCCCAGCACCGCCCAGATGTCGGTCAGCTCGGCGCGCCCGCCGGCCGGGTTGAGGCGGTAGCCCACCGGGTGCTGCATCCAGGAGTTGGCCGCCAGGATGAAGTAGGCCGAGATGTTGGTGCCGAGGGCGGCCAGCCAGATGGCGGCCAGGTGCAGGCGGGGCGACAGCTTGTCCCAGCCGAAGATCCACAATCCGAGGAAGGTCGACTCCAGGAAGAAGGCGATCAGCCCTTCCATCGCCAGCGGGGCGCCGAAGACGTCGCCGACGAAGCGGGAGTAGGCGCTCCAGTTCATCCCGAACTGGAACTCCTGCACGATGCCGGTGACCACGCCCATCGCGAAGTTGATCAGGAACAGCTTGCCGAAGAACCGGGTGAGCCTGAGGTGGTCCGGGTTCCGCGTGCGGTACCAGGCGGTCTGCAGGCCGGCCACGATGACCGACAGCCCGATCGTCAGCGGGACGAACAGGAAGTGGTAGACGGTCGTGATACCGAACTGCCAGCGGGACAGGTCCAACACGTCCATGGACGCTCCAAGTCTTCAGAGGCTCCCCGTAGCTTCGGGGGGCGACCACGTCCGCCCGTAGGGGCGGCGGACCTCATCGGATGGGACCTTGGTCCCGCGCGGGGAGCCGGACCGCCGCGACCGGCCGCCCCGGCGCGCGCTCCCCGCCATCGGTGCCCGACCGGCCCGTGAGCCGGGCGTCGTCCGCGGGATGCGCTCACCCCGGATCGGCGCACCCCGGATCGGCGCACCCCGGATTGGCTCATCCGCGAGTGGTGACATATACGATGCCGCTCGGCTGGAATGGGCTTGTTCTCCAAGAAGCGCGTCGGTCCCGGGCGGCCGAGGACGCGGCGTCCGGGCGCGGGCACCGGCCGGAGCGCGGCGGAAGACGTCGAGGAAGGGCTCCCTCATGAACATCACCGAGTACGCCGACACCGTGTGGCGGGGCGAGGTCCCCGACAGCATCGTGCACACGGGCCTCGCCGGGCAGGGCTTCGTGGAGATCGCCGACGGCGTGGGCTTCCGCAGCGGCTTCGGCAACGTGATCGCGCTGCGGCACGGCGGGGAGGTGACCCTGTTCGACACGGGCAACCCCTTCGACGCGGACCGGCTCCACGACGAGCTGCGAGCGTGGACCGACGAGCCGGTGACCTCGGCGATCTACTCCCACGGGCACATCGACCACGTCTCGGGCGTCGGCCCGTTCGACGCCGAGGCCGACACGGCGGGACGGCCCCGGCCGACGGTGGTGGGGCACGAGGCGGTCGCCGTCCGCTTCGAGCGCTACGTGCTGACCAACGGCTACAACGCCGTCGTCAACCGGCGGCAGTTCCAGGCTCCCGGCCTGACCTGGCCCACCGAGTACCGCTACCCCGACGTGGCCTACCGCGACGTGATGTCGCTCGGCCACGTCGACCTCTTCCACGCCATGGGCGAGACCGACGACGCGAGCGTCGGCTGGGTGCCCTCGCACCGCGTCCTGCTGCCGGGCGACCTGTTCATCTGGGTGACCCCCAACTGCGGCAACCCGCAGAAGGCGCAGCGCTACCCGCGCGAGTGGGCGATCGCGCTGCGCAGGATGGTCGAGCTGCGGCCGGAGATCATGCTGCCCAGCCACGGCGCCCCGATCTTCGGCGCCGACCGGGTCGAGCAGGCGCTGACCGAGACGGCCGAGTGGCTGGAGTTCATGGTCGAGCGCACCCTGGGGATGCTCAACGAGGGCGCCAGGCTGGACGACATCGTGCGTGCCGTACAGCCTCCCGCGCGGCTGGCGGAGCGGCCCTACCTGCGTCCGCACTACGACGAGCCGGAGTTCGTGGTGCGCAACATCTGGCGGTTGTACGGCGGCTGGTACGACGGCAACCCGGCCAACCTCAAGCCCGCGCCCGACGCCGCGCTGGCCGCGGCGGTGGCGGAGCTGGCCGGGGGCGCGGGGAGGCTGGGCGAGGCCGCGCTGGAGGCGCTGGCCTCGGGGGACCAGCGGCTGGCGGGGCACCTGGCCGAGATGGCCGTGCAGGCCGCGCCGGACGACGCGGCGCTGCACAGGGTGCGGGCCGAGGTGTTCGCCGCCAGGGCGGAGTCGGAGGCGTCGCTGATGGCGAGGGGCGTGTTCACCTGGGCGGCCGAGGAGTCGCGCAGGGCCGCGGGAGACACCCCGGCCTGACCTCCCGCCCCCGGCTCCGGCGGGGGCGGACTCCCCCCGGGGGGCGAGGGTGCCCGCGCCGTCCGCTTCCCGGTTCCGGTGCGGGAGGACTCCCGCAGGGGCGGACTCTCCCGAGGGTGGAGGTGCCCGCGCCGTCCTTTCTTCGGCTCCGGCCGGGGCGGGGTACCAGGGCGCGGACGTGCTCTCGCGGTGTCCGGGCTCCGGTCGCGGGCACGCCTCGCGACGTCCGGGCTCCAGTCGCAGGCGTGCCTCGCGACGTCCTGGCTCCGGTCGCGGGCGTGCCTCGCGGTGCCGGGTTTCCGGACGTCAGAGGGGCCGGATAGCGGACGGATAGGGGGCGGATGCCGGGCCGTCCTACGTTCCGGACATGAGCACTCCGATCTTTGCGCTTTGCGATGAGTACGTGACCCGCTGGGCGGCACTCGACCCGATCGCGGCAGGTGCCGAGGGCATCGTGTCCGACTTCGTGGCCGCCACCGACCACAGCCCGGCCGGGAGCGCCGCCCGGGCCGAGCTGATCCGTTCGACCCTGAAGCGTCTCGACGAGCTGGCCCCGACCGGTGAGCCGGACGTCAGGGCGGCCACCCACCTGCGGGAGCGGCTGGAGGCCGAGCTCGCCTGGCACGACACCGGCGAACCGCTCCGCTGGGTGGCGGCGCCGTACGGGCTGCCCTACCGGGTGCGCTCCAGCGTCGTCCTCCTCCCGCACGGCAACGACGACGAATGGCGCGACGTCGCCGCCCGCCTGGCGGCGATCCCGGAGATGCTCGCCGGGTGGCGGGAGAGCCTGGAGGTCGGCCTGGAGATGGGCCTGCGGGGCGCCCGCAGGCAGGCGCTGGCCATGGCGGACCAGGCCGACCAGTTCGCCGGCGCGGGCGGGACTCCCCCGGCGCACGACGCCTTCGTCGCCACCTACGGTGAGGGCCCGGTCAAGGAGGAGTTGCTCAAGGCGGCCGCCGCGGCCCACGACGCCTACGCCTTCGCGGGGCGCTACCTGCGCGAGGAGTACGCGCCCCGGGCGAGCGAGATCGACGCGGTGGGCCCCGAGCGCTACGCGGTCGTCGCCAGGATCAGCCTGGGCGCCGACATCGACCTGCGCGAGGCGTACGAGTGGGGCTGGGCGGAGCTGGAGCGCATCGGGGCCGAGACGGCCGCCGAGGTCGAGCGGATCAAGCCGGGCGCGACCATCGAGGAGGCGACCGCGATCCTCAACGAGACCCAGGCGGTCGACTCCCTGGAGGAGTACCAGGCGTGGCTGCAGGAGCGTCACGACCGGGCGGTCGAACAGCTGAACGGCACGCACTTCGACATCCCCGAGCCGCTGCGGCGCATCGTGGCCGAGGTCGACGTGAGCTCCACTTCCGGCGCCGCCTCCTACAACGCGCCCAGTGAGGACCTGTCGCGGCCGGGCCGCACCCTGTGGCCGGTCGGGGGGCGGACCCGCTTCGCCACCTGGAGCGAGCTGACCACGATCTTCCACGAGGGCGTTCCCGGCCACCACCTGCAGTTCGGCGCGATGCGCATGGCCGGGGACACCCTGTCCAGGTTCTCCAAGGTCTCCTGGGTGGACGGCCACGGCGAGGGGTGGGGCCTGTACGCCGAGCGGCTCGCCGACGAGCTGGGCTGGTTCACCGACCCGGGCACCCGGCTGGGCATGCTCAACTGGTCGGCCCTGCGTGCCGCCCGGGTGGTCATCGACCTGGGCGTCCACCTCGACCTGCCGCTGCCCGACGGCTCGAAGTGGACCTTCGAGAAGGCCTGCGAGGTGCTGCGCGAGCAGGGCCGCTGCGAGCCGCACCGGGTCGAGGCCGAGGTGGTGCGCTACTTCGGCTGGCCCTCCCAGGCCATCTCCTACAAGCTGGGCGAGCGGGCGTGGGTGCAGGCCCGTGAGGAGGCCAGGCTGCGCCTGGGTGACGCCTTCGACCTCCGCGCCTGGCACACCGCCGCGCTGGAGCTGGGGCCGGTCGGCCTGTCCAGTCTCGCGGAGGCCCTGCGCCGCATCTGCTGAGCACCGGCGGCCTGCCTCTCCGCGGGGCGGTCACGTGCTCGTACCACCCGCCCACCCGCGCCGCGTCGCGTCGCTGAGCGCCGCCGGTCCCGCGACCGGCGGCGGACGCCCGGGGGGGGGCCGGCTCACGGACCTCTCCGGGCGGCTCACGGGCCTCCCTGGGCCGCTGACGGATCTCTCCGGGTGGCTCACAGACCTCTCCGGGCCGCTCGCCGCTCGGGACGCCGGAGCCACCTGACACTCCCGGGGACTCGGGGCACCGGAGCCCGTCTGTCCCGCCCCGGGACCGCCCGGCCCTCAGGACACTCCGGACCGTTCGACGCTCGAAGGCCCGGTGTTCAGGACGCCGGGACCCGCCCCACCTGTCCTCGTGGTTGTTCCGAGGCGGGCGCCGGAGGGCTCTCCAGCTGGGCGCGTATCCGGGCGGCGATCGCGGGGGGCATCGTGGCGGCGAGTTCGAGGGCCTCCTCCGAGACGCTCAGCGCCGCCTCCGCCTCGCCGACGGCGATGTACGCCGCGCTGAGCATGACCAGGACCCGCACCTGGTGGAGCGGTGCGTTGATCTTGTGGAACAGTCCGAGGGCCTGGTGGAAGCGGCCGATGGCCTGTTCGGTCTGGTCGACGGCGAGCGCCAGCTCGCCGAGCCCGAGCACGACCCTCGCCTCGGCGAGCCTCTCCCCCGCGGTGGTCGCCACCTCCAGGGCGTTCTGGAGGGTGGTCTCGGCCCCCTGGAGGTCACCCTGGCGCAGCCGCGTGATGCCCAGGCCGTGCAGGGCGTACGCCTCGCCGGTCGGGTCGCCGATGTTGCGCACGGTCGTGAGCGTCTGCTCGAAGACGTCGGCCGCCGACGCGAACTCCTCGGACCTGAGGTAGGTCTCGCCCAGCCGGTGCAGGACCTGCGCCTCCACCCGGCGGCTGCCACCGACCCTGCTGAGTTCCAGTGCCTCGCCCAGCAGGCGCTTGGCCTCGTCGAGCTCGTCGCAGTCGAGCCTGATCTGGGCCATGCTGTGGAGCACGTAGGCGGAGGCGACCTGGTCGCCGGTGCCGCGGAAGATGCCCAGCGCGCGGTCATAACGTTCCACCGCGTCGTCGAGCCGGCCGCTCACCCGGTCCAGGAAGGCGATGTTGCGGATGACGAGGGCCACCCCCAGGTCGTCCCCGGCCTCCTCGAACAGCTCGGCCGCCGACTCGAAGTCGCGCCGCGCGTCCCCGAAGCGCTGCTCGGCGATGTACAGCGAGCCGATCGAGTAGAGCATCGCCGCCTGTCCCCTGCGGTCGCCCGCCTGCCGGGCGGCGGCCAGGGCGACCTGGTGGGTCTCCCGCCAGTCGTCGAAGTAGATCCTCGACTCGAACAGGGTGACCGCGCTGATCGCGAGGTCCCAGCACAGCTCGACGAACCCGGCCTGCGCGGCCTGGCGGATGCCCGAGACCAGCGTGAGCCGCTCGCGCTCGTACCAGGGAAGGGGGGCCATGACCAGCTTCTCGACCAGCCGCGCGGGCAGCGGCCAGCGCGGCGCGTCGCTGTGGACCTGCACGTAGTCTCCGCCGTACTCGCGGCGGTGCGCCTCGCCGGTGAGGAAGAGCAGTCCGCCGAGCACCCTCTCCAGCGCGGCGTTGCGGTCGGCGATCGCCTCCTCGCCGGCGAGGCGCTCGCGGGCGAACACGTGGATCAGGTCGTGGAAGCGGTACTGGCTGTGCACGCCGTACCCGGCGTCGGTCGTCTCGACCAGCTGGCTGTCGGCCAGGTCGTCGAGCAGGTCCTGCGCGTCGGAGGGGTGGCAGTCGAGCAGCGCGGCGGCGACCCAGCCGGAGAAGTGCCGGGACTCCAGGATGGCCAGGCGCCGGAACAGGCGGCGCGCGTCCTCGCTGACGCTCTCGTACGTCAGGGAGATGCTCGCCCTGATGCCCAGGTCGCCGTGTTTGAGCTCGTCGAGCCTGCGGGTCTCGTCCTCCAGCCGTCCCACGAGCTGGTCGATCGTCCAGTGCGGGCGGGCGGCGAGCCTGGCGCCCGCGATGCGCAGCGCCAGCGGGAGGTGGCCGCACAGGTCCGCCAGTTCGGCCGCCGACTCCCGCTCGGCCTGCACCCGCTCGACGCCGGCGATGCGGGAGAGCAGGTCCACCGACTGCCTGGAGTCGAAGAGGCCGACGTCGAGATGGGCCGCGCCCGGCAGGCCCGCGAGCCGGCTGCGGCTGGTGATTATCACCGCGGCCTCGGGATTGCCGGGCAACAGCGGCAGCACCTGGCTCTCGCTCCTGGCGTCGTCCAGGACGATCAGCACCTTGCGCCCGGAGAGCAGCCCGCGGTACATCTCCGCCCGCTCGTCCACCCCGTCGGGTATCGCGTTGCCCGGCACGCCCAGCGCGCGCAGGAACCGTTCGAGCACCTGCCCGGAGCCGACCGGGTGGGACTCCCCGCCGTGCAGGTCGGCGAAGAGCTGGCCGTCCTCGTAGCGTCCGGCGACGCTGTGCGAGACGTGCACCGCGATCGTGGACTTGCCGATGCCCGGTTTGCCGACGATGGCGATGACGGGGACGGCGAGCCGCTGGCGGTCCTCCGCGGCGAACGTGAGCTGGCGGCGGATGGCCTCGACCAGCTTGATCCGGCCGGTGAAGTCGGCGATGTCGGTGGGGAGCAGGTGGGGAACCGTCCGGCGGGCGGCCGGCGCCTCCTGCGTCTCCCCATGACGCTGGGACTGCTGCTGTTGTTGCTGCTGTTGCTGCCGCCCCGGCGGGTCGAGGCTCTCGTCGGAGGTGAGGATGGCGTACTCGAGCTGCTGGAGGCTCTCGTTGGGTTCGATGCCCAGCTCGTCGATCATCGTCTGGCGGGCGCGGCGATAGACCGTGAGCGCCTCGGCCTGGCGTCCCGAGCGATAGAGCGCGAGCATCAGCTGGCCGCGCAGCCGCTCCCTGAGCGGATGCTCCTCGACGAGCTCGCTGAGCTCGCCCACCAGCTCGTGGTGCCTGCCCAGTTCCAGTTCGAGCTCGACGCAGTCCTCGTTCGCGTTGATCCGCCGCTCGCTCAGCCTGCCGACCGCCCCCTGCACGAGCCGGCTCTCCTGGCCGTCGAGGGCGGGACCCCGCCAGAGGGCGAGCGCCTCCCGATAGTGCCTGACGGCGTCCTCCAGGCGATGGCCCTCGCGGGCCTGGCGGGCCTGGTTCAGCAGGCCCTCGAAGTTCTGGGAGTCGAGCTCCCCCTCGGCGACCCGCAGCGTGTACCCCTGGGAGTGGGTCGCGATGACGTCGGGCCCGCCGTTGGCGGCGAACAGCCGCCGCAGCGAGGAGATGCAGATCTGCACCTGCGCGCGCGAGGTGCTGGGGAGGTCCTCACCGTAGATCGCGTCTGTCAGCCGCCCGATGGTGACCATCCGGTTGGCCTCCAGCAGGAGGCAGGAGAGGACGACCTGCTGCCGAGGCGCGCCCAGATCCAGTCGTCGGCCGTCGGCGATGACCTCCAGGGGGCCGAGGATCCGATACTCCACCGACTCTCCTTACAGAATCGCGGCCTGTCCCAGAAATTCACCGCACAGTTGGTGTAAGAGAGACATCAGGGATCTAACCACTGCCTTAAATCCAGGCAACAATCGACTCAACCCCACCCTCCATGATCTCCGGACATATAACCCAGCGATCACGACGGGTAATTTTATATGCATGAAACGCGCTCTGCCCGGGATCATACAACGTGGCTGGTTGGAGAACCAGGGGGGTTTGTAAAGGTCTGGCCCGATTTGCGACTAACGGGCGGGTTTGAGACGCGAAGAAGCGGCCGGGCCTTGGATGGCTCCGACCGCTTCGGCGGATCCCCGCCGCCGGCGACCTCGCCGGGCGGGGGGTGCAGTTCAGCCCCAAGGGGTGTTGCTGGCGAGCACGGTGGTCTTCGTGGCCCCGTCGGCGACCGAGGGGACGACGGCGGCGAGACCGAGGCACCCGAGGACCGCGATGGCGGAGACGATGATCCGGAGGGTGTTGAAGCTCGCGAATTCCCGCATTTTCTGTACCTCTTCTTCGTGTCTCGCAGGCCGTTCACTGCTGTCCGCCTGTCTGCTTCAAAACGTAAATAGCCCTCCTATCCACCCCTTATCCGATCCCTTCTGATCCGACATCCGAGCCATCCGGCACGAAAAAATAGGCTCCGGTAGCCGATGGATAGCGGACGGATAGCCCTCCCCTGGAACCTGATGGGACCGAGGCCGCGCGATAAGGGTCACGCGGCCCCGACCAGCAGATGGGTAACCTCACATGAGCATCGCCACGCAGGCACTTGACGGCGTATACGGCCGCTCCGCGGCCGGTGTCCGAGCTCGCCTGGAGCGCGCCTCGGGCACCGGCTGGGAGCCGGTCTCCGAGGGCGAGACCGACATCGACGGAAACGTCAAAGAATGGACGGACGAATTCATGGAGCGCGGGCTCTATCGTCTCGTCCTCGCCACCGACCACTATTTCGCCGGGCTCGGCATGACCACCTCCTACCCGGAGATCACGGTCATGTTCAGAATGCACGACGAGCGCATGCCCTATCACGTCCAGGTCGTGCTGGCACCACACTCGTACTCGACGTGCTTCGGCGTCCGCGGGTGAGCCCGCGAGCGGCGGAGTCAGTCCTCCCAAGGGAAGCGAACATGCCCGTTCAACAATTGGTGAAAGCCGGTCCCCACAACGCCGGGCAGGACGAGGGTACGCCCTCGGTCATCGCCCGATGCCTGAGCAACTTCCGCCTGGAGGTCGACGGGCAGGCCGTCTCACACTGGCGTGCCGGCAAGTCGAGAGCCCTGTTCCAGTACCTGCTGGTCAACCGCGAGCGGTTCGTCCACGGGGACCGGTTGCGCGAGGTGCTGTGGCCGGAGCGGGAGGACCACCGCTCCAGCTCGCTCAAGGTCGCGGTGCACGGCGTGCGGCGGGTGCTCAACGAGTTCGAGGACAGGGACGGTTTCACCCTGCTCCACCAGGATCACGGGTACGTGCTTCGGACGAACAGCGCGTGGGTGGACATCGAGGAGTTCCAGCGCGCCTTCGACCGGGGCCGGAACGCGTGGGTGGCCAAGGACCACGACACCGCTATCGCCTGGTTCCAGCGGACCGCCGACCTGTACGTCGGGGACTTCCTCTCCGGCGAGAGCGGCGACTGGATCAACGAGCAGCGGCAGTGGATGCGCGGGACCGCCCTGCGCGCCCTGACCGCGCTGCGCACCGAGGCGCTGGAGCGCGAGGACTGGCCGGCCGCGATGCACTGGTGCCGCAGGGCCCTCGACGTCGACCCCCACCACGAGACCACGTACCAGACCCTGATGATGATGCACGGCGAGCTCGGCGAGCTCGGCCGCGTCCTGAGCTGGTACGAGGTGTGCCGCCACCGGCTGCGCACCGATCTCGACGTGGAGCCGAGCGAGCGCACCGAGCGGCTGCTGGCCACGCTCATGCGAGGCCGGAGCCGGCCGCCCCTGACCGGGCAGCGCCCGTGACGGCGCCCGCGACGGGACTCGGCACGGTGCCCGTGACGCCCCTCGACCGGGGAACCGGCCAGGAACGCCCGCGCGATCCAGGCGACCGGCCGGAGGCCGCGCCTGACCGTGGGCCTGACCGTGGGCCTGGCCAGGGGCCCGACCGGGGTCCCGACCTGGAGCGCCTGCGCGCGGCGGTCGGCGAGTTCGCCCGCTACGGTGCGGCCGACAGGTCGTGGGAGCGGCTGCTGCTGGCGACCGGGCCGCGGGTCGACCCCGCGCTCGCGGCCCATCGCCGGGCACTGCTGGCCTGGCTGAACGCGTGGGGATGCCGGCTGCGCTATCCGCGCGACGGCGAGCCCGACGTCTTCGGCACGGAGACCGCGGCCTGGTGGGACCGCTGGAAGGAGCGCCTCCCCGGCCGGGACACCACGCTCGCGACGCTGGGCGACGCGCAGATCGACGTGCTGGGCGCGTGCTACGCGGACCTGTCGGCGATGCGGGCGGCCCCCGGGGCCAGGCCCCGCTCCCTGGGACCGACCGCCGCGACCAAGATGCTGCACGCCCTGCGCCCGGAGGCGCTGATGCCCTGGGACGCGGCCATCGCCGACGCCCTGCACGGGTCCCGTACGGCGGACGCCTACCGCGCGCACCTGCGGCTGGGCCGGGAGTGGGCACGGCGCCTGCTCGCGGAGGCGGGTCTCGGCGAGCGGGAGCTCGCGGTGCGGCTGGGCCGCCCCGGGCGCCCGCTGGCGAAGATGCTGGACGACTACTGCTATCTGTCGTTCACCGCGGCGACCTGACCGGTCGTCGCGACGGCGTCCACGCCCGGCCCCGCCGGGCCGGGTGGACAGACCAGGTGAACCTCATCGGATCAGGCCCGTACCGCGAACACCGCGGGCCGGGACCGAGGGCGTTCCGCCGCTCGTCAACGGCATGAGCCCGGCCGGGGCCGCCCCTCCTTCGGGGCGGGGCCCGGCCGGGCTCCGTCTTCACGGTATTCACGGTCTCCGGGACGCGACCCGGACGGGCTGTGTCCCCGGCGTCCCCGGCGTCCCCTGCGTCTCCGGTGTTCCCGGCATCTCCGGCGTTCCCGGTGCTCCAGGTTTCCCCGGCGCCCCGGCGCTCACCGCAGCGACCTGACCAGGCTTCGCGCGGCCGTGCGGCTCGCGGCGAGCACGGTCTTGCCCGCGCCGCCGCTCCCCCCGGTGAAGGTGTAGACGCCCTTGGCCAGAGGCCGCAGCGACAGCCCTCCCGTGGGGTGGTAGCACTCGACCGCGGTGACGGCCTTGACCTTCCTTCCCGGTGGCCGGTACCCGATCCTGGCCTCGGCGACGTCGAGGATCCTGTTGGTGAGAACGGGGTCGGTCGGCGTCGGTCCAGGGGTGATGTCCCATCTGTCGGTGGGCAGTCCGAGCAGGACCCTTCCCTCGGCGTAGGACCTGCCGTACAGCCCGGACGTCTCGTCGACGAACGCGTCGGGATTCTTCCCCGCCGAGGGCCCGAGCACGTACTGGATCACCTTCGTGCGCAGCCCCGCGTCCGTCAGGCCCGTACGGGCGAGAAGGCCCTGGGTCCACGCCCCGGCGGCCACCACGACGGCGTCGAACCTGGCCGGGCTGCCCTCGGCCGGGCGGACCTCGGCCTCGGCGGTGATGCCGTCCACCTGCCCGTCGGTGACGAAGGCACCCGATCGGGCGAGCTCGACGAGGAGCCGGTCGCGGAAGGCGTTCGGGGAGAGGTACCCGGCGCGCTTCTCGACGACGGCCACACTCCCCTCCGGCAGCTCGCGGAACGTGCCACGGGTGCTTAGCTCCGCACCGCTGATCAGGGAGATCGAGCCTGGCAGGCGGCTGCGCACCAGCTCGACCAGGCCCTCGGTGCCCGGTCCGAGACCGGGCAGCAGGTACACCGAGCCGGTCTCCCGGTAGGAGGCCCACTCGCGCAGCTCCCGGTTCGAGTGGAGCTCGGCCAGGCTGTCGGCGGCCTCCAGGCACAGTGCGGCGTCGGGCTCGAAGGCCCTGGTCAGCCCCCCGGAGGCGGCGCTGGCGTCGGCCCTCCTGTGCGGCTCTCCGGTGTACAGGTGGACGGCGCTCCCCCTGACGACCTCGCACAGCCGCCAGGCCAGCATGGCCCCGGCGATCCCGCCGCCCACGACAGCGATTCTGATCATGGCACTCCTCCGTTCATGTCGCCGAGGCGGTCGCGGTCGTCCGCGACTCGTCGGTCTTGTTCGGGTCCCGCATGCCGATCAGGCCCGCCACGGTCGCGATCGCGGAGACCAGGGCCGCCCACAGCCACACCGAGCGCCCCACCTGGAACCACACCAGGGTTCCGACGACCGGCCCGATCGCGGTGCCGAGCCCGAAGACGCTCTGCATGGCGCCGATGTAGCGCCCGCGCAGCCGCTCGGGACCCGCCAGCGCGGGGTAGGCGAACGTGGTGGGCCCGCCGATGATCTCCGAGAGCGTCCAGACCAGGGTGCCGACCATGAACCAGATCGGCAGGGGCGAGATCGCGTAGATGGCGTAGCCGACCGAGACGAGGCCGAGGCCGAGCAGCGCGGTGAGCCGGATCGGCCACTTCTGCACGACCTTCGTCATCGCCAGCTCGCAGGTGATGACGATGAGGCCGTTCAGCGAGACGGCCGCGCCGTACCACCACAGGCTGATGCCGGCGGCGGAGATGTCCAGCGGGAGGGTCGCCGTGTACTGGCAGTAGACGATGGAGGTGAGGAACATCGCGAGCAGGTAGACGCTGTAGCGCCAGTCGGCGAGGACCGCGAGGTAGCCGGAGCGGCCCTCCGAGGGAGTCTCCTCCACCACCTCCGCCACGGCGGCCGCGGCGCGCGGGGCGCGCCGGGGCAGCGCGAACATCACGATCCCGCCGAAGATCAGTGCCGCGGCGGCCTCGCCCCAGAAGAGCGCGTTGTAGGAGACGGAGAGCAGCGCGGCGCCGATCAGCGGGGCGGCGGTCATGCCGAGGTTCAGGCCGAGCCGGTACATCGCCGTGATCATCACGACCCGGTGTCTCGGTGTCAGCTCGGTGAGCATCGTCTGGGCCGCCGGCCGGTAGAACTGGCCGACCGTGCTGACCATGAAGACGGCGGCCAGGATCATGGCGTAGGACGGGGCGTAGAGGATGGACACGATCAGGAGGGCCGAGCCGCCCATGCTGATCAGGGTGACCGTCCGGGCACCGAGCCGGTCGGAGAGCGAGCCTCCGGCCAGCGAGCCCACCACCGCGCCGGCCCCGTACACCCCCAGCGCGAGCCCCGCCTGGGTGGCGGAGAAGCCCCGGTCGGTCAGGAACAGCACCAGGTAGATCTGGATGAACGCGGCCAGCCTGCTGATGAAGCCTCCGAAGAGCAGCGCCTTGACGGCGCGCGGGGACTCGCGCAGGGTGGCGAACACCCCGTCGTCCGGCTTGCCCGGGGGTGTCGAGGACACGGTGTTCTCGTTCTCGATAACGGCGGTCATGTGGCTGCCTTCACCTTCAGCTGCGCCTCGGCCGCGTCCAGCGCGGCCCGGCATTCGTCGACGGTCGGGGATAGCGCGGTGGCGTAGGCGATACGCCCCCACAGGGTGCCCTTGGGCGGTGGTGAGACGGTCGCGCCCGCGGCGACCACCGGGACGACCCGGTCGATCTCCGGGGGCAGGCCGGTCTCGTCGAACGCGATCGACTCGATCGTGGTGTCGTCCTCGGCGACGTAGAAGAAGCGCACGCCGCCGACGAGCTTGCGCTCGGGGGCGAGGTCGGGGGTACGGCCGCAGGCCACCGCCGCGGCGGCCAGGCCGGGGTCGATCCCGGTGGTGAGCAGCCCGAGGTAGGGGATCATGTCCCCGCCCAGGCGCGCGTTCACCTCGATGACACGCAGTCCCCTGGAGGAGAGCTTGACCTCGGTGTGGGTGACGCCGTCGGTGAACCCGAGCGCGGTGTGCGTGTCCTGCAGGACGCGGCAGAACTCGGGGTCCTGCAGGAGCTCGTCCTGGGCGTCGACGAAGTGGCCCACCTCCTCGCAGTAGGGCTCGTAGCCGAGGACCTTCCTGCCGAGGAAGATCGGGGTCACCACGCCGCCCTGGACGACGGCGTCGACGCTGACCTCGGGGCCGTCGGCGAACTCCTCGACCAGGACGGGGACCTCGAACGTCGCCCCGCCGGGGACGTGCAGGTCGTGGACGAAGGCGAACCGCTCGGCCAGTTCCTCGGGGTCCTCGACCTTGATGACGCCCAGGCTGCCGCCGAGGCCGCGCGGCTTGAGGATGGCCGGGTAGCCGACCGTCTCGGCGGCGCTCAGGGCCTCGTCGAGCGTGGAGACGGCGAGCGACCTGGGCTGGGGGACGCCGAGCGCGTCGAGCGCGACGCGGGTGAGGTGCTTGTCGCGGCAGCGGCGCACCATCTCGGTGTCGCCGCCCGGCAGGCCGAGGGCCTGGGAGACGTGCGAGGCCGCCAGGATCGTGGCCTCGTCCCAGCACAGCACCCCGTGCACGGGCTCGCGGGCGGCGAGCTCCAGGGCGGTGGCGGCCAGGGCGGGGCCGTCGCCCAGGTCGGCGACGACGGTCCAGCCGGTGACGTACTCCCGCTCCCAGCCGGGCTCGGCGGCCACCAGGAGGTGGACGCGGTACTCGGTGGCGATGGAGCGCAACAGGTATTCGCGGTAGTGCCGCATCCCCGTCGCGACCACCAGGATCAACGGCCTGGTGTCGGTGGTCATGTCACGCCTCCTTGGCGGTGGTCACGAGCGGCTTGTCGGTGCTGTCGGTGCCGTCGGTGCCCTGCAGGGTGTCGAAGAACTCCTCGCGGACGACCTCGTCCTCGGTCGGGGCGATCCTGGCGGCCGCGTAGCGCAGCAGGGGCGGCGCCATCATCGAGGTCACGACCGCGACCAGGACGATGACCGTGTAGGACGCCGTGGTGAGCACGCCCAGCCGCAGGCCCACCATCGCGATGATCACTTCGATCACCCCGCGGGAGTTGAGGCCGGCGCCCAGCGCGAGGGCCTCCCAGCGGGTACGGCGGGCGATGCGGGCCCCGAGGTAGGCTCCGGCGAACTTGGCCGCGATGGCGACGGTGAGCACCACGATCCCGGCGACGAGCACGGGCGGCTTGGCCAGCTCGGTCAGGTCCATGCGCAGGCCGGCCGTCGCGAAGAAGATCGGCGCGAGCACCGCGGCGACGAGCGTCTGCAGGGGGGCCAGCCTGGCGACCTTCAGGTCGGGCGAGGAGCCGACGAGCGCTCCGCAGACGAAGGCGCCGAGGATGGCCTCGAAGCCCATCGACTGGGTGGCGGCGGCCGAGAGCAGGATCATGACGACCACCGCGGCGATCGTGGTGGTGCTTCCGCCGCGGTCGGCGAGGCGCAGCACCCTGGCGACCACCCTGCGGCCGAGCAGGATCGACACGGCCACGAGGCCGACGAGCAGCGCGATCGCGGTGAGCGCGGCCTGCCCGGTGCGTGCCCCGGCGGTGGCGAGCGCGGAGACCACCGAGAGCAGGAACCAGCCGACCACGTCGTCGATGACGGCGCTGCTCAGGATGAGCTGGCCGATGTCACGGTGGAGCAGGCGCATCTCCATGAGCACCTTGGCGATGACGGGGATGGCGCTGACGCAGAGCGCGACGCCCATGAAGAGCGCGAAGACGGTGTGGTCGACGCCTTCGGCGATCATCTCGGAGGGGGCGAGGAACCCGATCCCGACGCCGAGGGCGAGCGGGACGACCAGCCCGGCGCCGCTGATCCAGGCGGCGCTCCTGCCCTGGCGGCGGATGAAGCCCAGGTCGAGGTGCATGCCGGTCAGGCCGACCAGCAGCAGGACGCCGAGCTGGCCGACGGCGTCGATCATGTGGAATCTGGCCGGGTCGGTGGGCAGCACCCAGGCGGAGAAGTCGGGGGCGACGTTGGCGAGCAGCGAGGGACCGATCAGGATGCCCGCGCTGAGCTCACCGAGCAGGGCCGGCAGCCCGAACCTGACGGAGAGGCGGCCCAGGACGGTGGCCAGGCCCAGGAGCAGGCCGAGCTGCAGCAGGAGGATCATCAGGTTCTGGGCGGGGATGACGGCGACGGGGGCCGCGGCGATCGTGTTCACGAGGGGTCACTCGCCGTTCTCGACGTAATACCAGTTCTCCGGGCTGATCATCCCGAAGGGGTTGATCGGCTCGAATCCACGGATGTTGTTGGCGACCTCGAACAACCGCAGGGAGAAGTTCGGGATGAAGATGACGGGGACCTGCTCGGCGATGTAGTCCTGGTACTCGTAGAGCGCGGCGGGGTCGTCGCTGGTCAGGGTGCGGTCGATGAGCTCGTCGGCCTTCGGGTCGGTGTAGTGGCCGAAGTTGCCCCCGGCGTCGGTCCGGAAGAGGATCTCGCCGCTCGGGTAGTGGTAGACCCAGCCGCCGCCCCAGGTGCTCAGCTCCCACAGGCAGGGGCTGTCGGGCCCGACGACGCAGGGGGCGTCCTCGGCCACCAGGACCGAGCCGTAGACCTCCTGCAGCCGCAGCTCGATGCCGGCCTTGGCCGCGTCGTCACGGAACTGCTCCATCAGGCGGGTGAGCGCGGGGCGTCCCTCGGCGTACCTGAGGGAGAAGCTGAGTTTGGTCCCGCCGGGGATGTCCGCGCCGGCCTGGCCGGGGCCGGTGCCGGGGTTGACGCAGACCGCCGGTGTCGTGCTGGTGTCCCAGCCGTTCGCCTCCAGCAGCTCGCGGGCCCGCTCGGCGTCGAAGGGCAGGATCGGCGAACCCTGCAGGGTGGGCGAGACGAGGTCGCTCACCGGGTAGCGGGGCACCGGCCCGTCCTGCCGGTAGGCGTAGCCGTGGTAGATGTCGCGGGCCGCCCGGTCCTGGTCGAGCGCGTGCTGCATCGCCTGCCGGATGTAGGTCTGGGCGAGCATCTTGCCGGCGATGGTCGGGTTGTTGTAGTTGAGCGGGATGTAGCGGATGCAGAAGGCCGCCTGCGGGACCAGCGTGTAGTCGTCGCCCAGCGGGTTGGGGCCGCCCTTGGTGGGGTCGTCGGTCGGCTCGGTGCTGAAGCTCAGCGGGAGATAGCCGACCTGGATGCCGTCGGGCGCGTCCGGTCCCTCCAGCAGTTTCTGATACTCCTCTCCGTCGGACATGAAGGGGATCTGCCGGAACTCGTCCAGGTGCGGTTTGTTGGGCCCGGAGTAGTGCTCGTTGGGGACGAAGGTGACGACGCCCTCCATGGTGTAGCTCTTCAGCCGCCACGGGCCGCTCACCACGCTCCACACCGGGCTCGTCGCCCAGTGCACCCGGTCGGAGTTGTCCTCCTCGATGACGCCGCCGTTCTCGCCCATCAGGAAGTCGTAGACGGCGGCGACGTTCTCCAGGCCGTACGAGGCGTCGGACGGCCCGTCGGCGGTGCGGTCCCAGGCCTTGGGCATCGGGGTGATGGTGCTGAGCTGGTTCATCAGCACCCAGCGCTTGGAGTAGACCTTGTCGAAGGTGAAGTAGACCTTGTCCTCGGCGAGCTTGCCGTAGGAGACCAGGTTGTCGGGGAAGCAGCCCGGGACGTACTCGCCGTAGCGCTCGCCCTTGACGGCCATCATGTTCACCCAGAACAGCACGTTGTCCGCGCAGATCGTCTCGCCGTTGGACCACTTCCAGGGCTTGACGGTGACCGTGACGGTGAGGCCGTCCTCGCTCCACTGCGGGGGCTCGCCGATGCTGAGGTCGTAGTCGACCTCGGGGGTGCCGTGCGTGCCGAAGAAGTAGAGGGGCCGGTACATCAGGATCTGGAACTCGAGCAGGTTGCGGGTGCCGAAGCGCTCGGGCGGGGTGAAGGGGAAGATGATGGACGGGGGGAATCCGGGGGCGCAGGCCCAGGTCACCGTGCCGCCCTTGACGGGCTTCTCCACGTTCGGGCGGGCGATGGTGTTCAGGGTCATGGTCAGCTCTCAGTCCTCTGGTGCGGAAGCGTGAAGGTGTCGGGGTCGATCTCTTCGAGGAGGGAGACGCCGCTGCTCGCGTGGGCGCCGTAGCGCTCCCACGTCTCGTGGAGCAGGACGCGTCCGTCGGGGAGCAGTTCGGGGGTGCTGCGGCAGTGGCCCGACACGACGGCGCCGTTGTCGAGGACCATCGTGTAGGCGAAGTCGAGGGTGCCGTCGGGGGCGCAGAGCCCGGTGAGGGTCCCCCGGCGGGCGTGGCCGCCGGAGAACTCGCCCCACAGCAGGTCGCCCTCCTGGCGGTACAGGGCGATCGGGTGCTTCTCCCCGGAGGGGACGCCGCCGGTGGTGAAGCGGCGCCCGTTGTAGTCGATCATGAGCGGGCCGCCCTGAGTTCGAGGGTGCAGCACTTGGCGCTGCCGCCGGACTTCAGCAGCTCGGAGAGCTCGACGCCGATGGGTTCGTAGCCGCGCTCGCGCAGCTCGCCCATGAGGTGGGTGGCCGCGGGCGGCAGCAGGACGTGGCGTCCGTCGGAGACGGCGTTCAGCCCGAACACCTCGGCGTCGGCCTCGTTGGCGATGATCGCGTCGGGGTACAGGACGCGCAGCACGCCCTGGCTCTCCCTGGAGAAGGCCCCCGGGTAGTACATGATCTGGTCGCGGTCGAGCACGGCCAGCGCGGTGTCGAGGTGGTAGAAGCGCGGGTCGACCAGCCTCAGCCCGGCCACGGGCATCCCGAAGAACTTCTCCGCCTCGCGGTGGGAGCGGATGTCGGTACGGAAGCCGGTGCCGGCGAGCAGGTACCTTCCCGCGTGCAGGTAGTCGCCCTCGCCCTCGTTGACGAAGACCGCCTCACGGGTCTGGTAGCCGCGGGCGCGGAACCACTCCAGGTAGGCGGGGCCCTCGGCGACCCGCTCCTCGTGGCGGAACCTCGCCGACAGCACCCTGCCGTTGATCACCGTCGCGCCGTTGGCGGCGAAGACCATGTCGGGGTAGCCGGGCAGCGGCTCGATGAACTCCACCTGGTGGCCCAGGGCGCGGAAGGCGCGCAGCAGGCCGTCCCACTGGAGCCTGGCCAGCGCGCCGTCGACCGGCTTGCCGGGGTCCATCCAGGGGTTGATGGAGTAGACGACGTCGAAGTGGGTGGGCGGGCACATCAGGTAGCGACGGGTGCGGGCGACCCGCAGGGTGCGCTGCGGCGCCTCCTCGGCCAGCTGTGTCATGACAGTTCTCCGTCCTGGACGAGGGTGACCTTGATCTTGGAGGCGTAGTCGAGCATCGTCTCCCTGGCGTCCTCCAGGGAGGTGCCGGTGGTGCCCAGGAAGCCGAGGATGCTGTTGCCCTCCGGCGGGCGCCGGACGACGTCCCCGGGGCTGGCGGTGATCTTGAGGAAGAACACCTTCTCGGACTCGGAGACCTCGGCCGGCACGTCGATCGCGGTGATCCGGCCCGCGTCGCACATCAGGCACATCGCGGTGATGTGGACGCCGGTCGGCCGGTAGTGGCGCACCCTCGGCGCCGCGCCGCGGGCCACGTCCATCACGGCGCGGATCGGGTTGTGCGCGGCGGTGATCCCGGCGATGAGGTCCAGCCCACCGCCGCCGGGCCTGATCGCGATCTCCAGCAGGTACGGCTCGCCCCGGTGGAAGCGCACCTCGGCGTGCAGCACGCTGCGCCGCAGCCCCTGGGAGTGCGCGCCGGCCCTGACCACGCGGTGCACCGCCTCCACCTGCTCGGTGGTGAGCGCGGTCGGCCCGTGGTGCACGTCGTCGTCGAAGGTGCCTCCCTCGACGGTGATGCGGTCCACGATGGAGCCGAGGTAGACCTCGCCGTCCCAGGCCACGGCCTCGATGAGGAACTCGTCCCCGTCGAGGAAGGCCTCGACCAGCAGGCCGTGCGGGCCGAGGTCGAGGCCGTGGGCCTCCATCTCGAACCACGACATCCCCTCGATGCCGGCCAGCGCCTGGGGGAACAGCTCCGCCATCTCCTCCGCGTCGTCGATCTTGAACACGAAGTTGCTCGCGGCGCCCAGGGTGGGCTTGAGGATGACCGGGTAGCCGAAGTCGTCGGCGGCGCCGAGCGCCGCGTCCAGCTCGGTGACGAAGCGGAAGTCCGGGTGCGGCGCGTCGTACCTGCGGTGCGCCTCGCGCATCAGCAGCTTGTTGCGGCTGGTCCTGGCCGCCTCGACGCCCACACCCGGCAGCCCGAGCGCCTCGGCGACGGCCGCGACCGTGGTCACGCCCGACTCGGAGAAGGTGATGATCCCGTCGAAGCGCTCCTGCTCGTGCCACTCCTTGGCCTCGGTGATGAGGTCGTCGATGTTCTGCGAGCCCACGACGCGGTAGCGGTCGGCGGGCCAGAAGTCCGGGGTGCCGATGCCGTTGAGCACGTAGAGCTCGGCGCCGTAGTCCTGGACCTGCTGGTAGCGGGAGCGGTAGTAGGTGGCGTTCTGTCGGGCTTCCATGGCGAGGAGTTTCATCGGGGGCTCCCGGGCAGTCGCGGTAGCAGGAAGGCGTCGATCGTCTCGGCGGAGGTGTCGAGGGTGAGCTCGACACCGGCCGCCTCGGCCTCGGCCGCGACGTCGATGAGGATGGGGGCGGCGCAGGAGAGGAAGGCGCGCACCTCCATCAGGAGGTCGCCGGGCTCGTCGCGCTCGGCGGTGAGCAGCCTCCCGAGCTGGGTGACGATGCCGTCCGCCGCCCTGGTCAGGCTGAACGAGGTGAGGTCGTAGCAGAGGCGGAACCTCTCGACGACCACCGCGGCCCGGCGGCGCCCGGCGTCGGTGACCTTGAGCTCCTCCCCCGGGTCGGTGACGAGGGTGTCGAGGCGGTCGGCGAGCGCGTTCCACGGCTCGCGCAGCCTGCGGGCGGTGACCTTGTCGAGCCCCTCCCGGGTGAAGTTGGCCCGCTGGTCCTCCGGGCAGGTCAGGGCGAGGTAGAAGCGGACCAGGTCGCGCGGCACCTCGGCGACCAGGTCGGCGCCGCGGATGAGGTGGCCCCGGCTGGTGGAGAACTTCTCGTTCTCCAGCTCGTAGAACTCGTTGCAGACGTTGGCGTCGGGGGTGATGTAGCGGTCGCCGTGGGCGAGCAGCATGACCAGGTCGACCATGCCCCAGAAGTAGACGTTGTCGAACCCGTGGAAGTAGACGAGGCTGTTGCCGCTCTCCGCGCGCCAGGCCTGGTCGACGGGGCCCTCGGGCTCGCCGGCCGCCTTCCAGGTGCTGTAGATCGAGGCGGGCATCGCCTCGACCCACGGGTAGAGGATCTGGCCGGGCGTCTCGGCGAACGGGGCGTCGATCCCCCAGCCGGGCGACGGCACCGTGATCGGGATCTCCGGGAGCGGCCGGGCCAGGATCTCGCGGATGAGCTGCCTGCTGTGTCCCCTCCAGGTGTTCTCGCGGGCGGCGTAGTAGGCGGTGAGCTCCTCCCGGTAGTTCTCGATGGGCAGGACCAGGACGGTGACCTCGCGCGAGGTCACCGGGTCGGCGGGGTCGAGGACCGAGCGCGGGTCGCCCAGGTCGTCGAAGTGGTTGGGGTGGCCGCAGCCCTCGCACGACCCGCCGCAGCTCTCGGTCAGGCAGGCCGGGCACTCGCCCTTGACCAGCCCGTCGAACAGGTAGGTGCCCGCGTTCTCCGCGTACGGCATGCGCACGGTCCGCGTCTCGAACCGGCCCTGCTCGTGGAGGGCGGTGACGAAGTCGAGCACGGTCTTGCGGTAGGTGTCGTCGATGGGCGGCATCGGGGCCAGGGAGATGCCCATCGCCTCGACCGACCGCTGGATGGCGGCGGTGGAGGCCGAGCACAGCTCGGCGGGCGTGGTGCCCTGCCTGCGGGCGGTCGAGATCATGTACGACTGGCTGTCGTCGGTGCAGGTGTTGTAGTTGACGGGGCGGCCGTCGGCCCGCAGGTAGCGGGCGTAGACGTCGCCGGCGACGTAGGGGCCCGCCATGTGACCGACGTGCAGGTCTCCGTTGGGCGTCGGCGTCGCGGCGATGACGATCGTCTCCGTCATTTCTCCTCCTGGTGACGGCTCTCGAACACGCGGGTCATGTCGTGGTCCCACCAGATGCCGTACATCTCGAAGATCTCGGTGCCGTCGTTGACGACCTGGTGGTCGGTGCCGGGCGGGAAGTAGGCGACGTCCCCGGCGGAGAAGGGGGCGCGCTCGCCCTCGCTCTCCAGGACCGCCTCGCCGGAGACGGCGATGAAGATCTCGTACTCGTGGTGGGCGTGCCGGGTCGAGGCGGTGCCGGGTGCGATGACGCACCAGGCACCCTCGAACGGCGCGTTCAGCGTCTCCCAGGGCATCAGCCGCTTGGCGAGCAGGCCGTTGTCCTGGCGCAGGTGGGCGGGGTCATAGGAACGGAGGTCCACGGGGGTTCTCCTCGGAGGATTCGGCGGGGGTCAGAAGAGATCAGGAGGCGATCGGGAGGGCGAACGGCGCCAGGAGCTCGGCGGCGGCGTTGCTGCCCTGGATGTCGGAGACGATCTCCTCCGCCCGGTTGGCCAGCGTGCTGAGCAGGGAGTCGGCGATGCCGTGCGTGTCCTCGTTCACGCCCTGCAGGTAGCAGGAGGCGCCCGAGCCGGCGGGCAGGGAGAGCTTGTAGAAGCGGTCGACGCCGATCTCGCCGAGGCCGGCCCTGGCGGCGAGGTCGCGGATCAGCCCGGGCATCCGGCGGTCGAAGCCGGTGCCGAGCAGCAGGACGTCGCAGGGCAGCTCGTCGTAGCCGCCGCTCTTCCTGTCCTGGAGGGTGAGGACGATCTCGTCGCCCTCCAGCCTGGCCCCGGCGATCTCGGCCATCGTGATCATCCGGATCCTCTCCTGACCGGTGAGGCGCTCCAGGTAGATCTGCCGGTAGAGGTTCTCCAGCAGGCCCGGGGACAGTCCCGCGTAGTTGGTGCGGTGCATCTCACCGAGGAGCTGGCGCCGCGCGTCGGGGCGCGACCGGTGGAACTCGTCGACGAAGGAGGCGTAGAAGAGCTCGTTGGTGAACTTGCTGCTCTCGTAGCCGTTGAGGCCGATGGAGCGCATCACCATCGTGCACTGGGCGTTGGGCATGTTCTGGTGGGTGGCCCACAGCATCTCGGCCGCGCTCTGCGCGCCGCCGATGACCGCGACCCGGTGCGGGGCGTCGTGGTCGAGCCCGGCGATCCCCTGGCTGTACTGGGTGCTGTGGATGATCCGCTCGCGGGGAAGCGTGCCGAACACCTCGGGGATGTGCGCGTCGCGGCCGGCGCCGACCACCAGGGTGCGGCAGCCGATGGTCGAGCCGTCGGCGAGCTGGACGACCCAGCGCTCGACGCCGCCGTCCTCGGTCAGGACCGGCTCGACGGCCACGCAGCGCCGGTCGTACTCGATGCGCACCTGGGCGAGCGACTCCGCCACCCAGAGCAGGTAGTTCGAGATCTCCATTCTGTACGGGGTGAAACTGCCCAGATTGACGAATTCACTGAGCCTTCCCACGGAGTGCAGGTGGTTCACGAAGGAGAATCTGCTCTGCGGATTTCTCAGCGTGACCAGGTCCTTGAGAAAGGAGACCTGGCTCTGGGTCCAGGGCAGCAGCATTCCCCGCTGCCAGACCACGTTCTCGTGCTGCTCTATGATCAGCGTTCTGGTGGCCAGTTCCGGAGCGAGCTCTTCGAGGGCCACGGCGAGGGCGAGGTTGGACGGCCCTGCGCCGAGGGCGAGTAACTCGACTTCCTGGTGCTTCACGGTGGTCGCCTCCCGGACGACTTCTCGGGCGCGGTGCCCGTGACGAATGGTTTCTGGGTTTCTCCTGGTCGGCTCACTGCCAGCCGGCTCCGCCGGCCGGGACGAGGGCCGCGGTGGCCGCGAGGCCGGCCCTCGTCCCGGGAACGGGAGTGGCGGTGAGCGGGTGGGCGCCGAGGGTGGGGGCGATGGAACGGAATGTGGTGCTCATGGTTCTTCTTTCCTTTCGGCCGGCGATTCTCGGCGCCCTTTTCCTGTTTCACGGGAGCTCTCCGGATTAGCTTTTCCGGATATTTCCCGCTTCGTTCTGACACTTCGATTCTTGGCCGATCCGAGTGGGTTCCGGAAGTACCGGAGCCTGTCAGCGCGCTGCAATGGCAGGACGCTGACAGGCCTCCTCGTCGAACGCCTCAAGGCGCCCGAGCGCGAGGTCGAGATCGGTGCCGCAGGCCACCAGCGACCAGCCGGAGAGCGCGGGCACGACGCCGAGGGCGCGCAGGCACAACCGGGCCGCCGCGCTCTCGGCCTCGTCGAGGGTGGGCCTGCGGATGAAGAGACCGAGGTGGATTCCGGCGGGATGCTCCTCGCCGTAGATGTGCTCTATCCCGTCGGCGGGCTCCGCCAGCACCAGGAGCAGATGCCGGAGCTCACGCGCGGGTATCCGCCCGCCGGCCGGGGCCGGACGGCCTTCGATCTCGGGGGCGCGCAGGCGCGCGTTGATGAGATACATGAATCGACCGTGGTTCGCGCGCGGCGAATCCACCAGGTGTTTCCCCTGGCAGGTCCGTGGCGTGGCAGGATCATGCCATCGCGCGGCGCCCCCGCGTCCCGGCTCCGGAGGCCCCCGGACGGTGCCTCGCGAACCTCCGGGATCCCCGCTTTCCGAGGGTCCTCGGCGGGCGGCGCGCACGCCTCCGTTCACGGCGCGGAGCAGGCCCTGAAGGGTCTTGGGGGGTCGGCGTGTTTCGGGAGAAACCAGGGCGATCGCGTAACCCGGTCATCACTGCCCCCGGCTAGTTTCAGACTGTGATCGTCGTGGGCCCCGCCCATCGGATCGCGTCTCGGTCATGCTCGAACCGTGGAGGGGTCGTGCTCATGCTGCTTGGCATCGGGTCCGCCGAGGAAACCGTCTACCGCACCATCCTGGAGAACCCCTCGTACGGGGTGACCGAGCTGAGCCTGGAGCTGGGATGGCCGGTCCACCGGATCCGCGCCACCCTGGACGAGCTGGCCAAGCTCTCGCTCCTGCGCCCCTCGTGGGAGGAGCCGGACGTGCTGCGCCTGGTCCGCCCCGAGGTGGGGCTGGCCGCGCTGCTGGCCCGGGAGGAGGCCGCGCTGCTGGCGAAGCAGCAGGAGATCGAGCGGAGCCGTACGGCCGTCGCCCAGATGATCGCGGCCTACGGCGACCACAACCCGGCGCGCCCGGGTGACGGCTCCGAGTCGCTCGTCGGCATCGACACGATCCGCAACCGGATCGAGGAGCTGGTCTCCGAGTGCCGTCAGGAGCTGCTCGGGTTCGAACCCAAGAGCGCCCAGACCGCGGAGAACCTCGCGGCGAGCCGCCCGCTGGACGAGTCCCTGCTCGACCGCGGCGTGGCGATCCGCATCGTCTACCCCGACAGCGTCCGCAACGACCAGGCCACCACCGGGTACGCGACCTGGCTCACCGGGAACGGCGGCCAGGTCCGCACCACCCCCGGCCTGCCGCTTCGGATGCTCATCTTCGACCGGCGGGCGGCCCTGCTGCCGACGGACCCCGCCGACAGCAGCGTCGGGGCGGTCCTGCTGCACGGGGCGGGCGTCGTCGCCGCCCTGATCGCCCTGTTCGAGCAGACCTGGGGTGCCGCCAGCCCTCTCGGCGAGGAGCGCAGGCGCGACGAGAAGGGCCTCAGCGGCCAGGAGCGCGAGGTGCTCCGCCTGCTCTCGACGGGACTGACCGACGAGGCGGTGGCCCGCAGGCTCGACGTCTCGGTGCGCACCCTGCGGCGCGTCACCGCCGAGCTGATGGAACGGCTCGACGCCCGCAGCCGCTTCCAGGCCGGATACCTCGCGGCCGCCAGGGGATGGCTGCCGTCCTGCCTGTGACCACGCTCACGAGCCGCCCGGGTCCTCCGTCGCCCGGCGGCGACGCGGCACACGGAACCGGCCCCGGCCCTGCCCTCGGCTCCGGTTCCGGCTCCGCCCCTGGTTCCGGTCCTGGTTCCGGTCCCGGCCTTGACCTCGGCTCCGGTTCCGGTTCCCGCTTCGGCCCCGGCCCTGCTTCCGGCCCCGGCTCCGGTCCCGGCTCCGGCGTGAACGAGGTTCATCTCGCCGCGGGGAGCGCCGAGCCGTCCATCGGGCCGCCGGGACTGTAGACCACGCACATGACGTCGCGGTCGCCCCCGGCCCAGGTCTCCCTGGTCGGCAGGATCGGGTAGAAGTTCAGCCCCGAGGCCGCCTCGCCCCTCCAGTGGCTGTCGAACCCCCGCCGGCAGCTCCGCCACGCGAACGCGCTCAGCGCGGCCTGATCCCACCCGCCCTCGGGAGCGTGCACGAAGCCGTACGACTGGTTGGCCGCCCGCTCGTGGCAGGGCGTGTACAACACGACGACCTCGCCCTCCTCCTCGGAGTAGGCCGGGTCGGTGAAGCACTCCCCCGCCTCGATGTGCAGGATGCCGCTCGTCCGCGCGGTGACGAAGGTCTCGTCCTTGATCGTCGGTCCGGCCGCCCCCGTCGCGGTCGGCGGCGGGACCAGTGTCCCGAGCGCCACGAGGCCGAGGAGCAGGGTCCGGCGACGGGCGGGCCGACGGGGGCCGGCCTGGCGGGTGACGGTCAACGGGACATCCTGTTCCTCGTGAAGCGGCTCCTCACCCGGGGAGCGACTCCGCTGTTCGACGGCTGGTCGGCCACACCATAGGCGTGGTCCGCGGAACGGGCGGGCAACGGCGGGTGGCGGGCGCGCGGACTTCCGGCGACATCGGCGGTACGGCCGGGGCCACAGGTTCCAGAGGGAACATGTTCATTCAGACGCAAGCCTCCATACAGGCATTTGACGATCTTTTCTGGATCAATACGGACGTCCGCCGCACTCCCTCGGCGGACAGTGATTCCTCCCCCGGAAAAGAGCTCATGATGGGCGAAGTCAACATGCCCCGGCCCACCGGATCCCGGCGAACGAAGCTGTCGGCCGCGGGCGCGGGCGTGCTGCTCCTCGGCGGCCTCGCGTTCGGCCCGGTGGCGTTCGGCGCCGCCGCGCCGCCGAAATATCCCGCCGCCGACATCCACAAGCCCTCCCCCATGCCCGACCGCGTCATCCTCACCCCGACCACCACTCCGTCGACCAGCCAGAAGGTCACCTGGCGGGCCGTGGCCGACGCCGAGTCCGCGCAGGCGGAGATCCTCGAGGCCCCGCGCGCGCTCGGCTCGGTGGCACCGGCCGCGGGCGCGGTGGCCAACGTCAGGGCGACCAGCACCACCCCGGTCAACACCACCCTCGGGTACGCCTCCATCTACCACACGGTGGAGTTCACCGGCCTGAAGCCGAACACCCGGTACACCTACCGGGTCGGCGACGGCACCAACTGGGCCGAGTGGAGCGACTTCACCACCGCGGCGGCCGTCCTCCAGCCGTTCTCGTTCATCTACTACGGCGACGCGCAGAACTACATCGACTCGGCGGTGCCGCGCGTCTTCCGCCAGGCGTTCGCCGACCGCCCGCAGGCGAAGATGATCGTCAACGCCGGTGACCTCATCGACTCCGCGAACAGCGAGGAGCAGTGGGGCCAGTGGTACAAGGCCGCCGGCTTCATCGACGGCCAGGTCAACAACCTCTCGATCCCCGGCAACCACGAGTACAGCGGCGGGCTGTCCGCCTTCTGGCGGCCGCAGTTCCCCTATCCGGACAACGGGCCGGGCAACCCCGAGCTGAAGCAGACCGCCTACACCGTCGACTACCAGGGCGTGCGCTTCATCGGCCTGGACTCCAACGTGCAGGGCACCCCGGCCCTGATGGCCGCGCAGTCCACCTGGCTGGAGGGCCTGCTCAAGAACAACCCGAACAAGTGGACGGTGGTGACCCTCCACCACCCCGTCTACTCCACCACCGGCACCCGCAACAACCCCGCCGTACGTGACCAGTGGGGCCCGCTGTTCGAGAAGTACGGTGTGGACCTGGTCCTGCAGGGCCACGACCACTCCTACGGCCGCGGCAACGTGGCGACCGCCCGCAAGTCGGTCACGGTCAACAACGGCGTCGCCTACGTCGTGTCGGTCTCCGGCGGCAAGATGTACGCCCTCAACAACGGCGAGAACTGGACCGGCAACGGCGCCGAGGTCGTCAGCAAGAGCCAGAACACCCAGCTCTACCAGCTGATCGACGTCGAGGCCGACCGCATCACGTTCGAGGCCCGCTACGCCAACGGCGAGCACCACGACGGCTTCGTCATCCGCAAGAACAAGGCGGGCGAGCGCACGGTCAACGAGCTCCGCACCCCGGAGAACACCGTCGGCGAGCAGGTCACCGTCGACAGGACCACCGTCGGGACGCGCGGCGAGCTCAAGATCTCCGCGTACGGCTACGACCCGGGCGAGCGCGTGTCCGTCTACCTGCGCAAGGCCGATGACCGCGACAGGGGACACGGGCACGACAGGGACGACTCGATCGGCGTCCGGACCGCCGACGAGCTGGGCCGCCTGACCTACACCTTCAGGCTGCCGGGCAAGGCGAAGAAGGGCGACACCTACGTGGTGTACCTGGACAGCGCCAACCAGAAGATCACCAGCCCGGTCGTCACGGTCACCAGGTAGTGGCCTCCCCGGGCGCGGGGCGGCCGTGACGGCGGCCCCGCGCCCGGGGGTACCGGCGCGCCACGCCCGGGTCATGCCGGAGTCGCGCAGGAGCCGGAGTCATGCCGGAGCCGTGCCGAAACCAGCGACGCGCCGGAGCCGTACCGGAGCCGTGCCGAAATCCGCGACGCGCCGGAGTCGTGCGAACAGGAGATCCGTTGAGAATCCACACCCGCGTGCTGGCGGGCACGCTGCTCGTCTGTGTCCTGGGCGGCTGGGCGTCCCCCGCCATGTCCGCCGCCGCCCACCCCTTCGGGCCACCGTCCACCGCCCGGATCGGGGCAGACGGCTCGCGCGTGACCATCTCGTGGTTCGCGGCCGAGGACGACTGGGTCGCGCTCGGCCAGTCGATCGGGGCGTTCGAGGACCCGGCCACCGGCACCGTGACGACGGAGCTGACCGGTGAGCAGAAACTGGAGCGGTCGCCGGCCCTGCGTACCTACCTGCTGGACCGGGTCACGGTCGCCCAGGGCGGCCGGCGGTGTGAGAGCCGGCTGGAGGAGCTCCGGGAGCTGGTCACCGCCGGCGCCCGGTTCGTCTTCGACTGTCAGAGCCCGGTCACGCAGCTGGACGTCACCGTCGCCGCCCTGACCGACCTCAACAAGGCGTACCGGACGATGCTCGTCGCGGAGACGCCCGCGACTCCCGGGCGGACGCTTCTCACCGAGGCCGAGAGCACCCGGCGCCTGACCTTCTCCGGCGCGGGCGGGAGCGGCCCGCCCCCGGGGACGACGAGCGTCGTCGTCGGAGCCGCCGTACTGCTGGCCGGAGCGGGGGTGTTCGCCGCGTTGTGGAGGCGGCGCGGGACGGGCGGGCGGTCGTGACGGAGTTCGGCGGCTTCGAGAGCCGGTTCGTCTCGCTCTTCGACGACAGGGGTGTCTTCTGGGCGGCCCTCGCCGTCGCGCTCGTCGCCGGAGCCCTGCACGCGGTCGCCCCCGGCCACGGCAAGAGCGTCACGGCGGCCTACCTGGTCGGCACCCGGGGCGGTTACCGCGACGCGCTGCGCCTGGGAGTCATCGTGGCGCTGATGCACACCTTCTCGGTGCTGATGCTGGCGTTCGCCTGGGTGGGACTGAGCGGCGCCGCGAGTTTCGGCACGAAGGACGTCACCGCCTGGATGCAGGTCGCGGCCGGACTGGTCACGATCGGCGTGGGAGCCCACCTCACCTACCGCCACCTGCGGGAACGGAACCGGCACCAGCCGCGAACCCACCACGAGCACGGGCATGGGCACGGCCACGGCCACGGGCATGGGCATCAGGTCGAGGACGGGACGGATCCCTGGTCGCGCCGGGGCCTCGTCGCGCTCGCCCTCTCCGGCGGGTTGCTGCCCTCGCCGTCGGCCTTCGTCGTCCTGATGAGCGGGCTGCTCACCGGCCGGGCCTTCGACGCCGTCGTGCTCGTCGCCGCCTTCGGCCTGGGGATGGCCCTCACCCTGACCGGCGTGGGCGTCGTGACGATCCGTGGGTACGCGCTGCTGGCCCGGGGAGCCCGCGGGTGGTCACGGGCCTCCGCCGCACTGGCCTGGGCTCCGGCCGCCGCCGGAGTCGTGGTCTCCTTCGCCGGTGGTCTCTATCTCGTCGCGGCGATAAGCGCCGTGACCGGCTGAACGGCGCGTCGGGAGGACCGCGAGCGGCGCCGCCGGACGACACCGGCGTGCCGCGGCGGGAATCCGGTCGGGCCCGTCCCACCTCCGTCCCACAACGAGATGATCACCGCACGTCAACAGCATGATCATCTCTCATCGCCCCAACCGCTCCACCGTGATTGCGAGACGGGTTCGCGCGTAGAGGTCCCCGCACGCCCCCGCACGAACGGCCACCGACGACATCGCCGGCGGCCGTCGGCGCGCGGCGGCCGGTCAGGGTTCGTAGGCGCGCGAGCGGGGCCACCAGCCGGGCACCGCCGCGCGGTACCTCTCGTACTCGGCGCCGAACGCGCGGCGCAGGACCGGCTCCTCGTACCAGCGGACGAACGCGACGACCGGCACGGCCGCGACGGCGGCGTACAGCAGGAGGACCGGGCGGCCCAGGAGCAGCGCCTGCCCGATGATGATCGCGAAGACCGCCACGTACATCGGGTTGCGGACGTGCCCGTAGAGTCCGCCGACGACCAGGTGCTCGGTGGGGGCGATCGGGGCGGGGGTGCCGAGGCCCTCCACGACGAACCGGACGAACGCCCCGACCAGCACCGCGGTCCCGGCGAGGACGAGTGCCGCGCCGGCGAGACGCAGGGGCAGCGCGATCCAGGACGGCGCCGCGGACAGGAAGTCCCCCACCTCCCAGTGGGTGATCCACCAGGGCAGCAGCCCGGCGACAGTGCCCGGTGCCAGCGCGAAGAAGATCGTGGTCCCGACGGCGGCGGGCGTCCTGCGCATCGCGCCACACTCCCGTGACAGGCCGCCGGAGGCGTACGACCGTCGCCGGCGGCGATTAATTCATTGTGTGTTGACTTTAAGATCGAACCGGAAGAGGCGTCAAGGGTCAGCACGCCCTCACGGCCATCTGGGTGAAATATGCCTGAAAGGGAAGATTCATATGAGGTACGGCCTCACGGAGGAAATGCGTTAACCCCGTGCACGTAGGCTGTCCCGGGCCCGCAGGGCACGTACACATGGGGGAAGACATTGATCTCGTCCGCAAAGGCCGCAGGCTCCGCCGTTCGGGGCGAAGATAGGCCGGAACCGGCCAGCATGCCTAACATGATCACGCAGGATCATGTTAGGCATGTCCCAGATCGTGAAGCGGGCCTTCAAATACCGCTTCCACCCGACCCCCGAGCAAGCGGATCTACTGGTCCGCACGTTCGGGTGTGTCCGGCTGATCTGGAACAAGGCGCTGGCCGAACGCAACCGCCGCTACACAGACGAGCGCGTCTCGACCTCGTACGTGGAAACCTCCAAATGGCTGACCGCGTGGAAGCAGGACCCGCACCTGGAGTTCCTGCGCGAGGTGTCGAACGTGCCGCTCCAGCAGGCGCTTCGGCAACAGCAGGTGGCGTTCAACAACTTCTTCGCCAAGCGTGCCCGCTATCCGCGTTTCAAGTCCAAGCGCACGTCGCGGGCATCGGCGACGTTCCAGAACAACGCCTTCTCGTTTCGGGAAGGCGTGCTGAAGCTGGCGAAGATGGACGCGCCACTGGCCATCGTGTGGTCGCGTCCTCTGCCGGCGGGGGCGCAGCCGTCCACGGTGACGGTCTCTCGCGACGCGGCCGGGCGCTGGTTTGTGTCACTGCTGGTCGAAGAGAAGACCAGCCCGCTCGCGCCCGTCGAGCAGACGGTCGGGATCGACGCCGGGCTGAATCATCTACTCACATTCTCCACCGGAGAGAAGATCTCCAACCCGCGCCACGAGCGGGCCGACCGCGAACGGCTGGCCAAGGCGCAGCGCGAGTTGTCGCGCAAGACGAAGGGCAGCGCGAACCGGGTCAAGGCAAAGGTGAAGGTGGCCCGCGCCCATGCCCGGATCGCCGATCGGTGGCGGGACTTCCTGCACAAGGTCACCACTCGATTGGTGCGCGAGAACCAAACGCTCGCGATCGAGGACCTGACCGTCCGCAACATGGTGCGCAACCACTCTTTGGCGCGCGCCATCTCCGACGCCTCATGGCGGGAGTTCCGCTCGATGCTGGAGTACGAGGCCCAGTGGTACGGGCGCGAACTCGTGGTCGTGGACCGGTGGTTCCCGTCCTCGAAACTGTGCTCTGCGCGCGGTTGTGGCCACGTCAACGAGTCGATGCCGTTGAGCGTCCGGTCGTGGACCTGTCCCGCTTGCGGGACATCTCACGACCGGGACGTGAACGCGGCCAGAAACATTCTCGCGGCCGGGCTGGTCGAGAGGTAAAACGCCTGCGGAGGGCTGGTAAGACCGGTCCCGGAGGCTTCCGGGGAGGCACGGCCCGATGAAACAGGAAACCCCTGGGGCGACCCTGGGAATCCCCTCCCTTCAGGGAGGGGAGAAGGTCAATCCGTTACCGGCCGACACCGGCGTGCCGCCGCGAGCGCTCCTGCCCGGAGGGACCGCGCCGCAGGCCAGGACGTTGCTGGACATCCTCGACCAGACCACGCGACGTCACCCTCACGCGCTCGCCCTGGACGACGGGCGGACCCGTCTCGACTACACCGGGCTGCGCGCCGAGGCGGGCCGGATGGCCCTGGAGCTCCGGGCGGCCGGGGTCGGGCGCGGCGACCGCGTCGGGGTGCGGATCCCCTCCGGCACCGTCGGCCTGTACGTCGCGATCGTCGCCGTGCTCACCGCCGGGGCCGCCTACGTCCCGGTGGACGCCGACGACCCCGACGAGCGGGCTGAGCTGGTCTTCGGCGAGGCGCGGGTCCGCGCCGTCATCGGCGACGGCGGGAAGATCACCCCCTACGGCGACCCGTTCGAGCACCTGGACGCCCCCTCCCCCGGCGACGCCACGGCACGCGGGACCGACCGTGACGGGCACGTCGGCGGGAAAGCCGCCGAGCACGGCGCCGACTGTGAGATTGGCCACTCCGAAGGACTCACCAAGGGACACTCCGAGGGGCACGCCGGGGAACACACCGGAGGACGCGCCCTCACCTCGGTCCCCCGCCCCGAGCGCCTCGCGCCGGAGCCCCTGCGCACCGGCGGATCGGAGCTCGACTACGCGGCGGAGCTGCACGGCATCGGTCGCGATGCCGCCCGCGCCACCGGAAGCACCGGGAGCACCGGGAGCACCGGGAGCACTGTCCCGGCGTCCCGGCGCAAGGACACGGTCACCGCGCGAGGCGGGGATTCCGTGACGTACGGGAGCCGGGACAGGGAGCGGGAGCGGAGCCGGGGCAGCGGGCGGCCGGGTCCCGAGGACGACGCGTGGATCATCTTCACCTCCGGGTCCACCGGCAGGCCCAAGGGCGTCGCGGTGACCCACCGCAACGCGGCGGCGTTCGTGGACGCCGAGGCGCGGCTCTTCCTCACCGGGGAGCCCATCGGGCCCGGCGACCGGGTGCTCGCGGGGCTGTCGGTGGCGTTCGACGCCTCCTGCGAGGAGATGTGGCTCGCCTGGCGCTACGGCGGCTGCCTGGTGGCGGCGCCGCGCGCGCTGGTGCGCACCGGCATGGACCTGGGGCCGTGGCTGCTGGACATGGGCATCACGGTCGTGTCGACCGTGCCGACCCTGGCGGCGCTCTGGCCGGTCGAGACGCTCGACGACGTACGGCTGCTGATCTTCGGCGGCGAGGCGTGCCCGCCGGAGCTGGCCGAGCGGCTCGCCGTGCCGGGACGCGAGGTGTGGAACACCTACGGCCCGACCGAGGCGACGGTGGTGGCGTGCGCGGCGCCGCTGACCGGGGAGGGCCCGGTGCGGATCGGGCTGCCGCTGGCGGGCTGGGACCTCGCCGTCGTCGGCAAGGACGGCGAGCCGGTGGCGATGGGCGAGACCGGCGAGCTGGTCATCGGCGGGGTCGGGCTCGCCAGGTACCTGGACCCGGCCAAGGACGCGGAGAAGTACGCGCCGCTCGCGTCGCTCGGCTGGGAGCGCGCCTACCGCAGCGGCGACCTGGTGCGGGCGGAACCCGAAGGGTTGATCTTCGTCGGGCGGGCCGACGAGCAGATCAAGCTCGGCGGGCGCAGGATCGAGCTGGGCGAGGTGGACGCGGCGCTGCAGGCGCTGCCCGGGGTCGCCGGGGCGGCCTCGGCGGTCCGCACGACCGGCGGGGGCCACCAGCTGCTCGTCGGCTACGTCGTGCCCGGCGAGGAGTTCGACCAGGAGGACGCCAGGGACCGCCTCCGCCACTCCCTGCCCGCCGCGCTGGTCCCCAGGATCGCCCTGGTGGACGAGCTCCCGACGCGCACCTCCGGGAAGATCGACAGGGACGCCCTGCCCTGGCCGCTGCCCAAGAAGGCCGGGACGCCCGAGGCGGGGGTGCCGGACGTCGACCCGTGGGTGGCCGAGTGCTGGCTGGACATCCTGGGCGGCGTCGAGGGCGACTTCTTCGCCGAGGGCGGCACCAGCCTCGCGGCGGCGCGGCTGGTCTCCACGCTGCGGACCCGCTACCCGGCGGTCACGGTCGGCGACGTCTACGACAACCCGACGCTGTCCCGGCTCGGCAGGCACCTGTCGGCGCTCGACGCGCCGGAGATCGTGACCACCGACCGGATCGTCACGCCGATGCCGCGCCGTGCCGCGATCGCGCAGGCGGCGCTCACCGTGCCGCTGCTCAGCGTCGGCGCGCTGCGCTGGGTGGTGGCGCTGGCCGCGCTGAACAACCTGGTGGCCCTGCCCTGGGCCCCGGTCGTCTCGTGGTGGTGGGTGCTCGCGGGCGCGCTGCTGTTCGTCAGCCCCGCGGGGCGGATCGCGCTCGCCGCGGGCGGCGCCCGGCTGCTGCTGCGCGACCTCAAGCCCGGCACGTACCCCAGGGGCGGCGGCACGCACCTGCGGCTGTGGTTCGCCGAGCGGCTCTCCGAGCGGCTCGGGGTGGGCGAGGTGTCCACCGCCCCCTGGCTCACCCACTACGCGCGGGCGCTCGGCGCCCAGGTCGGCGACGACGCGGACCTGCACTCGATGCCGCCGATCACCGGGATGCTCAAGCTGGGCAGGTACGCGGCCGTCGAGCCCGAGGTCGACCTGAACGGCTACTGGATCGACGGCGACCAGGTGCACGTCGGCGAGATCAAGATCGGCGCCTCCGCCACGGTCGGCGCCAGGACGACCCTCTTCCCCGGGGCGAAGATCGGCAAGAACGCGCAGGTCGCGCCCGGTTCGGCGGTGGCGGGCCCGGTGCCGTCCGGGGAACGCTGGGCGGGCGTGCCCGCGAGCCGGATGGGCAAGGCCCGCCCGCCGTCCGCCGCCCGCCCGCCGCGCTCGTGGCACTGGGCGACGGTCTACGGGCTGTCCGCGCTGGTCCTGGGCGTCCTCCCGGTGATCGCCGCGCTGCCGGGCCTCGCCGTCCTGCTGCGCGACGGCGCTCCCACCCTGGCCTCCGTCCTGTACGGGGTGCCCCTGGCCACCGTCGTCTCGATGGCCGCCTTCGCCCTGCTGACCGTGGTATCGGTGCGGCTGCTGTCCGTCGGCCTGCACGCCGGGCAGCACCCGGTGCACAGCCGTCAGGCCTGGCAGGCGTGGGCGACGGGCCTGCTGATGTCGATGGCGCGGGTCTGGCTGTTCCCGCTGTACGCGAGCATGGTCACCCCCGCCTGGCTGCGCGCCCTGGGCATGAAGGTCGGCCGGGACGTGGAGCTGTCGACCGTGCTGGCGCTGCCCTCGATGACCTCGGTGGGCGACGGCGCCTTCCTCGCCGACGACACGATGGTCGCGCCGTACGAGCTGGAGGGCGGGCGGCTGCGGGTCGACCACGTGCGGATCGGCAAGCGCGCGTTCCTCGGCAACTCGGGCATGACCGCGCCGGGGCGCAAGGTGCCCAAGGACGGGCTGGTCGCGGTGCTGTCGGCGGCGCCGAAGAAGGCCAAGGCGGGCTCGTCGTACCTGGGGATGCCCCCGGTGGAGCTGCGCAGGGCCGCGGAGGAGGGCGACCGCAGCCGCACCTACGACCCGCCGCCGAGGCTGAGGTTCGCCCGCGCCGCGGTGGAGGTGTGCCGCGTGGTGCCGGTGATGTGCACGGTCGCGGTGGCCGTGCTCGTCGCGGCGGCCCTGGAGTGGCTCGCGGGGGCGTACGGCTTCGCGGCGGCGGCGGCCCTGTCGGGCGTGGCGGTGCTGGGCGGCGGGGTGCTCGCCGCGGCGACGGCGACCGTGGCCAAGTGGGTCCTGGTGGGCCGGATCGCGGTGGGCGACCGGCCGCTGTGGAGCTCGTTCGTGTGGCGCAACGAGCTGGCCGACACCTTCGTGGAGGTGCTGGCCGCGCCCTGGTTCGCCCAGCGCTGGCTGGGGACGGCGCCGCTGAACCTGTGGCTGCGCTCCCTGGGCGCCCGCGTGGGCCGGGGGGTGTGGTGCGAGACCTACTGGCTGCCGGAGGTCGACCTGGTCGGTTTGGGTGACGGGGTGACGGTGAACCGGGGATGCGTGTTGCAGACCCACCTGTTCCACGACCGGGTGATGAGCATCGATACTGTCCTCATGCGGGACGGCTCCACCCTCGGACCCCACGGGGTGGTCCTGCCCGCGGCGACGATCGGGGAGAACACCACGGTGGGACCGGCGTCCCTGGTGATGCGCGGCGAGTCCGTGCCCGCCGGGACCCGCTGGTTCGGCAACCCGATCGCGGCGTGGGCCCGGCGATAGCGCACGAGTGACACTCGATCGCGACGTGGGCCCGGTGAGGATGGCGCGCGAAGAACAGAGGAAGCCGGTGTGACCCTGAGCACGACCTCCATCCCTCAGCTGTACTTCCCCATGCACGGCGACGACGGCTACCGGGTGGAGCACTACGACCTGACCCTCGACTACCGGGTGACCCCCAACCGTCTGGGCGGGGTGGCCCGGATCACCGCGGTGGCGCTGCGGCGGCTCACCCGGGTCGCCTTCGACCTCGGCGCCCTGCGGGTGAGCGGCGTGCTGGTCGACGGCGCTCCGGTGCGTTTCACCCATCGCGGGGGCAAGCTCCACCTGTCGCCGCCCGGGCTGCGGCCCGGCCGGTTCACCGTCGAGATCCGCTACTCGGGCACCCCCCGGCCGGTGACCAGCCACTGGGGCGGGCTCGGCTGGGAGCAGCTCACCGACGGCGTGATCGTGGCCAGCCAGCCGATCGGGGCGCCCTCGTGGTTCCCGTGCAACGACCGGCCCGACGACAAGGCCACCTACCGGATCTCGGTCACCACCGCCTCCGCGTACCACGTGGTCGCCAACGGGGAGCTGACCTCCAGGCGGCGGGCGGCCTCGACGACCACCTGGGTGTACGAGCAGGCCGAGCCGATGGCCTCCTACCTGGCGAGCGTACAGATCGGCCGCTACCAGCAGATCGAGCCGAGCCCGGGGACGCGGCTGGTCTTCCCCGCCAGGCTCGCCTCGCGGGTGCGCCACGACTTCGAGCGCCAGGGCCGGATGATGGAGGTCTTCCGCGAGCGGTTCGGCCCCTACCCGTTCGGCTCCTACACGGCGGTGGTCGTGGACGACGAGCTGGAGATCCCGGTCGAGGCGCAGGGCATGTCGATCTTCGGGGTGAACCACGTGGACGGCAGGCGGGGCGAGGAGCGGCTGGTCGCCCACGAGCTGGCCCACCAGTGGTTCGGCAACAGCCTGACGGTGGCCGACTGGAGCGGCATCTGGCTGCACGAGGGGTTCGCCTCGTACGCGGAGTGGATCTGGTCGGAGAGCTCCGGTGGCCTTTCATCCGATGATCACGCGCAGCGCTGGCACCGCCGCCTCTCCGCGCTCCCCCAGGACTTCGTGCTGGCCGACCCGGGCCCACGACGGCTGTTCGACGACCGGGTCTACAGGCGCGGCGCGCTCACCCTGCACGCGCTCCGCCGCACCGTCGGCGACGAGCCCTTCTTCGCTCTGCTCAGGGAGTGGACGGCCGGGCACCGCCACGGGACCGTCACCACCGGCGCGTTCACCGCGCTGGCCGCGCAGCGCACCACGCGGCCGCTGGACAAGCTGTTCGCCGACTGGCTGCAGGACCGCCGCCTCCCCGCCCTCCCCTGACCCTTATACATCGGATGGCTGCTATAACGGTCTACAACTTCACGGAGGTACGGCATGCGCATCGCGTTGCACACCCGGGTCAAGCCGGGCAGGGAGTCCGAGTACGACCAAGCGCACCGGGAGGTGCCCGCCGAGCTGACCGAGGCCATCAGGCGGGGCGGCGCGCACGAGTGGACGATCTGGCGCAGCGGCCAGGACCTGTTCCACGTGATCGACTGTGACGACTACGAGGCACTGCTGGCGTCGCTGGCGGACCTGCCGGTGAACATCGCCTGGCAGGCCCGGATGGCCGAGCTGCTGGAGGTCGTGCACGACTACTCCGAGGGGGGCGCGGACAAGGGCCTCCCCGCGGTGTGGCGGCTGCCCTGACGTCTTCTCCGGAAAGCCCGGGGCCGCCCGCCGGAAGGCCTGAGGAACCCCGGCAGGCCCTGGGCCCTCCCGGCCCCCGGATCCCCGGGAAGACCTGAGGCCCGTCCGGGAAAGAGACCGCATTCCCGGAAAACCCGGAAAAGCCGGGGAAGCCGAGGAAGCCGGGAAGAAAGTCACGCCGGCTCTGTCACGAGACAGAAACCCAGCTGGTTGTACAGCTCCAGCTGATCGTAGTAATCCCGGCGAGTGATGATCTTGTCGCCCTCGATCGTGCACAGGCCGCAGCCCCGGAAGATGATCTTTCGGCCGGTCCCCTCCGCCACGTGACCGTCGGGCATGAGGAAGGACCCGGTGTGAGTGCCCATGAACGTCCACTCGGTCACGGCGGGGTCGTCGCAGCACACCTTGTACCAGGGGGTGACATGCATGTCCGGGAAACCGTCCAGCAAGTGCTGGTAATACCAGAAGATCTGCTCACGACCTTCGGCGATGCCCACCGGCGTGACGAAGACGGCGTCCTCGCTGTAGAACTCCATCAATTTGTCGGTGTCACGCTCATTGAGCGCGTCGAACAGTCTGTCTTTGATATCGCGAGCATCGGGCATGACATACCTCCCTGGCCGTCAGGACCACGGTATAACCAATGTTTTGGCAGCGGAAGGGTAGCTGCGGCATCCGCCGAGAAACCACGACAGGCGCGCTGAGCAGTAACGACGCGGAGCACACCCGGGAGATCGCGGCGGGCCACGATACCCCCGAACCCCGAAAGCCTTCAAGGCACGATAACTCGCGAATTGGCAAACACATACCCGCAGGCCTGCCGCGAACATTCAAAGGGGCTCCCGTCGGCGACACAGGACGGGCGGTCACGTCGGCCTTTTGTGGAACTCACCGAAGCGATCACAAAATGATGTTCTTGAGATTATTGCCGACCGGTGACCCGGTCTGCGCCGGCTGCACGGAACTTGAACAGATATTTCCCCCCGGCTCTTTTCCGTGACCGGCATTGATGACAACCTGAAAAAGCGGGGTTCCTCACCGCACACTGTCGCGGCGGACCGAACGTCGGTACGGCCCTGGGTGGCAGGACGGCCGGGGATTCCCGTAAATCACGGGTTCCACCTCCGGCCGCGCGGGACGGCGGCGCGCACCGGCCCGGAGCCGTCACCCCGGCGGGGAATGAGAAATCACCGCTTCCGGCGACCACCGGCCGCCGGCGGTGCTCACCTCCGGTCTCCGTACCCGGCCTGACCTTCGTCCCCTCGGCCCGCCCACGGCCGAGCACGGTGAATCCCCGGCCACGAGGGCCGAGGAGCCGGGGACGGCTCACCTCGCGGGACGCCGTCCGCGACGTGGGCACGCTCCCGGCATCCGGCGGAGCGGCCGGGCCACCGGCGGAACGGCACCGAAAGCGACCGACCATACGGAGGCGAAATGAACGAAGAACACGACCGCACGACCGACCGGCTCGCCCGCGCCCTGGGCTGGGCCAGCCTGGGGCTGAGCGTGGCACCACTCGCCGCGCCGGGCGCCGTCAGCCGGCTCTGCGGCGTCGACGACTCGATCCAGGCCCGTGGCGCGGTGATGCTGGTGGGCGTGCGGGAGCTGTTGCACGCGGCGACCCTGCTGGGCTCCCGTACCCCCGCCCCCCTGGTGTGGACCCGCGCCGCGGGTGACGTCATCGACCTGGCGACGCTGAGCCGGGCGCTGTCACACCGCACCGGCCGGCGCCGCCGCCGCGTCACGGCCGTCACGGCGGTGGTCGCCGGGATCACGGCGATCGACCTGTACACCGCGCTGCGGGCGAACCGGCGCCGCCCGCACAAGGGCCCGATGAGCCTGCACGCGGCCATCACGATCAACCGCCCTCGCCAGGAGGTGTACCGGTACTGGCACGACTTCGAGAACCTTCCCAGCTTCATGACACACCTGGAGGCGGTGGAGACGACCGGCGACGGGCACTCGCACTGGAAGGCGCGAGGCCCCGTGAAGACCGTCGAGTGGGACGCGGAGATCGTCGAAGACCGGTCCGACGAGCTGATCGCCTGGCGTTCCATGCCGGGCGCCCTGGTCGGCAACAGCGGTTCCGTGCGCTTCCGCGACGCTCCCGGGGGACGCGGCACGGAGGTGCGGGTGAACCTCGCGTACGTCCCGCCCGGCGGCAAAGCCGGCCTGGCCTTCGCCAGGCTGCTGGGCGAGCATCCCGAGCAGCAGGTCCGCGACGACCTGCGCCGGTTCAAGCAGGTCCTGGAGACCGGTGAGGTGGTCCGCTCGGAAGGCAGCCCGGAGGGCACCCGCGCGTTGCGGCAGGCCATGCAGCGTCCCGCCCAGCCCGTACCGCTATGAAGTCGTGACGCAAGGAGAATTCCATGAAGGCCAACTGCTGGATGGGCCGCAACACCGTCGAGGTCCGGGAGGTTCCCGACCCCAGGATCCTGAACTCCCGCGACGCCGTCGTCCGTATCACCTCGACCGCGATCTGCGGCTCCGACCTGCACCTCTACGACGGCTACATCCCGACCATGAAGAAGGGCGACATCCTCGGCCACGAGTTCATGGGCGAGGTGGTGGAGGTGGGCCCGAAGGTGTCGACCCTGAAGGTCGGCGACCGGGTGGTCGTGCCCTTCCCGATCGCCTGCGGCGCCTGCACCTCTTGCCAGCACGGCATGTACTCGGTGTGCGAGAACTCCAACCCCAACGCGGGCATGGCCGAGAAGCTCATGGGCCACGCCCCCTCGGGCATCTTCGGCTACTCCCACATGCTCGGCGGCTATCCGGGGGGCCAGGCCCAGTACGCGCGCGTGCCCTTCGCCGACGTGGGGCCGATCAAGATCGAGGATGATCTACCGGACGAGAAGGTGCTGTTCCTGTCCGACATCCTGCCCACCGGCTGGATGGGCGCCGAGATGTGCGACATCAAGCCCGGCGACACGATCGCCGTGTGGGGGGCCGGCCCGGTGGGCCAGTTCGCGGTCGCCAGCGCCTACCTGATGGGCGCCGACCGGGTCATCTGCATCGACCGCTTCCCCTACCGGCTGAGGAACGCCGAACGCGCGGGCGCGGAGACGCTCAACTACGAGGAGGTCGACGTCCTCGACGCGCTGCGGGACATGACCGCCGGTCGCGGCCCGGACGCGTGCATCGACGCCGTGGGCATGGAGGCCCACCACCCCGTGCCCGCCATGTACGCCTACGACCGGGCCAAGCAGGCGGCCCGGCTGGAGACCGAACGCCCGTACGTCCTGCGTGAGGCGATCATGGCCTGCCGCAACGGCGGGATCGTGTCCGTGATCGGCGTCTACGGCGGCATGCTCGACAAGTTCCCGATGGGCTCCCTGATGAACCGGTCGCTGACGCTCAGAAGCGGTCAGTGCCACGTCCAGCGATACCTGAAGCCCCTGCTGAACAAGATCCGCAAGGGCGACATCGATCCCAGCTTCGTCATCAGCCACCGCATGCGGCTCGAGGACGCCCCGCGCGGCTTCGAGATGTTCAAGAACAAGGTGGACGACTGCAACAAGATCGTCCTGACCCCGTAGCCGGGGCACTCCGTCCCCCGGCCGCCGGCAGGCCGGGGGTAGGGGGACGGAACCGGCGGCGACGAGAGCGGGGCGGCGTCCGGGAGCACGGCTCGCGGATCGGCGTGCGAACGGCCGGAGGCACGGCTCACGACCCTGCGCGAAGGCGGCCGGAAGCGTGGGCTCGCGGATCGGCGTGATCGCTATCGTGGGCGGGTGCCTCCCGCCCACGATGACCACCCGCCCCGCTTCCCCCGCACCCGCCTGCTCGCCGCGCTCGCCGCCCTCGCGACCGTCGCCGCCGGGCTGACCGTCCGCGCGGTCACCGGCGGCTGGTTCGGCAAGTACGCGGGCGACGCCCTCTACACCGTGCTCGTCTACGCGCTGGTGGTGTTCGTATGGCCCCGGGTCACCCCGGTGCGGGCCGCGATCGGCGCGCTGGCGTTCAGCTGGGCGGTCGAGCTGGCCCAGCTGACGCCCGTCCCCGCCGCGCTCTCCGAGGCGAGCGTCGTGGCCAGGCTGGTGCTCGGCAGCACGTTCGGCGCGGCCGACCTCGTGGCGTACGCGGCCGGGGCCCTCCTCGCCGCGTCGGCCCACACCCTGCTGGAGCGCCGTTCCCTGCGGCGCCGGGAGCGGGCGACCACGGTGCCCTGAGCATTGCCGGGCGGATCGTATGATTCTCAGGTCATGCCTGAAGGACACACCATTCACCGCCTGGCCGGAGAGCACCGGCGGGCGTTCGGCGGGCGGGCCGTGCGCGCGGAGAGCCCGCAGGGGCGCTTCGCCGCCGGGGCCCTGCGGATCGACGGCCGGGTGCTCACCGAGGCCGACGCCCACGGCAAGCACCTGCTGCTGGGCTTCGACGACGAGCGGTGGCTCCACGTCCACCTCGGCATCTACGGCAAGTACGCCTTCGGCCAGGCCCCCGTGCCCGCGCCGACGGGGATGGTGCGCCTGCGCCTGAGCAACGCGGGCCGGTACGCCGACCTGCGCGGCCCCAACACCTGCGAGCTGCTCGACCCGGCGGGGAAGGCGGCGCTGCACGCCAGGCTCGGGCCCGACCCGCTACGGGCGGACGCCGACCCCGAGGCCGCCTGGCGGCGGATCAGCCGCAGCCGCGTCTCGGTCGGGATCCTGCTGATGGACCAGTCGGTCGTCGCGGGCGTGGGCAACATCTACCGGGCCGAGGCGCTGTTCCGGCAGGGGATCGACCCGTCACGGCCCGGCCGCGACCTCACCCACGGGCAGTGGGAGGCGATCTGGGCGGATCTGGTGCTCCTGATGGCCGAGGGCGTCCGGGTGGGCCACATCGACACGGTCAGGCCCGAGCACACACCGGAGGCGATGGGCCGCCCGCCCCGCGTCGACGGCCACGGCGGCGAGGTATACGTCTACCGGCGCTCCACCATGCCCTGCTTCCTGTGCGGCACCGAGATCCGCACGGAGGTGCTCGCCGGGCGCAACCTCTTCTGGTGCCCGGCCTGTCAGGTCGGCTGACCGCCGCACCGGACCGGGAAGGCGCCGAGCGGGCCGTCCCCGGCCGCGGGCACCGGGACCCGAACCCGGGAGTGCCTCACATCAACGTCCGGGCCGTCCAGAGTTCGGGGAAGATCTCCCGCCGCATGCTCCGCTCCAGCCAGGTCAGGCCGCTCGAACCCCCGGAGCCCGGCTTGGCGCCCATCGAGCGCCGTACCGCCATCAGGTGCCGGTAGCGCCAGTCGGAGAACTGCTCGGCCAGGTCGGTCAGCGCCTCGGCCAGCGGCGCGAGCGGGCCGCCGTAGACCTCGACCCAGACCGCCTCGACCTCGGGGTCGGGCCCGTACTCGGCGGCGAGGTCGCGATCGAGCACCGAGCGGGGGACGGCGTGGCCCGCGCGGGCGAGGAAGGCGAGGACCGAGTCGTAGAGGCTCGGCCGGTGCAGCGCCTCCACGAGCTCCTCGTACGCCTCGGGGTTGCGGCGGTGCGGCCGGATGAGCGCCTCGGACTTGTTGCCGAGCAGGAACTCCACGTGGCGGTAGAGGGCCGACTGGAAGCCGGACCCCTCGCCCAGGGCGTCGCGGAAGGAGTTGAACTGCGCGGGGGTGAGCCAGCTCAGCGCGGCCCACGCGGCGTTGAGCGCCTCGAAGTGCCGTACGGTGCGCCTGATCGTCAGGGTCGCGGCGGTGACGTCGTCCGCGTCGAGCTGCCGCTGGGCGAGGCGCCACTCGGTGCGGAGCAGGCCGAAGTAGAGCTCCATCACCTGGGTGGTGACCAGGAACGGCAGCTCCTCCGGGGCATCGGTGATCGTGCGCTGGAGCCCGTGCAGGGTGGCGGTGCCCACGTAGTCGTCGTAGGGCGTACCGGATTCGAAGCCCAGCGTCGGCAGCCCCTCGTTGGCCTCGGCACGCGCCTTACGGTCCTGCTCCGTGAGCTGCTTGATGCCGGTCATCACTCCTCCTTCGTCGGTATAACCTCCATGGTGGTCTGTATCGGTCTGTACGGAAATAATGGAAGAAAGGCGATTATTGGATTGGGCCTTCGGAACGGAAGGCATCGAGCGGATCAAGTTACGATGTGACGGAGCGTGACCGTGGACGCGATGGATTGGGCGTTGCTCGCCGAACTTCAGGGCGATGCGCGGCTGTCGTACAGCGAGCTCTCGCGCCGGGTGCACCTGTCGGCTCCGGCGGTGGCGGAGCGGGTGCGGCGGCTGGAGGAGACCGGGGTGATCACCGGCTATCACGCCCGGGTCGACGCGGCGATGGCCGGGCGCGGGGTGGCCGCCCTGATCAGGATGTCGTGTTACGGGCCCCGCTGCGTGCTCCGCGACGAGCAGGCGCTGGCCTGGCCGGAGATCCTGGAGGTGCACCGGGTGACCGGTGACGCGTGCTGCCTGCTGCGGGTGGCCGCCTCCTCGATGACGGCCTTCGAGGAGATGATCGACCGGCTCGCCCCGTACGGCCACCCGTCGAGCATGATGGTGCTCTCCAGCCCCGTCCCCTGGCGTCCGCTCTCCTCCACCTGAAAGCCCGCCCAGGGCCTTCCGGGGACCCCGCAGAAAGGTCCCGCAGAAAGGCCCTGCCGAAGGGCCCCGCTGTGAAAGGCCCTCTGGAAGACCCTCGCCCGGTGAGCCCGTCACCACCGGCAGGGGCCCGCCGCCGGGAGCGAGGCGGAAGCGAGGCGGAAGCGGACAAGGGGCCTTCCGAAAGCTTTGCGAAAGGGTCTTCGCCCGGCGAGCCCGTCACCGCCCGAGAAGACCCTCTGGCCGAGGCGGGTCGGTCAGGAGGGCCTGCGGTGCTCGGCGACGGCCCCGGCGGTGGCTCGCCAGATCGGTGACGCGGGGTCGATGACGTCGAAATGATCGCCCGACATTTCGAGATATGTCACCTGATCACCTGACTCCTGAGCGGCTCGCGCGTAGCGGCGCCCGAAGTCGACCAGGTCAAGATCGTCCCCGCCCCCCTGCACGATGAGCTGGGGCACCCCCAGGGGAAGCCGTTCCAAAGGCCCCGAGCTCCGGTAGGCGGCGGGCGCCTCGGCGGCGGATCCGCCGAGCGCGACGGCGATCGCGCCGGAGCTCATGTGCCTGCGGTCCCCCTCGGCCAGGTCGAGCACCCCCGCCAGGGAGACGGCCAGGGTGATCCGGTGGTCGTCGGCGGCGGCGCGGAGGGCGAGCTGCCCGCCCGCCGAGTGGCCGATCACCACGAGCGGGCCCCGGGCGCTCTCCGCCGCGAGGGCGACACCCCGGGCGACGTCCGCGGTGGTCGCGTCCCAGCCGTGCAGGTCGGGGCGGCGGTATTCGAGGTTCCAGGCGGCGAACCCGCGCTCGGCGAGGTCGATGGCGAGCGCGTCCATCAGGTCCGCTCCCCAGATGGACCGCCAGAAACCACCGTGCAGCAGCACCACGGTGGGCGCCTGGTCCCCGCCCCCGTTCCCGCGCGTCGCCGCGGGTGCATGCTCCTCGGCCTCGCGCACCGCCGCGGGTGCCCGCTCTCCGGCCTCGCGCGCCGCCGTGGGGTCCTGCCCGCCGTTCTCGTACGACGGCGACGCGGCGGGTACCCCGGCCGGCGGAACCTCGGCGGGCGCCTCACCGGCGACCTCGTACGGAAGGCGCACCTCCACCCACTGGTCGGGGTGGTCGCCGTAGGGGATCCGCTGCGCGGGCCGGCGCAGGCGGTGGACGGCGTGCCTGATCGCCCAGGTCAGCCCCCAGATCCCCCGCCCGTGTATGTGCGTCCCCGCCGTGACCTTCGCGCCTCCCGGACCGCCCGGTTCCTCCGGTCCTCCCGGTCTCCCCGTGCCACCCGCGCCAACCGTGAACGCCGCACCGCCCGGTTCCCCAGCACCGCCCGCGAACGCCGCGCCGCCCGGTCCACCCGCGCCGCCCGAAGCCCCCATCACACCCGAAGACCCCGCACCGCCCGTGAACCCCGGGTCACCCGCTGGGGCGGGAAGCGGGGCGTCGGCCTTCGTCAGGTCGAGCCAGACCGCGTCGGGACGCTCGGCGAACAGGCTCCGGGCCTCCGGATCCGGGCCGGGCAGGACGACCAGGACGTCGGGCGACTCCAGCGCCGTCCGGAAAGCCGGCAGGTCCGAGGCCGCCGACACCGTACCGCCGACACCGAGGGCCGCGAACTCGCGGTCGGCCACCTCGGTGAGCAGGCGAAGGTCCGCGACCAGACCGGGACCGGCGAGCACCAGCACATGCGGATTCGGGGTAAACATCCGTTTATTCTGCCCCATTAACGTGTGTTTACGGCTCGGGGATATATGCCTGCATCAGCAGTTTCTCGGCGTCGTCCAGGTAGCTCTCCAGGGCCCGCTCGGCCTCGGCCGCGCGTCCGGCCTCCATGAGCTCGACCAGCTCCAGGTTGCGGGCCACGAAGGGCTCGTGGAAGGCGCGGGGGTTCTTCATGACGTGGAAGACCAGGCGGAGCTCGGCCAGCAGCTGGCGCATCGCCTCGTCCAGGCGGGGGCTGCCGTTCAGGGCGGCGAGGCCCTGGTGGAAACGGATGTTGGCCGTGCCGACGTCCTGCCAGCGTCCCTCTCCGGCGGCGCGGGACGCCTCGGTGACGGCCTCCTTGAGGGCGGCCAGGGCGTCACGGGAGGCGTGCGCGCCGTTCCGCACCGCGGCGCCCTCGATCACCCTGCGCACCCGGTAGAGGTCGGCCACGTCCTCGGCCGAGAGCACGCGCACGAACACGCCCCGGTTGAGCCGATGCTCCAGCAGGCGTTCGTGACCGAGCAGCCGGAACGCCTCGCGCAGGGTGTTGCGGGAGACCTCCAGCGCCGCGCCGATGCTCTCCTCGGAAAGGCGCTGACCTGGGACGAAGAGCCCCTCGGCGATCCGTTCCCTGAGGATGTCGGCGACCACCTCGGCCGCGCTGCTGCGCCCGAGGCGGCCGCGGTCGCGCTGTAGCGCCGCGGTGACGTTTTCCACGCTCCCAAGAAATCATCAAACAAATCTATTGTCGAATTGTTGAACGATTCTTATGTTGATGGGACCACGTCAAGAAGCCGCCTCATGGGACTTCCCCCGCGAGACGGGATCCCCTACAAGACAGGACTTCCCTACGAGACGGGACATCCCCCACGAGAAGGTAAGGAGCACACGCGATGGCAAGCTCCCAGACCAGGCGGGTCATTGTGGCCGGGCTGGTCGGCACCTCCCTGGAGTGGTACGACTTCTTCCTCTACGGTTCGGCCGCCGCGCTGGTCTTCAACAAGCTCTTCTTCCCCACCTTCGAACCGCTGACCGGCACGCTGCTGGCGTTCCTCACCTACGCGATCGGGTTCGTCGCGCGACCGCTCGGCGGGATCGTGTTCGGCCACTTCGGCGACCGGGTCGGCCGCAAGAACGTGCTGGTGGTGACGCTGCTGCTGATGGGTGTCGCCACCTTCCTGATCGGCCTGCTGCCCGGCTACGCCACCGTCGGCGTGGCCGCCCCGCTGCTGCTCGTCACCCTGCGCTTCGTGCAGGGGCTCGGCCTGGGCGGCGAGTGGGGCGGGGCCGTGCTGATGTCCATCGAGCACGGCGACCCCCGGCGGCGCGGGTTCAACGCGAGCTGGCCGCAGGTCGGGGTGCCCGCGGGAAACCTGCTGGCGGCGGCCGTGCTCGGGATCATGTCGGCGGCGCTCCCCGAGGAGGCGTTCCTGTCGTGGGGATGGCGGGTGCCGTTCCTGCTGTCGGGCGCGCTGGTGGTCGTGGGCCTGTGGATCCGCCTGCGGATCGTGGAGTCGCCGCTGTTCGCCCAGGTCGAACGGGCGGGCGCGAAGGCCCGGATGCCGTTGCTTGAGGTGCTGCGCACGCACCCGCGGGCGCTGGTCTCCGCGGGCCTCGCCCGCATCGGCGTGGACGTCGCCTTCTACATCTTCGTGACCTACATCCTGGCCTACGTCACCGGCCCCCTCGGGCTCGAACGCGGGGTCGCGCTGAACGCGGTGCTGATCGGCTCCGCCTTCCAGCTCTTCCTGATCCCGCTGTTCGGCGCGCTGTCGGACAGGGCCGGCCGCCGCAGGGTCTACCTGGCGGGCGTGATCGGGGCCGCGGTCTGGGTGTTCGCCTTCTTCCCGCTGCTCGACACCGGGTCCTTCCCGCTGATCGCGCTGGCCTCGGTCGTCGCCCTCGCCTGCCACGCCGCGATGTACGGGCCCCAGGCGGCCTTCATCGCCGAGCTGTTCAGCACCCGCCTGCGCTACAGCGGCGCCTCGATGGGCTACCAGGTCGCCGGGATCTTCGGGGGCGCCCTCGCCCCGATCGTCGCGCTGTGGCTGTTCGACCGGTTCGGCGGCACCCTCGCCGTCTCGCTCTACGTGGTCGCCGCCCTGGCCGTCACCGCGGCGGGCCTCGCCCTCGCCCCCCGGACGCATGACGACGTACCCGGTCCCGGCGGCACTCTCGACGGCACCTCCACCGAAGACCACGGAGACACCCGCGACGGCACCTTCACCAAAGCCCCCGGAGACAGCCACGACGGCGCCTCCACCGAAGACTCAGCAGGCACCGGCGACGGCGACCTGGGAACGCGCACGGGGACCGCTTCCCGGGACGCCTGACCTCCCCTGCCGCGGCCACCGGCCCTCCCCGGTGGCCGCGGTTCTTCCCGAAGTTCGGAACAGCCCGGTTTCCGGACAGCTCACCGAACTCACCGGCCCACCAGCTCGTCAAACCCGGTTGGAGCACGTGAGGAACCGCCAGAAGCCCGCCACGAGGGAAGCCGGCCGGGCCGGTGACCGGGGACGGCCATCCCCGGTCACCGCCCTCCGGTGCCCGCCCAGAGGAGGATCGACATGCCCATCGGAAAAAGCGTCGCCGCCGTGGTGTTCGCGGTCATCGCGGTGATCGTCCTGATCGGCGTCGGAGGCGGCTTCGAACGCACCGAACCCGGCCAGGTGGCCGTCGTCAGGGACGGCGGCCCGCTGGACGACACCGGGATCCGGCAGGTCATCCCGCCCGACTCCGGGCTCACCTGGGTCGGCCTGTGGTCGTCGGTGCACTCCTACCCGGCCCAGCAGCGGATCTACACCATCACCACCGACGCCAAGCGGGCCAGCTCCAGCGGCGTGGACGAGGTGACCGTGCCGAGCTCCGACGGGGTGAACCTCGGCATCGAGGGCACCCTCTACTTCACGCTCAACCTCGACCAGGAGACGCTCAAGCGCTTCGACGACCGGTACGGCACCCGCACCTACCTGGGCCAGGACGGCGAGCTGCGCTCCGCCTGGGACGGGGACGAGGGATGGAACGCGTTCTTCATCCAGTCCGTGCGACCGGTGATCTACAACGCCCTGCGCAGCCAGATCGGCGCCGCCGAGTGCGCCGAGCTGCTCTCCTCCTGCTCGCTGGTGCAGACGACCTCGAACAAGAAGGCCCTCCCCGCCGTCATCGACAGCAACGCCTCCATCATCCGCGCCCAGAACGGCATCAACCAGCTCCTGGAGCGCGACCTGGAGCAGCTGCTCGGCGGCCGTTTCTTCACCGGCCTGCGGTTCACGCTGGTCCGGGTGACGCTGCCGCCCGAGATCCAGGCCGCGGTGAACAAGACCCAGGTCGCCCAGGCGGGGATCGCCGAGGCGAAGGCGAAGGCGTCGCAGGCCGACGTCGAGGCCGAGGCGAAGATCAGGCAGGCCGAGGCGGACGCGAAGGCGTCGGTCGCGCTGGCCAAGGGCGAGGCCGAGGCGAACAAGCAGCTGCAGGAGAGCTACCGGAAGTGCCGTGCCTGCGTCGAGATCGACAAGCTGAACGCCCTCCCTGAGGGCATCACCGTCTACGCCCCGGGCAACTCCGACATCGTCGTCCCGGCGAAGTGACCCCTTCCCCCGACGCCGTTTTCCCCGCGGATCTCCGGCTCCGGGACGACCGGTACGTCCCGGACTCGGGTGACCCCGGCTCCCGCACGCGGGACCGGGTTCGCCTGAGTCCGGGCACAGGCATCTCCACGCCTGGGCACATCCGGAGTCGTACATATAAGATCACTAAAATGATGGTATGTCCGCTTACCGGAAAGATCTCTAGCCGTAGAACCTCCGAGACGTTAACGTCTGCGCATGCGCCACGTTGAGTTCTCGGGCAAGAGGCTCCGGCTCAGGGAGATCACCATCGACGACGTGGACGCCCTGCATGCCGTCTACGGTGATCCGACGGCCACCGAGCACCTGCCGTTCGACCCCCGCACCCGCGAGGAGGTCGAAGAGATGGTCATCGAGGCGATCAAGAGCTCGGAGGCCGAGCCCCGGCGTCTCTACGTGCTGGCGGTGACCGACCTCGACGGCGGCGAGGCCTTCGGCGTCGCCCGGCTGCACATCGAGGCCGACCACCCGCACAGCGCCGAGATCGGCCTCGGGCTCCGTCCCGACCACTGGGGCCGGGGCATCGGCACCGACCTGATCCGGCTGATCCTCACGTTCGGCTTCCGCGATCTGCGCCTGCACCGCATCTGGGGCGCCCGCTCCCCCGCCAACACCGCCGCGCAACTGGCGATGCTGGTCGCCGGAATGGTCGAGGAGGGCAGGATCAGGCATCACGTACGGGCCCGCGGGGCCTGGCGCGACTCCGTCGTGCACTCGGCGCTGGAAGACGAGTGGGAGGGCCACCGTGACGTCTGACCGGGGAGGTCTCCCGGCCCCGGACCGGCCGTGAACCGGCCGCACGCCGCCGCGTTCCCGCCATGGACCGACCGCGCCCCTCGCACACCGACCATGGACCGGCCGCGCGCCCTCCCGCACACCCGCCGTGAACCGGCCGCACGCGCCTCGCACACCCGCCGCGTACCTGCCATGGACCGGCCGCGCGCCCCTCGCGCACCGGCCGTGAACCCGTCGCGCATCTGCCGCGTACCTGTCGTGAACCGGTCGCGGACAAGGGAGAACCCGCCCCCGCGTCCCCCTTTTCAGAATGTTGTGACGGGAATGCTGCCGTTTCCGGTCACGGGAAGTGTCAAATGGCCCTAGAGTCCGCGCATGTGAGCGAAAGTCCCATCCTCCCCGTACGAGGGCGCCCGGTGCGGCCCTCCGGAAGACACCGCAGGCCGGTGCCCGCCCAGCTCCCGCCCGAGGCGCCCGCGCTGGTGCTGGCCGCGCTCGGCGACGCCTCCGGCACGGCCGCGGAGCTCGCGGCCCTCATACGGGGGGACAACCCACAGATCCAGGTTCGCCTGGCCGCGCTCGGCGAGGACGGCAAGGAGCTGACCTCCGAGCTGGAAGCCGCGGCCAGGGAACGTCCGGAGGACGCCACGGCCGCCGTCGTGGTGCCGCTGCTGACCGGCCCGCACCCGGTCGCGGACCGGCTGATCGCCGAGGCCGTCGCCTCCAGCAGGGTCTCGGTGACGGTCACCGAACCCCTGGGGCCGCACCCGCTGCTCGCCGAGGCGCTGCACATCCGGCTGTCGGAGAGAAGCCTGGCGCGGGCCGACCGGATGCGGCTGCTCAACGTCTCCAGCCCGGTCGACGCGGTCATCCTCGCCACCGTCGGCGGCGAGAAAGCGGCGGCCGAGGCCCAGCCGACGGCGGTGTTGCTGGCCTCGCGGCTCACCCTGCCCGTCCTGGTCGCCTCCCTCGACAGCGCGCCCGCCGTGGCCGACGCGGCCGAGCGGCTGCGCGGCATCGGCGCCCAGCGCATCGCCCTGTCCCCCTGCGTCCTGGGCCCCGAGGCGCCCCCCGGGCTCGCGAGCGCGGCGGCCGAGGAGATCGGGGCCGAGTGCGCCGATTTCCTCGGGGCGCACGATCTGATCGCGGACCTGGCCGCCCGCGCCTACGGGAGCATCCTGTCGGCGGATTGAGCGCCCCCGTGTGATCTATCTCCTCTGACGGGTAATGACTCGCGTAGCTGTCAGAGGAGATAGATCATGCTGTTCGGAAAAGAGCACGTCGACCGATACATAGCGACCAACGGCGCCGAGGGACACGAGTGGCAGGGCACCACCGCCCTGCTCCTCACCACCATCGGCCGCAAGTCCGGCGAGCCGCGGACCACCCCGCTCATCTACCAGCGCCACGGCGACGACCTTCTCGTCGTGGCCTCCAAGGGGGGCTCCGACCAGCCGCCGCTGTGGTACCTCAACCTGCGGGAGAACCCCGAGGTCGAGGTGCAGGTGCTGGGTGACCGCTTCAGGGCGAGGGCCCGCACCGCCACGCCCGAGGAGAAGCCGGAGCTGTGGTCGATCATGACCGCGGCCTGGCCCGCCTACGACGAGTACACCAAGAAGACCGACCGGGAGATCCCCGTGGTCGTGCTGGAGCGGATCACGTCGTGACCGGCGCCGCACCGACCGGCGGGCTCCCGCCGTGACCGGGAACCGGCGCGGCCGGGCCCGGCGAGGGGCGGGGACAGGGACAGGGGCGGCTCAGGGCTCCAGCCAGACGTAGCCCGCGAACCTGCCGGTCGTCCCCTCCCCGCGGTGGGAGAACAGGTCGGCGCTCTCGATGGTGCAGCGGGTGTCGTGGGTGATCTCCCCGACGCCCGCCTTGCCCAGCTGCGAGGTGATCGCGGCCCGCAGGTCGAGGGCCGGGGTGTCCTGGCGGGTGATCGACCACGCCTCGGGAAGCAGCACCGCGACCTCGTCGCGCATCTCGGCGGGGACCTCGTAGCAGGTGCCGCAGGCCATCGGGCCGATCAGGGCGGTCATCCTCGCCGGGTCCGCGCCGCGCCCGGCCATCTCCTCGACCAGGGCCGTGACCACGCCGGACATGGTGCCGACCCGCCCCGAGTGCGCGGCACCGACCAGTCCGGCCTCCGGCTCGGCCAGCAGGACCGGCGCGCAGTCGGCGCAGAGCGCGGCCAGGCCGAGACCGGGCACGTCGGTGCAGACCCCGTCCAGCGGCGGCGGGTCGTCGCCGAACGGCTCCCTGACGTATCGGACGTCGGCGCTGTGGACCTGCCGCATGAACACGACCTGCTCCAGGCCGAACTCGGCGGCCGTCCTGGCCCTGTTCGCCGCGACCGCGTCCGGCTCGTCGCCGCACATGCCCCCCAGGTTGCGGCTGCCGTACGGATCGGCGCTGACCCCACCGTGACGATCGGTGATCCTCATCTGAAAGTTCACGGGCCGACCTTACCCGCCCAGGAACCCGGCCTCCCGGACGTTCGTTTTACAAGGACACAGAACCCCATAGAGATTGCGAGCGTCATGGCGCAGGTTGTGTACGACCGCAAGGAGCAGTACCAGCAGATCGAGAGCGGTCTGATGCCCGGCGAGCAGATCATCGCCGTCTACGACGCCATCGGCACGGGCACCGGCTTCCTGGGACTCACCGACAGGCGTGTGATCGTGCAGGACAAGTCGTTCGTCGGCAAGAAGATCGCCATCACGAGCATCCCCTACAACAAGGTCTCGGCGGTGAGCGTGGTGAGCAACAAGTCGATCGCGGGATCGTTCTTCTCCTCGGGCGCCATCGCCATCCACGTGGGCACCCACACCTACGAGGTGGAGTTCCGGGGCGACAACAAGGCGCACCACGTGCACAACGTGATCCTGCACTTCATCACCGCCTAGGAACCCCCTCTCGGAGAGATCCGCGGAAGCCGAAACCGTCAGGAGACCGGCGCCTCCCCGGCGGCGACCCGCCGATAGAGATCCATCGTCCGCTCGGCGATGCGCTCCCAGGAGAAGTGCTCCACCGCGCGGATCCGTCCGGCCTCGCCCATCCGGGTCGCGAGCGCGGGGTCGGCCAGCAACCGGTTGACCCGCCCGGCGAGGCCGGCGGCGAAGGCGTCGGGGTCGTGCGGGGTGCCGTCGGCGGCCTGCTCGATCGGGACCAGCAGGCCGGTCGAGCCGTCGGCGACGACCTCGGGGATGCCGCCGGTCGCGGTGGCCACGACGGCGGTCTCGCAGGCCATCGCCTCCAGGTTGACGATGCCCATCGGCTCGTAGACGGAGGGGCAGACGAACACGGTCGCGTGGGTGAGGATCTGGATCACCTCGGGGCGGGGAAGCATCTCCGAGATCCAGACGACGCCCTCGCGGTCGAGCCCGCGCACGAGCGCGGTCACCTCGGCGGCGATCTCGGGCGTGTCGGGCGCGCCCGCGCAGAGCACCAGCTGGGCGTCGGGGTGGAAGTCTCGGGCCGCGTGGAGCAGGTGGACGAGACCCTTCTGACGGGTGATGCGGCCCACGAAGACGACGTACGGCCTGCTCGGGTCGATGCCGTGCCGCTCCAGGACGTCGGTGTCCCGGTCGGGGGCGTACTCGCCGGTGTCGATCCCGTTGTGGATCACTGTGACCCTCTCCGGCGAGATCTCCGGATAGCTCGCCAGCACGTCGCGGCGCATCCCCTCGGAGACCGCGATGATCGCGTCGGCGGTGGCCAGCGCGCCGCGCTCGGCCCACGACGACAGCGTGTAACCGCCGCCCAGCTGCTCGGCCTTCCACGGCCGCAGCGGCTCCAGGCTGTGCGTGGTCACCACGTGGGGCGTCCCGTACAGCATCTTGGCGACGTGGCCGGCGAAGTTGGCGTACCAGGTGTGGCTGTGGACCAGGTCGGCGCCCTCGCATCCGGCGGCCATCTCCAGGTCGACCCCGAGCACCTGGAGCGCGGCGTTGGCCGTCTCCAGGCCGCCGGGCACCCGGTAGGCCGCGACGCCCTCCTCCGGCCGTGACGCTCCGAAACAACGGACCCGGGTGTCGGCGAGCCTGCGCAGCTCCCGGGCGAGGTATTCGACGTGAACTCCCGCCCCTCCGTAGACGTCGGGGGGATATTCACGGGTCAGCAGATCCACTCGCATGCGATCAGCCTAGTGTTTCATCCCTGTTCATCAGGTTAAGGTCCACCTATGAGAGTCCTCGCGATCGTGCTCGCCGGTGGAGAAGGTAAGAGGCTGATGCCTCTGACAGCTGATCGAGCGAAGCCTGCGGTGCCTTTCGGGGGGATATACCGGCTCGTCGACTTCGTACTGTCCAATCTCGCCAACGGTCACTACCTCCAGATCGTCGTGCTGACGCAGTACAAGAACCACAGTCTCGACCGGCACATCTCCCGGACATGGCGCCTGTCGGCGATGCTCGGCAACTACGTCACGCCGGTTCCCGCCCAGCAGCGCCTCGGGCCGCACTGGTTCTCCGGCTCGGCCGACGCGCTGTTCCAGAACCTGAACCTGATCTACGACGAGATGCCCGACCACGTCATCGTGTTCGGCGCCGACCACATCTACCGGATGGACCCCCGGCAGATGGTCGAGCAGCACATAGAGTCCGGGGCGGAGGTGACGGTGGCCGCGATCCGGCAGCCGCTCTCGCTCGCCGACCAGTTCGGGGTCATCGAGGCCGACCCGGCCGGGCGGCGGATCGTCGCCTTCCGCGAGAAGCCGAAGGACGCGGTGGGCCTGCCTGACGCGCCCGACCAGGTGTACGCGTCGATGGGCAACTACGTCTTCAAGACCCAGTCGATGATCGACGCGCTCAGGGAGGACGCGCTCGACCCGACGAGCAAGCACGACCTGGGCGGCAACATCATCCCGATGATGGTGAAGTCGGGCAGCGCGGAGGTCTACGACTTCGCCGACAACATCGTGCCCGGCTCCACCGAGCGCGACCGGGGCTACTGGAGGGACGTCGGGACGCTCGACGCCTACTACGAGGCCCATATGGACCTCATCTCGGCGCACCCGGTCTTCAACCTCTACAACAGCCGGTGGCCCATCTACACCGGTCACGACCCGCTTCCCCCGGCCAAGTTCGTGCACAACGACGGCGACCGGGTGGGCAGGGCGATCGACTCCCTCGTCTCGGCGGGCGCGATCGTCTCCGGCGGGCTGGCGGAGCGCTCCATCCTCTCCCCCGGCGTGGTGCTGCACTCCCACTCCCAGGTCGAGGACTCGGTCCTGATGGGCAACGTGAAGGTGGGCCGGGGCGCGATCGTCCGCAAGGCCATCGTCGACAAGAACGTGATCATCCCGGACGGCGCCAGGATCGGCTTCGACCTGGAGTACGACCGCAGCCGCTTCGCGGTGACCAGCGGCGGCATCGTCGTCATCGGCAAGAACGAGATCGTCGAACGCTGACCCTGGCCTGACCTCCGAATGCCGACCCGGGTCTGATCGCCGAACACCGGAGGGACCCGCGTCGCCGAACGCCACCCCGGTCCCGCGCCGGTTCCCCCGGTTCCGCCCCGGCTTCGCCCCCGCCGGTTTCCGGCCCCGCCGTCACGGCGGGGCCGGAACACTCCCTCCCGGGCGGCCGGGCCCGAGCGCGGGGCCCCGGATCTCCCCCGAACGCACCGAACGCACCGGAGAAACGTTCGGCCGAGCGCGCCCCGCCCCCTCGCGGAGGCCGTGGGTCACAAAAACGCGTTGACGGAGTGAGTACTCACTCCGCAGAATGAGCGCATGGAAACCCCACCCGCCCGGCGACGCGCGCCGGGCATGAGTCCTGAGCGGCGCCGCCAGATGATCGTGGCGGCCGCCCTCCCCCTGGTCGCCGAGAACGGTGCCGCCGTGACGACCGGCCAGATCGCCAGGGCCGCCGGCATCGGCGAGGCCACGATCTTCCGGGTGTTCGCCGACAAGGACGAGTTGCTCGACGCCTGCATGGCCGAGGCACTCCGCCCCGACCACGTGCTGGAACAACTCGCGGCGATCCCGCTCGACCAGCCGCTGATCGATCGCCTCGTCGAGGCCGCCGAGGGCATGCGGGCGCACATGGCGCGGATCGGCACCGTCATCTCCGCGCTGCACGCCTCCGGCCGCCCCCTCGAACGCCCCGCCGTGAGATCTCCCGGGCGCGGCGCGGAGGGGGCGCCCCGGCTTGATCGGGAGTCCTCGTTCAAGGACACCCGCACGGCGCTGGCCGAGCTGTTCGAGCCCGAGCGCGACTCCCTGCGGCTGCCTCCGGACCGTCTCGCCGCGCTCTTCCTCGCGATGGTGTTCTCCTCCGCCCGGCGGCCGGAGGGCGAGCCCGAGCCGAGCGCCGACCTCGTCGACGTGTTCGTGCACGGCGCCCTGACCCGTCCCCCATCGGAAGAAGACCCGTCGTGACCGTCACGCTGAACCACACCATCGTGCCCGCGCTCGACAGACGGCGGGCGGCCGACTTCTTCGCCGGCGTCATGGGCCTGGAGTGCCTGCCCCCGGCCGGGGCGCACGGCCACTTCGCCCCGGTCCGGGTGAACGAATCCCTCACCCTCGACTTCATGACCGTGGAGGCGTCCGAGGGCCACCACCTGGCCTTCGACGTCGACCCGGCCACCTTCGACGGCATCCTCGCCCGGCTCAGGGAGCGCGAGGTGCCCTACGGCAACCACCCCGCCCAGCGCGACAACGGGAGAATCGACCACCCGCTCCGCCCGCGTGGCCTGTTCTTCGCGGACGAGACGGGAAACCTCTACGAGGTCATGTCCGACTGACCGCGAGCGTCGTTCGGGGATGACGGTGACCGCACCGCGCGACTTCTTGATCTGTAGGGGATAGATTCTCCCGGTACGTCGCACGACTCACCCTCCCCGGTCTCCCGGGCAGACCCCCGAGTATGAGAGATCGCATGTTCGGCATCATCCGCCCCTGTGGCGAGCACTCCTGCCCGACGCTGCACCGGGCCTGGATGGCGCATCTGTGCGGGCTGTGCCTGACCCTCAGGGACGGGCAGGGGCACGCGGCCCGGCTGGCCACCAACTACGACGGTCTGATCATCTCGGTGCTCGCCGAGGCGCAGGGCCCGGCGGGCTCCCCGCACCGGACCGCCGGACCCTGCGCGCTGCGCGGGTTCCGGCCGGCGGACGTGGTGGACACGCGGGCCGCGGGCGTACGGCTCGCGGCCACGGTGTCGCTCGTCCTCGCGGCGGGCAAGCTGCGCGACCACGTGGCCGACGGCGACTCCGCTCCGGGCACCGGCGCGGCGCGCAGGATGCTGGCGGCCCGCTGGGAGGCCGCGGGGGCCCGGATGGGGGCCGGGATCGGGTTCGACACCGCCTCGCTGGCCTCGACGGCCGAACGCCAGATCGAGCTGGAGCGCGGCCGGGGAGTGACGCTGCTGGAGCTGACCGGTCCCACCGAGGAGGCCGTCGCCGCCGCGTTCGCGTACACCGCGACGCTCGCGGGCATCCCGGACAACGCGGCGGCGCTGGCCGAGGCGGGCCGGTTCTTCGGCCGGATCGCCCACCTGCTGGACGCCGTGGAGGACCGGGAGGAGGACGCCGCCCGGGGGGCGTTCAACCCGCTGACCGCCACCGGCACCTCCACGCGGGAGGCGCGGCGGCTGTGCGACGACGCCGCGCACGGCCTGGAGCTCGCGCTGCTGGAGCTGGAACTGGCCGACCGGCACCTGGTGGACGTGCTGCTGGGCACCGAGGTGCGGCGGGCGGTGGACAGGACGTTCCGCCACGCCCCCGGCCAGGATCACGGTCCCGCCCGTGAGGCGTGCGCGCGCTCGCACGGGGAGCGGCGCGGGGAGCGGGACCACCTCCCGGCGGGACACGACCACGCCCCCGGAGAGCACTCTCCCGGATCTCCCGAAGAGCACTACCCCGGAGGACACGACCACGAGACGCCGTCCCGTCCCGGGGAGGCGGGCCACTCCTACGAGCGGCCCGGATTCGTCCGCAAGTCCGCCGCCGGGGTGGGGACCCTGCTGACCTGCGGACTCTGGCGGCCCCGGTGGAGCTCCCGGAGGCACGGCGCCTGGGACGAGCGCTGCTACCTGAGAGGGTGCGACAGCTGCGGCTGCGACGGGTGTGACGGGTGCTGCGACTGCTGCAAGTGCTGCGGCAAGTGCGACGGGTGTGGCTGCGACTGCGGGGCCTGAGACTCCGGGGAGCGGCCCGCCGAACGCCGCGGACGGCCCCGGACGCGCCTTGCGAACGGGCGCGCTTCCCGAGCGGACGGGCGTGCCTCACGAACGGGCAGACGGGCCTCCGAGCCGCACGGATCCCGCGAACCGGCGTGCCCCGCGAACCGAGCGGATCCCCCGCACCTGGCGAGCGAGCCCGTCACCTCAACCCGCCGCCTCAGCCAGTCGCCTCAATCTCGGCTTCGGCCTCAGACCGGTTCCGGCCGGTCGTCGCCCCGCTCGCGGACACCGTCCTTCTCGCCGGAGTCGCCACCCAGCCCCCGCGACATCAGGCCCGCGCCCATGAGCCCGGTGAGCGTCCCGGGGACGGTCGCGGACGGGGGCGGGGTCTCGACCCGGAAGCGGGGCAGCGCCTCGGGATACTTGTCGCGGACGAAGGCCACCATGTGCTCGCGCATGTCGCACTTGAGATCCCAGGCGCTGGCGGAGTCGGCGGCGCTCATCAGGGCGCGCAGTTCCAGCAGCCCGTTGGGAAGGGTGTCGGTGATCTGGAGGGTCCAGTCCTTCTGGTCCCAGAGCGGGTGCTCGCGCAGGGCCCGGTAGAGCTCGGCGCGCAGCTCGTCCACCGGCACCGACCAGTCGACCCGGAACATTACGTGGCCGATCACCCGGCTGCTGTGCCGGGTCCAGTTCTCGAACGGGTTGGCCGTGAAGTAGGAGACCGGCAGGACGAGCCGCCGCTCGTCCCACAGCCGCAGCACCACGTAGGTCAGGCTGAGCTCCTCGATCCGGCCCCACTCGCCCTTCACCACGACGACGTCGTCCAGGCGGAGCGCGTCACTGAAGGCCAGCTGGAGCCCGGCGAGCATGTTGCCCAGGGTCGACTGGGCGGCGATACCGACGACGACCCCGGCGATCCCGGCCGAGGCCAGCAGCCCGGCGCCGAGCGCCCGCACCTGCGGGAAGGTGAAGAGCATCGCGCCCAGCGCGACCACGATGATCACTGCGGAGGCGACCCGGCGGACCAGGGTGATCTGGGTGCGGATGCGCCGGGCCCTGCGGTTGCCCTCGCCCTCGACGGTGATCAGACGGTCCAGTACCACGTCGGTGACCGCGTAGGCGGCCTGGATGACGAGCCAGGTGGCGCACCCGATCATCGCCAGGCTGAGGCCGCGATCGATCCCCTGACCGACCGAGACCGTCGCCATGTTCGGCTCGTAGATGGTGTGGGCCGTCGCCACGGCGGCCGTGGCGAACCCAGGCCAGGTGCAGCGGCGCACGAGCGGACCGGCGAGAACCCATTTCTCGCCGATCAGCCGCGAGCGCAGCACCCGTCGTACCACCTCCACCGCCACGACGGCGGCGGCCACCGAAACGATCATGATGATCCAGCTGGACACTTGAGGCGTCCCCCTCGACGTCTTTCATCCTCGTCGTTCTCTTACCTGGTTGACCTTCTCCTCTCCCTGCAGGGAGGGGATTCCCGGGGTCGCCCCAGGGGTTTCCTGTTTCATCGGGCCGTGCCTCCCCGGAAGCCTCCGGGGCCGGTCTTACCGGCCCTCCGCAGGCGTTTTACCTCTCGACCAGCCCGGCCGCGAGAATGTTTCTGGCCGCGTTCACGTCCCGGTCGTGA
>NZ_JBHMBS010000049.1:0-30269 GCF_042428775.1 Streptosporangium vulgare | reverse complement strand
CGGGACTTGTCCCGGCGCAGCGCGGCGAAGCAGTAACCCACCCGAAGCCCACGCGGCAGGCGGGAATCTCCGTCCTTTAGGGCGGAGAGGATGTCAAACCAGGCCCGGATACGCGCCCGCGATGACCTGGTGACCATGCTGTGCAAGCGGATGAACACCATGCACAACAAGGCCCGCGAGCTGCTGGAGACCATTCGCGCCGAGCAGCGTCAGCGCAACGAGCGGATGCTGGCGGTGCTGGGGGATCTGCTGAGCGTGGCCAAGGAGGTCGACCTGGCGGCTCGGAACGCGCCGAACCCGTGGACGGCGGTGCGGCGCCGGCACGAGACCGGACGGGCGGTGCTGGAGACGATCGAGAGCAACGGCGGCCTGGCCGACCTGGTGGCCGAGCACGAGGCGCTGGCCCCTTCCACGGCGACAACTACCTGCCGCTGCTGGACCGCTTCCATCGCTCCCATCGTGGGCTGCTGCTGCGTCTGGCCGGCGTGCTGGTGCTGGAGCCGACCAGAGCGGACCGCAGGCTGCTGGAGGCGCTGGAGTTCGTGCGCGCCAACGCCACCCGCACCAGCGAGCTCATCGGCGATGAGTACACGGTCGAGGAAGACGTCGTCGATGAGACGACCGGCGAGATCTCCACAGTCACGGTGCGCAAGCACGTGGACGTGTCCTTCGCGCCGGAGGCCTGGCAGAAGGTGATCACCGACAAGCGCCGCCCCGGCAAGGTGGTGCGCCGGCATTTCGAGATCTGCGTGTTCTCCTGCCTGGCGGACGAGCTGGTGCGCGGCGATGTGGCGGCGGTCGGCTCGGAGGCCTACGCCAACTGGCAGTCCCAGTTGCTCAGACGGGAGGACTGCCAGCCGCACCTGGCCGAGTACTGTGCCGAGGTGGGCCTGCCCACGACGGCCTCGGAGTTCGTGGAGCAGTTGAAGATGCGGATGAAGGGCGTGGCCGCGGCCGTGGACGCGGGCTATCCGGACAACGCCGACCTGCTCATCGACGAGCAGGGCGGGCCCTCGCTCAAGGCGCGCAAGTCAGCAGGGCACAGCGCCGAGGCGCTCAAGCTGGCCACGGCCGTCAAGGGCCGGCTGCCGGAACGCTCCCTGCTGGAGATTCTGACCCGGACCACGCGGCATCTGCGCTGGTTCCGCCGCTTCGGGCCGCTGTCGGGGTCGCAGGCCAAGCTGGCCGACCCGCTGGAGCGCTACCTGCTGGTGGCCTTCGCCTACGGCTGCAACCTGGGCGCCGCCCAGGCCGCCCGGCATCTGGGCGGCCGCATCAGCGCCCACGAGCTGTCCTACACGGTGCGCAAGCACGTCACGCTGGCCAGCTTGAACAAGGCGATCGCCGACGTGGTCAACGCCTATCTGCGCCTGGATCTGCCCCGGTTGTGGGGAGAGGGCAACGCGGTGGCCGCCGACGGCACCAAGTACGACATCTACGTGGACGATCTGATCGCCGAGTTCCACATCCGGTACGGGGGCTACGGCGGCGTCGCTTACCACCACATCGCCGACAATTACATCGCGCTCTTTTCCAGATTTGTGCCGTGCGGGGTGTGGGAGGCGGTCTACATCATCGAGGGGCTGCTGGAGCAGGAGAGCGAGGCGGCCCCCAAGGAGATTCACGCCGATACGCGAGGCCAGTCGTTCCCTGTCTTTGGATTAGCGCACTTGTTCGGGTTCGAGCTGCTGCCGCGCATCCGCAATTTCCGGGACCTGACCTTCCGCCGGCCCGAGCCCGGCGTCCGCTACCGGCACATCGATGCGCTGTTCGGCGAGCCGATCAACTGGCAGCTGATCGAGGCTCACTGGCAGGACCTGATGAAGGTGGCCATCTCCATCCGCGAAGGCGAGTTGTCGTCGATCACGCTGTTGCGGCGGCTGCGGCACGACTCCAAGCGCAACAAGATCTACCGCGCCTTCCGCGAGCTGGGCCGCGTGATCCGCACCATGGTGCTTCTTCGTTACGTCTCCGACGCCACGCTGCGGGAGAACATCACCCGGGCCACCAACATGATCGAGTCCTACAACAACTTCTCCAAGTGGATCGGGTTCGGCAACAACGGAGTGATCGCCGAGAACGACCCGGAAGAACAGGAAAAGGCGATCAAGTTCAACACCCTGGTCGCCGACCTGGTCATGTACCAGACCACGCTGGACATGTCGCTGGTGCTCAACCGGCTGCGCAGCGAGGGCGAGACGGTGCAGCGCGCCGACGTGGCCATCATGTCCCCCTATCAGGAGGACAACGTGCGCCGCTTCGGCGACTACGTCTACGACCTGAACGCACCGCTGGAGGACATGGATGTCAACCTCGAGCTTGGGGAGGAGACCGATGCTGCCTGAGAGGCGCCGTTGCCGGGGTAGCCGCCAAGTTGCCAGACAGTGGTTGACGGGGCTGGGCCGGCGCGCTTCTCGTTATCGATCGTCATGGAGCGGGGATACCAGACCGGCGTCGTAGGCGGCGATGACGAGCTGGACGCGGTCGCGGGCGCCGAGTTTGGTGAGCAGACTGGCGATGTGGGCTTTGGCGGTGCCGAGGCTGATGTGCAGGTGGGCGGCGACCTCGGCGTTGGACAGGCCGCGCGCGGCCAGGGTCAGCACCTCGCGTTCTCGCGCGGTGACGCCCGCCAACTCGCGCGGCCGCGGGCGAGGTTCGGGGCGGCTGGCGAACTCGGCGATGAGGCGGCGGGTGACGCTGGGTGCGATCAGGGCGTCGCCCGCTGCGACCACGTGGACGGCGGACAGAATATCCTCCAGCGCCATGTCCTTGACCAGAAACCCGCTCGCCCCGGCCCGCAGCGAGGCGTAGACGTTGCCGTTGTCGTCGAACGTCGTGAGCATGATCACGCGGGTGGCCGGCGATTCGGTGGTGATGGTCTGGGTGGCCTCGATGCCATCCATGCCAGGCATGCGGATGTCCATCACGACCACATCGGGACGTAGCTGCCGGGTGAGCTGGATGGCCTGGGCTCCCGTCCCGGCCTCCCCGGCGACAACGACGTCAGGAGTGCCATCGATGACCATGCGCAGACCGGCGCGGATCAGCGGCTGGTCGTCGGCGAGCACGACGCGGATGGTCAAGGTGCCTCCACGTGAGCGGTCTGGGCGCGCCCCCGCGCTGAGGTAGGACTTGGTAGCGGGAGGGTGGCGGTGACGCGGAAACCGCCCTCTGGGCGTGGTCCGGCGCTGAGACGGCCGTCCAGGAGAGCGGCTCTCTCGCGCATGCCGGCGATCCCGTACCCGCTGCCGGGTGAGGCCGCAGTGGTGGCGGTGCCGCGTCCGTCGTCGGTGATGTCGACGCGTAGTTCGTCGGGCGCGTAGTCGAGGACGACCTGGCAGTGGCGGGCGTCGGCGTGGCGGACGACGTTGGTCACCGACTCCTGGACGATGCGGAAGGCGCACCGGTCCATGGCTGGGGGCAGCCCGCGTGGCTTCCCCTGGCGGCGCACGTCCACGCGGACGCCGACGGCCGTGGTCGTCTCGGCGAGCCGGTCGAGGTCTGCCAGCCCCGACAAGGGCGCCGGTTCCGGCTCCGATGCGGTGGGGGGCTCACGGAGCACGCCGAGCATGTGCCGGAGTCCCTGCAGGGTCTGCCGGCCGGCGGCCTCGATCGCGGCGAGCGCGTCCCGCGCCTGCTCCGGCCGGCTGTCGATCACCCGCGCGCCCGCACCGGCCTGGATGGCGATGACGCCGATGCTGTGCGCGACCATGTCGTGCAGCTCGCGCGCGATGCGTAGCCTGTCGGCCGTGACCGCCTGAAGCTCGGCCTGCGCACGCAGCGCCCGGCCGTACTCGCGTCGTTGCCGCAGCGCCGTGCCCGCCGTCCAGGCGACCACGACGCCCAGGCCGAGCAGGACCGACAGCGCGAGGAAGCCCGACGCGAAGACGCGCAACCCCTGAGTCAACAGAACCACGTGCCAGGCCGCCTCCTGGACGATCAACGTGGTAGCCGCCGCGGCCAGGCCGGTACGGCGTGAACGGGTGGCCGTGATGAAACAGACCAGGAGATCGGCCACCGGCACCAGCGGCCAGACCCGCTCCGCGGGCTGCGCCAACGCCACGGCCACGAGCAGTTCGGCCAGCAGCACCGCCAGCACCGCACACGGCCGCCGCCGGGCCCACACCAGGGGAAACGCCAACGCGGCGGCGAAACCCGCGTGCATCGCACCCACGGGCAACAGACTCTCGTCATCGGCCAGCGTCACGGCGTACAGCAGCGGCAGGAAGGCCACGACGGCACACCAGGTGAGCACCGTCCGCACACCATGCGGCAGCCGCTGGGTCAAGGGTGGCCTGGGCATTTCATCGCGCACCCGGTCGATCGTAGTCATCGGTTTCCGCTGCGGGCATCGGCCTGCCGGCCTATGCCCGCAGGCCACCCCCGCCGCCCGGAACCGGCCCACAGCCAGATGTCACGCCTGCCCGGTCTGCGACACCGTTGGGCGGGTGATCGAAGTCAACCAACTGACCAAGCGCTACGGCGAGGTGACGGCAGTCAACGGCCTGACCTTCACCGTGCGGCCGGGCTACGTCACCGGGTTCCTCGGCCCGAACGGCGCCGGCAAGAGCACCACGATGCGGATGATCCTCGGGCTGAACCGGCCCACCAGCGGCAGCGCCACCATCGACGGCCGCCCGTTCGCCCGGCATCGTGCCGGCCTGCGGCACGCCGGAGCGCTGCTGGACGCCAGCGACGTGCACGGCGGGCGCAGCGCCGCGGCGCACCTGTCCGCGCTGGCCCGCAGCAACGGCCTGCCGCGCTGCCGGGTGGGTGAGGTGCTGCGGGACGTGGGGCTGGAGAGCGTGGCCCGCCGCCGAGTGGCCGGGTTCTCCCTGGGCATGCGGCAGCGGCTCGGCATCGCCGCCGCCCTGCTCGGAGACGCGCCGGTGCTGCTGTTCGACGAGCCCGTCAACGGACTGGACCCCGAAGGGGTGCGCTGGGTACGCGGCCTGTTCCGGCGCCTGGCCGGCGAAGGACGCACCGTGCTCGTCTCCAGCCACCTGATGAGCGAGATGGAGCACACCGCCGACCGGCTCATCGTCATCGGCCGCGGCGAACTGATCGCCGCTGAGAGCCTGACCGAGTTCGCCGCCCGAGGCACCGGCGCGTCGGTCACCGTACGCACGCCCGACCCCGCCGAACTCGCCGCCGTCCTCGCCCACGCAGGAGCCCACGTACGGCAGGACGAAGGCGCAGGCCTGACCGTCACCGGGCTGAGCGCCGCCCGCATCGGCGAACTCGCCTACGAGCGGCGCATCCTGCTGTACGAGCTCGCCCCGCGTGCCGCCTCGCTGGAGCAGGCGTTCATGGAGCTGACCGCCGAGAGCGCCGACTACCGAGCGACGTCTCCGGCTGGTGATCGGCGATGATCGATCTGCTGGCCGCCGAGTGGACCAAGTTGTGGTCGCTGCGCTCCACCCGCTGGCTGCTCGGCCTCGGCACGTTGGCCATCGTCACCTTCGCCGTCCAAAGCAGCCTGGAGGCCTACCACGGCTGGCCCGGCTTCCCGGCGATGGAGAAGGCCAGGTTCAGCCCGTTGACCGAGGCGTTCAGCGGACTGTCTGCCACCATGCTCATGATCGGCGCGGGCAGCCTGGGCGCGCTGACGATCGTCGGCGAGTACGCCACCGGCCTCATCCGCACCACCCTGAGCGCCGTCCCGGCCCGGCACCGCGTCGTGGCCGCCAAGCTCGCCGTCGTCAGCGGCGTCATGCTCGCAACCGGTGCCCTCGTCTCGGCGGCCACCTTCGGCGTCAGCCAGGCCATCCTGTCCGGCCGCGGCGTCGCCGTCTCGCTCGGTGACCCCGGCGTACTGCGCGTGCTGGCCGCCAACGCGCTGCTCGCTCCGGTGTCCGGGCTGGTCGGCATGGGAGTCGGCGCGCTGCTGCGGCACACCGCGGCCGCCGTCGTCGCCGTCTGCGCCGTACTGGTCATCGTGCCGACCTTCTTCCGGCCGACCGTCCACCAGTGGCTCAACGACCTCTATGCCCTGGTCCCCTTCTACGTCTGGCGCACCTGCCTGGGCCTGCCCCAACTCCGCGACGACCCCGCCCTGCCCACGGTGGCCGGCTCTTGGGCCGTCTTCGCGCTGTGGCCGCTGGCCGCCGCCGTCCTCACCCTGCTCGTCGTGCGCCGCCGCGATGTCTGACCACGTTCGAAAGGAATCGATGAACACTCTGATGTCCCCGCGCCTGCTGGCCGTTCCGCTGACGGCCTGCCTCACCCTGTCCGCCACGGCCTGCGCCACGACGACCGCATTGGCCACGCAACCCAGCCTCGCCGCCACCACGTCGCCGGCCACCCTCCGGCTGGAACTGCCTCGCCCCACCGGTCCCGATCCGGTCGGCCGCGACATCCTGTACCTGGTCGACAAGAGCCGCAACGACCCCTGGGTACCGGAATCAGGCCCACGCCGGCTCATGGTCTCGATGTACTACCCCGCCCGCTCCGCCGCCGGCGACCCAGCCCCCTACATGACTCCCGAAGAGGCCACGTCCTTCCTGCAACGCAAGGCCCCTGGCACCAACCTGCCCGCTAAGATCATCAGCGGTATCCGCACCTACGCCCACACCGGCACGAGCCCCAAGAACGGCCGCCACCCGCTGGTGGTGGTCTCACCCGGCCTCGGCCTGCCCCGCGCCAGCCTCACCTCCCTCGCCGAGGACCTGGCCAGCCGCGGCTACGTCGTCGCGGCGATCGACCACGCCTACGAATCCTCCGGCACAACCTTCCCCGGCGTCGGCCTGCTCACCTGCGCACCCCTGTGCGACCAGCCCAAACCCCCCGAGGGCGGCAAGGCCACCATCACCAAGAACCGCGCTAAGGACATCTCCTTCGTCCTGGACCGGCTGACCGGCCGCCACCCAGCCTGGAAACGCGCCAACCTGATCAATCCCAGGCGCATCGGCATGGCCGGCCACTCACTCGGCGGCGACGCCGCCTCCGCCACCATGCTGACCGACACACGGGTCAAGGCCGGGATCAACCTCGACGGCACCATCAACGCAACCCTCCCCGCCACCGGCCTCGGCAAGCGTCCCTTCCTGCTGATGGGCAGCCAGAGTGACCACAGCCCCAGCAAGGACCACACCTGGGACAACACCTGGCAGGCTCTGCACGGCTGGAAGCGCTGGCTCACCGTCGCCCAAGCCGAGCACGACAGTTTCACCGACTTGGCCATCCCGAAGAGCAAAATCGGCACGCCGTCCCCCGACACCATCGCCGCCGAACGTGGGATAGCGCTCACCCGCTCCTACGTCGCGGCCTTCTTCGACCAGCACCTCAAGGGCACGAAACAACCCCTGCTCGACGCCCCCACCCCGGCCAACCCCGAAGTCACCTTCCACAACCCGTGATCCCGCACTGCGTGATCATTCCCGGACTACGAGTCTCACTGCATTAATCGCCGGACGAATCCGCCGTACTTCCGAGATTGACGCCATCTCGGAAGTACACTCCCAGATGTGACTTCCGAGATTACGCAACCCGGATCTCTCCAGAAGCCCGGATCCGCTTCCGAGATTACGAAGCCCCGTCCGGGCGCCCGACCGACCAGGCTGCCGCCCGCATATGACGTCATCCTCGACGAGTACGCCGCCACGCTGGAGCGCGCGCCACTGACGGCCGAGACCCGGCGCACCTACCGCTCCCGCGTGCGCATGTACCTGGCCTGGCTGGCCGACCACGCCGCCACCTACACCGCCGACCCTCTCTCCGATCGGCAGGCGCGGGACTGGGCCGTGCGCGACTACCGGATGTGGCTGCTGCGCGACGGCCCCGCCAAACGCAGCCGCGTCTACGTCAACTCCGCCCTCACCGCCCTGGACGACTTCTACACCCGCCGGGGCCTGGGCAAGGCCGACATCGCCCGCGAAGACCTGCCCAAGAACGCGCCCCGCGTCCTGGAGGAACGCTCCCGCATCCGCTGGCTACGCGCCGTGGAGGCGCATCTGTCGCCCCGGGACCGGTGCATCGCGCTGATCCCGTACTACGCCGGCGCCCGCATCAGCGAGGTCGTCCGCCTCGACGTCGACGACATCCAGATGTCGGCCCGCAAGGGCAGGCTGCGCCTGTACGGCAAAGGCGGCAAGTTCCGCGAGGTCGACATCCACCCCAAACTCCGCACCGAGCTGCAGCTCTGGCTCGATGAGCGCCCCAACTGGCCCCGCGCCGACGACAACCGTGCCCTATTTCTCAACGCCAAGGGCGGACGGCTGAGCGCCCGCGCCGCCGGCGGCATCATCGCCGAGATCGCTCAGAACGCTGGGCTGGATGATCCCACCACGGCGCACGTCCTGCGCCACACGCTCGCCACCACGCTGGTCCGCGGCAAGGCCGACCTGGTCCTGGTTGCCGAGATCCTTGGCCATGCCCGCCTGGAGACCACCCGGCGGTACAGCTTGCCGTCCGACAAGGACAAGGAAGACGCCCTCAAACTGATCACGGTTGACCGCTGACCGTACGTCTGCCTGGGGAAACTGGCGTCAAGATCGACTCATGGCCGGTTTTCCCGATATCTCGGCTGGACCCGGACATTGGTCAACCGGCCGTCCCGGCGAAGGTGAGACAAAATTTCGCGATCAATGGCGTCCAGTGTGTATTCATTGCTCACGTCGCGACTTTACAGCCAGAACTGGAAACCATATGAGGTTGATTTCGACCTAGAATTACACCAATTGCGTTTCGGGGCATGAACGCCCGCTTTCCCCCGCGCCTATCCGTACCCGTCCATACCCGTCCATACCCGTCCGCTGGCTCCGGAAAGGCGCGGCTCCGGAGAAGGCGGCACCATGACACCGTCCGGCGAGAGGCGAAACCCATGACGAACCATGCCGCACAGGTCGGGGCCTGGCTGGACGAACGGGCCGAGGAGATGGCGGGGCTTCTCGAACGCCTCGTGGCCGTCGGCTCCGAGAACCCGCCCGGCCTCGCGCTGGGCCGTTGCGCGCGGGTGCTGCGCGAGGCGATGGACCGTCTCGGCCTCTCCCCCGAGATCATCGAACTCGCCGACCCGTCCGGCGAGCTCGAAGAGCCGTGCCTCGTACGCGGCACCGCGGGCGACGGTGACGGGCTCGTCTACTTCCACGGCCACTTCGACGTGGTGCCCGCCCAGGACCGCGGGCAGTTCACGGCCGTACGCCGCGACGGGAAGATCATCGGCCGGGGCACGGCGGACATGAAGGGCGGCATCGTCAGCATGCTCTACGGCGCCGCGGCCGCCAGGGAGCTGGGACTGCTCGGCGACGGGCGGATCGTCGTGCACCTGGTGTGCGACGAGGAGACCGGCAGCGTCGTGGGCGCCGGTCACCTGCGCGCCGCCGGGCTGATCGACCCGGCCGCGCTGGCCATGGTCACCGCCGAACCCAGCGGTGGCGCCATCTGGAACGCCGCCCGCGGCGCCGTCTCCGTCCGCGTCGACATCCGGGGCCGCGAGGCCCACGTCGGGCAGGCGAACCTCGGCGTCAACGCCTTCCAGCAGATGCTGCACATCGCCCGTCCCGTCGAGCGGTACGCCGCCGAGATGGCCGGGCGGCACACCGGCCTCCCGATGAACGCCGGCGACGCGCGCGGCAGCATGGTCGTCGTCGGCGGCCTGTCCGGCGCCGGCTCCAACTTCAACGTCGTGCCCGGCTCGGCCTTCTTCACCGTCGACGGCCGCTACAACCCCGAAGAGGACCTGGAGGGCGAGCTCAAACGCCTGACCGGCCTCGTCGAGGAGGCCGCCCGCGAGATCGGCGCCGACGTGTCGATCCGCACGACCCAGCTGCAGCCCTCCGCCGGCACCGGGCGAGACCATCCCGCGGCCGTCGCGCTCGCCCGCGTCGTCGGCGACGTCGAGGGAGCGCCCGCCCGGTTCGAGATGTGCGCGGGCATCCTGGAGACCCGCTGGTACGCCCAGCTCGGCATCCCCGCCTTCGGCTACGGGGCGGGCCGCCTGGACGTCTCGCACGGCCCCGACGAGTACGTCGACGAGGCCGCCATGCGCCGCTGCGCCGCCGTGTACGCCCGCTACGCGAGCGACATGCTGTCGTGACGACCGGCCGGGTGCGGCCCGTTCCGGTGGTGTCCCGGAACGGGCCGCACCCGGTGGCGTCACGGGGTCAGCCGGTGGAGGTCACGGGGGAACAGGGTGGCGCGGCGGATGTTGTCGGCGCCGGTCAGCCGGGTGGTCCACCGCTCCAGGCCGAGGGCGAAGCCACCGTGCGGGGGCATCCCGTGCCGGAAGGCGGCGAGATAGCCGGCGTACGGCTCCGGCGACTCCCCGCGAGCCGCCAGGGCCGCGAGATAGTCGTCGTGGCGGTGCAGGCGCTGGCCGCCGGTGACGAGCTCCAGGCCGCGAAAGAGCAGGTCGAAGCTGTTGGAGTACTCCGGCCTGCCCGGCTCGGGGTGGGTGTAGAAGGGACGTTTGGACATCGGGTAGCCGGTGACGAACAGGAACTCGCTGCCGTGCTCGCGCAGCGCCCATCGCGACAGCCAGCGTTCGTGGGCCGGGGCGAGGTCCGGCTCGCCTCGCGGGTCCTCGTCGGTGTGGGCGGCCAGGAGCTCCTGGGCCTCGGCGAAGTGGATCTCCGGGATCCGTTCCGGGACGTCGGGCAGGTCGACGCCCAGCAGCGCGCACTCCTCGCCCGCGTGCCGCCCGACGGCGGCCGTCATGCCCGCGAGGACCTCGCGCAACACGGCCATCACGTCCCGGTGGTCGGTGACGAAGCCGAGCTCGGCGTCCAGCGAGGTGTACTGGGCCAGGTGCCGCGCGGTGTCGTGGGGCTCGGCCCGGAAGACCGGTCCGGTCTCGTAGACGCGCTCGAAGACGCCGACCATGGCCTGCTTGAAGAACTGCGGCGACTGGGCGAGGTAGGCGCGGGTGCCGAACCAGTCGATCCCGAAGACGTTGGCGCCGGACTCGGTCGCCGAGGCCACCACCTTGGGGGTGTGGATCTCGGTGAAGCCGAGCGCGTCCAGCGTCGCGCGGAAACCCGCCACCGAGACCGCGGAGATGGCGTGGGGCGCCCGCAGCAGCGGATGGCGCAGGGTGACCGGGGCGTGGTCGAGGATGGTCGGCAGGGTGGCCGGCACCGAGGGACGGTAGAGGTCGAACGGCGGGGCCTCGGCCGGTCCCGACAGGGCGGTCACCACCGGGGAGGTCACCTCGGCTCCGCCGGGGGCCTGGGGGTTGGCGGTCACGGTCCCGGTGATCTGCAGGACCGTCTCTTCGGGGTGGCCGCCGGCCGCGGTCATGGCCTCGGGGCCGGTGACCACGGCCTGGACCAGGCCGGAGCGGTCTCTCAGGACGAGGAAGACCACGGATTTCAGGGTTCGCCGGCGATGGAGCCAGCCCTGGACGGTCACCTGCCGGCCGATTCGCCGCGGGAGCTCCGAGGCCAGGGTTCTGCCGGCGGGCAGGACAGTCGTGGATGAGGAGATCATCACAAACCTCTTGGCAGTGAGTGGTGATCCCTTGGGAGTGCGGGCGAGAAGGGAACTCGCGGTGCCACCGCACTTTCACCGCCGTGACGACGGCGGCCTCGATGGGCCCGGTGACGGGGGCCGGCCGGCGGGGCATTGGGCGCGGACGCCGTTTCTCCCCGCACTCGGGAGGGTCTTCGTCACCGGGGACAGGGCCGCCTTCGCAGCTGCCGGCGGCTCTCTCCTGCCTGCCCTGATCCGGTGACTACTCGTCTCCGTCAATGCGTTGCCGGAAGAGTACGCGTGCGCCGACGCGCATCGCAACCGCAATCGCCGCGCGTCGCGGAGCACGGCGAGAAAGGGAGCACGGCAGGGGAAGGGCATGGCGAGGGAAGGCAGCACGGGCAGGGGGAAGGAGTACGGCGAGGGAAGGCCGCACGGGTGTCCGGCCTGCGCCGTGCCGCGGCGTGACCCGGCGGCCTTCCCGGCGATCTGCCGTCTGGCCTGCGCGGGGAGCGGCGGTGGTGTTCGCCGACGAGACGTGAAAGCCCGGGTGGCACGCCAGGCGGTCGCCGGTGAGTACGAGCCGGCCGCGGCCACGCACCGCGGCACGCGCCGGCTGCGAAAGCGTCCCGACATCGTCCGGGCCTTCTTCGCCGACCCGCACCTGGCCTACCTCAGCCCCGTGGCACCGGTAATCCCGAAACCTACGATCGGCTCAGTACGCTGACGTTCCAACCTGGAGCCTCTCGGCGGAGTTGTTTCGATACATGGACCGTTACGAGGGGTTCCATGAGTTCGTGCGCGCTCGCCAGCAATCGCTGATGCGGACGGCGTACCTGCTCACCGGGAACGCCCATCTCGCCGAGGACCTGTTACAGACGGTCCTCACCCGTGTCGCCTCCCACTGGGCCAAGCTCGCCAAGGGCGGCAACCCCGAGGCGTACGCCCGCAGAGCCCTGGTGAACCAGAGCATCTCCTGGCGCCGGCGCAGGCACGTCGAGCTGCCCGGGGCCGAACTGCCGGAACTCGCCGAGTCCGGGCAGCCGCACGACGAGGCGACCGTACGCCGTCTGGCCCTGCTCCAGACGCTGGCCCAGCTCACCCCGAAGCAGCGGGCGGTGATCGTGCTGCGCTTCTACGAGGACCGCTCCGAGCACGAGACCGCGCGGCTCATGGGCGTCTCGCTCGGCACCGTCAAGAGTCAGACGAACTACGCGCTGTCGAAACTGCGCGCGCTCACCCCCCAGGAGGTGTACCGGTGAACATCCTTCGTGAGGATCTGCACGCGCTGGCCGAGCGGGCGCCCGCCGTCGACCTGGCGGACCGGGCGGTGCGGGGTGCGCGCAGGAGGCGCGCGACCCGCCTGGCCGTGGTGGCCGCCGCCGTGACCTGCCTGGTCGCGGGCGGTGGCGTCACACTGCTCCAGCAGGTACGCCCCGCGCCCCCGGTCGTGCTCACCCCGCCGAAGACGACGGTGCCTCCGCTGCCCGCCAAGGGGGTCGGGCCGGTCGAGCAGGCGTACCGGCAGTCGTGCCCGATGATCGGAGATCCGTGTCCCAGGCGCGCCTGGCGGATCGTGACCGGCGGGGGCGATATCTACGAGCTGGACGAGGCGTTCGAGAAGGGGCCGCTGGAGGTCACGGCGGACGGCCGCAGGATCGCCTACTACAGCTCGGAGCATCGCCGGATCGTGGTGCGCGACCTGGCGAGCGGCAGGACGTGGAAGGCGCCGCTGAAGCAGCCCGCGGAGGACTTCGCGGTCGAGTTCGCCCTGCGGCTGTCCCCCGGCGGGCTGCGGTTCGTCGTGTCGGGGTGGGGCGGGCGGCGGGAGCCGAACAAGCTGGTGGACATGGCACGGGGAACGGTGACCGACCTCAAGCGCGGCTGGTGGCCGGTGAGCGTGTCGGACGGGTCCGGGCCCGTCGTGCTCGCCAAGCCGTACGACATGACCAGCCAGGTGTGGGTGCTCGGCCACAAGCCGATCACCATCCAGGACTTCACGTACTACTACAGCGCCCTCGCGCCCGACGGGAGGACACTCGCCAGGCTGGGGCGGAGCACCGACCGGAATCGGCGGCAGACGATGCGACAGGACGGCTCGATCATCGTCTTCGACGCGCTGCGCGGCGGCGGGGAGACCCGTATCTTGGTATCCGGCATCGGGGAGGGGCTCCACCTGTCGAAGCTCGGCGGCTGGCTGAACCCCGCGGAGGTGACCGCGCTGGCCGTCCCGGGGCGGCCGGACAGGCCGTCGGTGGTTTACGCGGTGGACGTGCGGACGGGCCGGAGCAGGGAGCTGTTCCCGCTCCGCCAGGACGGGATAAACGTGGTGCCGGGCCTGGTGCGCTGACCGCTGCCTGCCGTGCGACCGCGGGACCGGCCACAACCGCGTCACCACGATCAAGACCGCGAACGTCGGCGTCGCCGGAGCGTCAGGGGGAGGTGGCCGCGGGCGGGGCATCGGGCCGTGGGGCCGTCAGTCCCGGGTCGCCGGTTTCGGGTCCCGGGCCTGGTAGGACTCCCGGCTGGCCTCGATGTGCGAGATGTGCTCGATGGCCCAGCCGGCGAGGGCGAGCGCGGGTGGGATGAGGCTCTTGCCGGTGAGGGTCAGCGCGTACTCGACTCGTGGCGGGACCTCGGCGTGCACGGTCCGGGAGACCAGGCCGTCGCGTTCGAGGTTCCGGAGCGTCAGGGTCAGCATGCGCTGGGAGATCCCGGGGACCTGCTGGTGCAGGTCGGTGAAGCGCAGCCTCCCCTGGTCGAGGGTCGCCACGATCAGCAACGTCCACTTGTTGCAGATGCGGTCGAGGATGGCGCGGATCGTCCGCCCGCCGTCTCCTCGGATCATGCAGGTGTGCTCGTACTCCGACATGACGATCCCCTGTGGGTAACGCACACGTGTGTGCCTTTTGTACGGCTTTCAATAGTGACGCATCATGGGGCTACTTACGCCTGGTAACCATCGTGGCCGGCGTCACGTCACTAGCCCCCGAGGTGTCCTCCATGGAGATTTCCTATTGGATCGTCGCGGCGCTCCTGGCCGCCTTCTACCTCTACGCCGGAGGCAAGAAGGTCACCCAGAGCCAGGAGCGGCTCCAGCCGATGATGGGCTGGGTCGACACCGTTCCCATGCCGATCGTCCGCCTGATCGGGGTCCTGGAAGTCCTCGGCGCGGCCGGCCTGGTCCTGCCGCCGCTCACCGGGATCGCGCCCTGGCTCGCCATCGCCGCGGCGATCGGCCTCGTCCTGATCCAGATCGGCGGCATCGTGGTCCATCTGAGCCGCGGCGAGGTCCGGCAGATCGGACTCAACATCGCCCTCCTGGCGGCCGCCGCGGCGACCGCCTGGCTCGGCACCACCTGGCTCTGAACCGTTTCCCCGCCGGTCAGGGAGCGTCGGGGGCGCCCGATGCCGGGTCGGCGGGACCGTGAAGCGGTCCGAGGGCCGTACGCCGGCGACGGCGGGCGCGCTCAGTGATCGGCCGAGGCCGGGGCGGGGGCCGGGGCGAGACCGTCGGCGACGAGACCGGCGAGGACCGCCTCCCCCAGGGCCTGGACCGCGGACTGCGGGCGGACCATCACGGTGAACTCCTTGATCAGGCCGTCCTGGTCGAACTGGAGGAGGTCCATGCCGTGGATCTGCTTGCCGCGCACGGTGGCCCGGAACAGCAGGACGACCGACGGGACCTCGGTACCGTCGGCGCTGGTCTGGGCGGCGCCGTCGAGGTGCCCGATGTAGCGGAAGTCGTCCTCGAAGGTGCGCAACAGGACACCGAAGAGCCCCACGACCATGGGCTTGCCCTCGAAGGGGGTGAACTTCACCGGGCTGTAGAAACGGATGTCGTCGGTGAACAGGTCACCCAGAGCGGTGAGGTCGCGACGCTCGACGGCGGCCCGGAAGCGGTCTGCGGTGGTCATGGTTGCATCCCAATAGTCAACAAAGTGATTAGTCACTTAATTGACTATCATGGCAGGCATCCGCCGGGAAAGAGGGAATGGGGGCGTCTCGATGACGTTGCGACACGCCGTGCTGGCGGCACTGCTGGACGAGGAGCTCAGCGGATACCAGCTGGCCAAGGCGTTCGACACGGGCGTGGCGAACTTCTGGCATGCCCTGCCCCAGCAGCTGTACGCCGAGCTGGCCAAGCTGGAGAGGGAAGGGCTGGTCTCCGGCCGGGAGGTGGTCCAGGACAGCCGGCCCAACAAGCGCCTGTTCAGGGTGACCGAGACCGGTCTGGCCGAGCTGGAGCGGTTCGCGGCGACCGCCGGCAAGCCCTCCTTCATCCGCGACGACCTTCTCGTCAAGGTCCAGGCCGCCGACCACGTCGACACCGGCGAGGTGATCGCCCAGCTCATGGAACGGGCCGCCTTCGCCGACGCCAAGATCGAACTGTTCGGCGGGCTGCTGCGGCAGATGCGCGGCGACAGGAGTGAGGAGGAGTTCCTGCGCCACGGTGAACGTGTCGGCCCCTACCTGACCTGCCTGCGCGGTCTCGCCTTCGAGCAGGGCAACCGGGAGTGGTGCCACCGGAGCGCGGCGGTCCTGCGGGAGAGGCGGGCCGCTCACGCCCGGCTGTGAGTACGGCGGTGAGTACGCGCGCGCCACGTCACCCCGGGCGACAGCCGGACGGAAGAGCCCGGCGACGACGGCACCGGCCCGCGCGGCCGGGCCGACCGGCTCGGCCGCGCCCCCGCCCCGGCTCGACCTGGCCACCGCCCCCGGCCGGTGAGCCGTTCCGGGCCACCACCTGGGCGGGCCCGGTCATCTCCTGACAGGGCCCGCCCAGGCGGTGGCCCTGTCAGGAGATGACCGGGCTGCGTCGCTCGATCAGCACGACGTCGCGCCAGAGGCCGTGGTGGCGGCCGATCCGCTCCCGGGTGCCGATCACCCGGAAACCGGCGCGGGCGTGCAGGGCGAGGCTGGCGGTGTTCTCGGGGAAGACGCCGGACTGGATCGTCCAGATCCCGGCGGCCTCGGTGGAGGCGATCAGAGCCGCGAGCAGCGCGGAGCCGACGCCGCGGCCCCGGGCGGCGGGGTGGACGTAGACCGAGTGCTCCACCACCCCGGCGTAGGCGCACCGGTCGGAGACCGCGACCGCCGCGACCCAGCCCAGCACCCGGCCGTCGCCGGTGCCGTCGGTGTCGGCGGCCTGGTCGACGGCGACGTGGCGGTGGGCGGGCAGCTTGGCCGCCACGAACCGCTCCCAGGTCGGGACGGCGGTCTCGAAGGTGGCCTGGCCTTCGTCGATGCCGAGCTGGTAGATGGCCAGCACCTGGGCGGCGTGCTCGGAGGTCATGGCCGTGATGCGCGGCCCCGCGGGGGCGGTCATGTCCGGCCCACGGCGGCCCGTGGCCGGGCGGCGGCCATCGCGACGGTGATCCGGACCGGCGGCGACAGGTCCGGAACCGACGGCCGTCCCGCCGCCCCGGCCGATGCCGGTACCGGTGCGGACGGCGCCTGCGCGGTGCCGCTCATGCCGTCGCCGTGACCAGGACCATGGACGTGCCGGGCCGCCCGGCGGGACCGGCCGTGACCCAGCGCATCCCGTCATACCCCGCGTCGCCGCGGACCTCGAAGCCGAGAGCGTCGCGGTGGAAGGCCGGCGAGGCGTCCGGGGCGTCCTGCGGCAGGAAGGTCGCCTGAATGGTGATGTCCATGACGGCCAGGCTAGTTGCGGCTCGGTAACCCCCGCTTCTCGATTCCTGACCGGCCCGGTCACCCCTTTCGCCACGTGGGACGGCGCCCCCGCCGTCCCACGTGCTTCACACCGGGAGTCCCAACAGCTCAGGGAACTCGTCCCACGGCGTCCGCGAGGGCCCCGCTCAGGCGCCGACGTAGGCCGCGAGGTGCTCGCCGGTGAGGGTGGAGCGGGCGGCGACGAGGTCGGCGGGGGTGCCGGTGAAGACGATCCGGCCGCCGTCGTGGCCGGCGCCGGGGCCGAGGTCGATGATCCAGTCGGCGTGCGCCATCACCGCCTGGTGGTGCTCGATGACGATGACCGACTTGCCGGAGTCGACGAGCCGGTCCAGCAGGCCGAGCAGCTGCTCGACGTCGGCGAGGTGGAGGCCGGTGGTCGGCTCGTCGAGGACGTAGACGCCGCCCTTCTCCGCCATGTGGGTGGCCAGCTTGAGCCGCTGCCGCTCGCCGCCGGACAGCGTGGTGAGCGGCTGGCCGAGGCTGAGGTAGCCGAGCCCGACGTCGGCGAGCCGGCCGAGGACGGCGTGCGCGGCCGGCGTGCGGGCCTCCCCCGCGCCGAAGAACTCCTCCGCCTCGACCACCGACATCGCGAGCACCTCGCTGATGTCGCGCCCACCGAGATGGTGGTCCAGCACCGACGCCTGGAACCGCCTCCCCTCGCACTCCTCGCAGGTGGTGGCGACACCGGCCATCATCCCCAGGTCGGTGTAGATGACGCCGGCGCCGTTGCAGGCGGGGCAGGCACCCTCGGAGTTGGCGCTGAACAGCGCCGGCTTCACACCGTTGGCCTTCGCGAACGCCTTGCGGATCGGGTCGAGCAGCCCGGTGTACGTCGCCGGGTTGCTCCGTCGCGAGCCGCGGATCGCCCCCTGGTCGATCGACACCACACCCGCGCCGGAGGGGAGCGACCCGTGCACGAGCGAGCTCTTGCCGGACCCGGCGACGCCGGTGACGACGGTGAGCACCCCGAGCGGGATGTCGACGTCGACGTCGCGCAGGTTGTGCTTCGCCGCGCCGCGGATCTCCAGCGTGCCGGTGGGCTTTCGCACCGTCTCCTTGAGGGCGGCCCGGTCGTCGAGATGGCGGCCGGTGATGGTGCCGCTGGCCCGCAGCCCCTCGACGGTGCCCTCGAAGCAGACGGTGCCGCCCGCCGTACCGGCACCGGGGCCGAGATCGACGACGTGGTCGGCGATCACGATCGCCTCCGGCTTGTGCTCCACGACGAGCACCGTGTTGCCCTTGTCCCGCAGTCGCAGCAGCAGGTCGTTCATCCGCTGGATGTCATGGGGGTGCAGGCCGACGGTGGGCTCGTCGAAGACGTAGGTGACGTCGGTGAGCGAGGAACCGAGGTGGCGGATCATCTTGACGCGCTGCGCCTCACCACCCGACAGCGTGCCCGAGGACCGGTCGAGCGAGAGGTAGCCCAGCCCGATCTCCACGAACGAGTCGAGGGTGTGCCCCAGCGAGGCGAGCAGCGGCGCCACCGACGGCTCGCGGAGGCCACGGACCCATTCGGCGAGGTCGCTGATCTGCATCGCGCACGCGTCGGCGATGTTGATCCCGCCGATCCGCGACGACCTGGCCGCCTCGCTGAGCCGGGTGCCCTCGCACTCGGGGCAGGTGGTGAAGGTGACCGCCCGGTCCACGAACGCCCGGATGTGCGGCTGCATCGCCTCCCGGTCCTTGGACAGGAACGACTTCTGGATCTTCGGGATCAGTCCCTCGTAGGTGAGGTTGACGCCGTCGACCTTCACCTTGACCGGCTCCTTGTAGAGGAAGTCGTGCAGCTCCTTCTCGGTGTACTTGCCGATCGGCTTGTCCGGGTCGACGAAGCCCGACTCGGCGTAGACCCGTACGGTCCAGAAGCTGTCCGACTTCCAGCCCGGGATGGTGAACGCGCCCTCGGCGAGCGACTTGGAGTCGTCGTAGAGCTGGGTGAGGTCGATGTCGGAGACCGCGCCCTGGCCCTCGCAGCGCGTGCACATGCCGCCGACGCGGGTGAAGGTCGCCTTCTCGGTCTTGCGGGCGCCGCGTTCGACCGTGATCGCACCGCTCGCCCGGACCGTGGGGACGTTGAAGGAGAACGCGTTGGGCGAGCCGATGTGCGGCTGTCCGAGCCGGCTGAAGAGGATGCGCAGCATCGCGTTGGCGTCGGTGGCCGTGCCGACCGTGGAACGGATGTTGGCCCCCATCCGCTGCTGGTCGACGATGATCGCGGTCGTCAGCCCTTCGAGCACGTCGACCTCGGGCCGCGCCAGCGTCGGCATGAAGCCCTGCACGAAGGTGCTGTAGGTCTCGTTGATCAGCCGCTGGGACTCCGCGGCGATCGTGCTGAACACCAGCGAGCTCTTGCCCGAGCCGGAGACGCCGGTGAACACCGTCAGCCGGCGCTTCGGGATCTCGATGCTGACGTCCTTGAGGTTGTTCTCGCGCGCGCCGTGCACGCGGATCAGGTCGTGGCTGTCGGCATCGTGCGGCGCAGGCGACTGCGCGTCCGTCCGCGGGGTCATGCTCATCGTGTCTCCATCTGTGTTCGGCGTCGCCTGGCTCGATCTAACCAGTTTCGAGCAGTACGTCCGCTCGTCCTTCGTCGGCGCGGTCGCGGCGACGGCCCGCTGTCCATCCGATCGGCGGCACCGGCCGGGGTGGCACGAAACCCGTCCGGCCGATGCGGGCCGTCCGTCCGGGCCATGGCCGTGGTCGCCGGACGGATCAGCGGATCTCGTTGATCCTGGTCAGGTTGCCCGCGGGGTGGCGGAAGGCGCGGTCACGGACCCCGTACGGCTGCCGGGCCGGCTCCTGGGCGGCCTGGGCGCCCCCGGCCCGCACGCGCGTGAAGGTGCCGGGTCGGCCGTCGCCGCGGACCTTAAAGCCGAGAGCGTCGCGGTGGAAGGCCGGCGAGGCGTCCGGGTCGTCGTGCGGCAGGAAGGTCGCGTGACCGGTGATGTCCATGGCGATCACGCTAGGCGCGGCCCGGGGGCGGGCGCTTCTCGATTCCTGACCGGTTCGGTGACCGGTTCGGTGACCGGTTTCGTGCCGGGTCGCCGCCGATGCCCTCCCGGCTCGGACGGCACTAACCTGGGGACACTTTTTCAGGTTGGGTTTTCGTGTCGGGTGAGGAGCCATTTGATGTCGCCGGTTCTGGAGAGTACGGCTCGCGCGCTGCTGCGCAGGATCGCGGTGGAGCAGGCCCAGGGACGCCTGCCCTCGCTGACCGCCGCGGTGGTGCGCGACGGGGAGCTCGCCTGGTTCGGCGCGCGGGGCCGGGTGGAGGGGATCGCCCCCACCCCCGTCACCCAGTACCGGATCGGCTCGATCACCAAGAGCCTGGTCGCCGCCGTGGTGATGCGCCTGCGCGACGAGGGGAAGGTCGACCTGCTCGACCCGGTCGGCAAGCACATCCCCGACCTGCGGGTCGGCGAGGTGACCATCGCCCAGTTGCTGTCGCACACCTCGGGGCTGAGCGCCGAGTCCCCGGGGCAGTGGTGGGAGCGGACCCCGGGCGTGCCTGTCGCCGAGCTCGTCGCCGGGCTCGGCCCCGAGGCGGCCAAGCACCGGCCCGGCCGCCGCTACCACTACTCCAACGTGGGTTTCGCCCTGCTGGGCGAGCTGGTGGCCCGGCACCGCGGCGTGAACTGGGCCCAGGCCGTGCAGGAGGAGATCCTGCTGCCCCTGGGCATGCGCGACACCACCGCGCGGCCGCGCGCCCCGCACGCCACCGGCTACGCCGTGCACCCCTGGGCGGACGTGCTGCTGCCCGAACCCGAGCACGACGCGGTCTCCATGGCCCCGGCCGGGCAGCTGTGGTCCACCCCCGCCGACCTCGCCCGGTGGGCGGCGTTCGTGGCCGGGGACACCGGGGGCGTGCTCGCCCCGGACACCGTGGCGGAGATGCGCGAGCCCGCGACCGTCGACGACGGTGACGCCTGGACCGGCGGGTACGGCCTGGGCCTGCAGCTGGCCCGCGCGGGCGGCCGCCGCCTGGCCGGCCACACCGGCTCCATGCCGGGCTTCCTGGCCACGGTGTGGGCCGACCCGTCCGACAAGGTCGGCGTGCTGTTCACCGCCAACTCCACCGCGGGCGTCAGCCGCAACCTGCTGACCGACCTGCTGGCGATCCTCGACCAGCACGAGCCGCGCCTGCCCGACGAGTGGGAGCCCGTCGCCGACACCGCGGGCCTGCTGGAGCTGACCGGCCCGTGGTACTGGGGACCCAGCGCGTACGCGCTGCGGCTGCTGCCCGAGGGCGGGGTCTCCCTCAACCCGGTCGGCGGCGCGGGACGGGCCTCGCGGTTCGCCGCCCAGGCCGACGGGACCTGGCTGGGGCTGGACGGCTACTACGCGGGCGAGACCCTGCGGGTGGTCCGCAGGCCCGACGGCACGCCCAGCCACCTGGACCTCAACACCTTCGTCTTCACCCGCACCCCCTACGACCCGGAGGCGGCGGTGCCCGGCGGGGTGGACGAGGGCGGCTGGCGCAGCTGAGCGGCGAGCGCGGCGGCCGGGCCGGCGGCCTCGGCGTACAGGGCCTCCACCCGGTGCACCACGCGCGGCGAGCTCAGCGGCACCCCCCGCGCCGCCCCGGCCACCCCGGTCGCCCCGGTCGCCCCGGTCGCCCCGGTCGCCCCGATGGTCCCGGCCGCCTCGGCGGCCACGGACGCGGGCAGCAGGACCAGCCCGTGCCCGGCGGCGACCAGGTTCAGCACCGTGCGCACGTCCTCGCCGTCGTAGCGGGACGCGGCGCGGAACCCGCCCCCGCCGGCCAGCTCGCGCAGCCGTTCCACCGGTACGGCGACCGGCGCCCGCAGCCACAGGGCGTCGGTCAGATCGGCCAGGTCCAGACCGCGCCGGCGCGAGAGCGGGTGGCCCTCGGGCAGGACCACCACCAGCTCCTCCTCGGTGATCCCGAAGCCCGACAGCGGTCCCACGTCGGGGAGCCGCAGCGGGTCGCTGGGGGCGGCGATCCCGTCGACCAGGCCCAGACCGGCCGCGCCCGAGGCGACCTCGGCGGCGACGCGCTCGCGGGCGACGGTGCGCAGTCCGCATCCCGGGGGCAGGCTCCGCACGATCCCCGGGGTGCAGGCCAGCGGGGAGGCGGCCACCGCGAGCCGCCCCGCCGGTCCCGCCGCGGCGCGCAGCACGTCCGCGCGGGCGGCCCGGTGGCGCAGCAGCAGCGGTCCGGCGTGTTCCAGCAGGCGCTCCCCCGCCCGGGTGGGCGCCACCGGGCGGCGGTGCAGCAGCTCCAGCCCCAGGTCGGCCTCCAGCGCGGCGATCTGCTGCGAGACCGCCGACTGGGTGTAGCCGAGCTCGGTGGCGGCGGCGGAGAAGGACCGCCGGTCGACGACGGTGACGAACGTGCGCAGCAGGTGCGGGTCCACGGTGCATCAGTATCGCTTATCGGCCCACCAGTAATCATCGTTGGTGCTTACCGGGGTACCGGGGCCAGGATCGAGGCATGACCACCGCGAGAATCGCCCTGGTGGGCGACAAGTCACCCTCCGTCCGGTCCCACGCCCGCATCCCCGTCCTGCTGGAGGCGCTGCGCGAGCGCGACGGGCTGGCGCTGGACGCCTACTGGATCCCCACCACCGAGGCCACCGGCCTTGAGGGGTTCGACGGCGTCTGGATGGTGCCCGGCAGCCCGTACCGCAGCGAGGCCGGCGCGGTGGACGCCGCCCGCACCGCCCGCGAGCACGGCATCCCGTTCCTGGGCACCTGCGGGGGCTTCCAGCACACCCTGCTGGAGTACGCGCGCAACGTGCTGGGCCTGTCCGTCGCGCACGCCGAGAACGACCCGGGGGCCGAGGACCTGCTGCTGCTCCCGCTGGCGTGCTCGCTGGCGGGCCACGAGGACGCCGTCCGGCTCACGCCGGGATCGCTGGCCGAGAAGGTCGTCGGCGCCGAGAGGACCGTGGAGAGATACTCCTGCGCCTTCGGGCTCAACGCCGACTACGTGCCCGCGCTGGAGGCGGCCGGGCTGCGCTTCACCGGCCACGACGAGGCGGGGCTGGTACGGGTCCTGGAGCTGCCGGGCCATCCGTTCTTCCTGGCCACCCTCTTCCAGCCGGAGCTGGCCGGAGACGGCAGCCGCCCACACCCGGCCATCGTCGCCTTCGCCTCGGCCTGCGTCACCCGTGCCGCCTCGTCACTCCGCCCGTCGGCACGGTGAGGCGAGAACCCGCGCCGATTCGGATGCCGGCGGGCACGCGGGGCGCGATGCGCGCACGGTGCCGGACGGGAAGCACGGTGCCGGACGGGAACACGCCCCAGCTCCCGCTCCACGGGAAGGCGGGCGGAAAGCGAGCGGGGAAGCGGGCGGGAAAGCCCGTGGCGAGGTCGCCGAACAGCGGCGGCACGTAAGGGGCGGCCAGGTCATGGCCGCCGCCTGTCTCGCACGGACGCTTCGACAGGGGCCGAAGCGTCCGGCGTCTAGCCTTCGGGCATCGCCGAGCCGCGGGACACCGCACCACGCGCTCTCCGGCGCGGAGCGTGGCGGCCCCGCGCCTCCCCTTCGCCCGAGGAGCACCGATGACATCCGATCCACTGGTCCTGAGCCGTCCCGCCGAGATACGGGCCGTGCTGGCCGACTCCCGGTTCACCGTCGACCCCGTACCGCGCCCGCCGTTCGCGCCGACCGTGGCGTGGCTGCGCGGAGCGGTCGGCCGCTTCGCCGAGGGATCGGCGCACGCCGAGCGCAGGGCCGAGGTGGAGGCGGTACTGGCCGGACTGGACCCGGACGCGCTGCGCGCCGAGGCCTTCCGGCTCGCCTCGCGAGGGACCGGCCCTCTCCCCTGTCCCCCGGAGGCGGTCCCGGTGCTGGTCCTGGCCGTCGCCCTGGGGGTGCGGGTCGAAGACGGGCCCGAGGCCGTGGAGGCCGTCGCGGCGATCGCCCCGGCCTACCTGCCCGGACCGGGACCCGATGAGGCGGGTCCCGGCACGGCCGACGAAGGGCTGGTGCGGCTCTCGCGCCTGCTGGGCGACCCGGCTCCGGAGCGGCTGGCGGTGGTGGCGGGGCTGCTCGCCCAGGCGTACGGCCCGATGACCGCCTTGGTCAGCGCCGCCCTGGCCGCCGCACCGGAACGGTTCGCGCGGTCGCGCACGACCGGGGCGTGGCCGGTGCGGGAACTGCTGGACGAGACGCTGCGCCATGATCCTCCGGTCCGGACGCTGCGCCGCAGGGCGCCCGGTGGAAGGACCGTGGTGCTCGACGTCGCGGCGGCCGGTAAGGACCCCGGGACGGCCCGCCTCCCGGGCCTCGCGCGTACCGGAGAGGAACCGGAGCACCTGACGTTCGGGGCGGGACCGCGCGCCTGCCCGGGCAGGCGGGTCGCGCTGGCCCTGGCGGCCGGGACGATCGAGGCGGCGACCCGATGACGTTCGCGCGGTTCAGGGCGCTGCACCACGCGGACGAGCCGCTGCTGCTCCCCTGCGCGTGGGATCACGCCTCCGCGGCGGCCCTGGCGCGGGCGGGGTTCGCCGCGATCGGGACGACGAGCCTGGGGGTGGCGGCCGCGGCGGGCAAGCCGGACGCCGGGCGGGCGACGCGGGAGGAGACGCTGACGCTGGCACGGACGGCGACGAGGCTGGGGATCCCGGTGACGGTGGACATCGAGGCGGGGTTCGCCGAGGCACCCGGCGAGGTCGCCGACCTGGTGGCGGAGCTGGCGGGGCTGGGGGTCGCGGGGGTCAACCTCGAAGACGGGCGCGGGGACCACCTGGCCGGCCTCCCGGCACAGACGCGACTGGTCGCGGTGGTCAAGCGACGGGTTCCCGAGGTGTTCCTCAACGCGCGCACCGACGCGTTCTGGCTGGGGCTGCCCGACGCCCGGGCTCAGGCGCTGGAGAGGGCCCGCGCCTACGCGGAGGCGGGGGCCGACGGGGTCTTCGTGCCGGGCGCGAGTGCCGAGCGGGACATCGAGGCGCTGGTGGCCGGGGCGGGGGTGCCGCTGAACGTGCTCGTCCAGCCCGGTGTGCCGGTGCGACGGCTGGCCGGGCTGGGCGTGGCCCGCCTCAGTTACGGCTCGCTGCTGTTCCGGGTGGCGTTGCGCGCGGCCGTCACCACGGCGCTCGCGGTGGCCGGCGGCGAACCGGTCACCGGCGAGGTGCCCTCCTACCAGGAGGTCGAGGCGCTGCACCGGTACGGCCCGCGCACCGGCGACGGCACCTGAGACGAGTCACCGCCGACACCCGGCCGGGGGGCGGGCAGGGGCGAAATCAGGCGAACTCGACGCGGTCCGGGTCGGCCCACCGGCCCTGGTGCCGGAAACGCGGCGGGGGCCACCGCCGGGCCAGGCCGAACCCGGCTCCTCTCGGCCGTGCTCCCCGGCCCGTCCTGGCCCCGTCATGTCCGGCGGCGTCCGAGCCGTCGCCCCGCGTGTCCGAACCCGGCTGCCCGGTGGATCGATTCCGGACGAGTCCGTCCGCGGCCCTGTTGGACGCCTCGGCGAGGCGGCTTGGCTGACGTTCGACGCGGTGACCGGGTCGGACACGACCGGTGAGCCACGACGAGGAGCAGCCGCCGGGCGGTCCCGGTACGGGCCCGGGCCGGAAGCCCCGCCTCGCCTCATCAGGCGAGGGAGCGGGAATCCGGCCCGGAGCCCGGCGGACTTCCTTACCTGATTTCCCGAAAAGTCGGCACATGTGACCGACCCGAACGACGGAGACCACCATGAACGCACACCGCAGGCCCGCCGCGACCCTCGCCGCCACGGTCCTGACCGCCGGCGCGGCGCTGCTGATCGGCCAGCCGGCCCACGCCGCGCAGACCCCGTCCGGCGGCGTACGAATCCCCGTGGCGGCCAACCCCTGCGGCATGTACCGGGACGGGAGTGCCGCGATGTACAAGAACTGCACCACGGCCAACGAGAGGATCTTCGTGACCTACCTCATCGGCGGCAACCGCTACTTCTGCGTGACCCCCGGCTCGGCGAGCTACGTCGGGTCCTGGGCCGTCACGTTCCGGGTCTACAACCGGGGCACCTGCTAGCCGCGGGGTCGACCGACGCCTCGGGGGGCGGAGACCTGGCGTCATCGGTTTCGCCGCGCAGGCCGAGCGGCCGTTCGGCACCGAGGGCGACGGCGAGCGCGCTTCAGGGGACGCCGCCCAGCCGGGGCCGGCGGGGCGGCGTCCCCTGGCCGCGCCGGTCCCGGTCACGAACGCGCCGGCCCCGGCCGCGAACAGGTCCCGCCCCTTCCGGCCGTGCCCGCGCTCAGCCGGCGGCGCCGAACCACCTGGGCAGCCGGTCGAGCAGCTCCCGCTGGTCCTCACCGACCCACGCCACGTGACCGTCCGGCCGCAGCAGCACCGCGGGCACGTCCAGCTCCTCGCCGACGTCGACGACGTGGTCGACCCGGTCCGCCCAGCCCGTCACCGAGAGCCGTCCGGTCTGGTCGAGCAGCAGTCCGCGGCCGCCGCGCGTCAGCTCGTAGAGGCGGCCGCGCTTCAGTGTCACGTCCCGCATCCGCCGGCCGAGCAGTGCGTGCCCCTCGCCGAAGTCGTAGCGGATCCCGATCGCGACGATCTTCTCGATCAGGTGGCGGTTCACGTCCTCGAATCTCATCAGCTCCGCCAGCAGCCGCCGCACCGCCTGCGGTCCCGGCTCGGTGGACATCAGCTCCATCTGCGCGCGGGTGTTGTCCAGCACGTCGGCGGCGACCGGGTGCCGTTCGGTGTGATAGCTGTCCAGCAGCCCCTCCGGTGCCCAGCCGTTCACCTCGGCGGCCAGCTTCCACCCCAGGTTGAACGCGTCCTGGATGCCGAGGTTGAGTCCCTGCCCGCCGGTCGGCGGGTGGATGTGCGCCGCGTCGCCGGCCAGCAGCACCCGGCCGGTCCGGTAGCGCTCGGCCAGCCGGGTGGCGTCACCGAACCGGGACAGCCAGCGCGGCGAGTGCACCCCGAAGTCGGTGCCGGCGAAGGCCCGCAACTGCCGCTTGAAGTCCTCAAGGGTCGGCGGGACCGAGCGGACCTCGGCCACTCCCTCGGCGGGCACGACGACGCGGTACACGCCCTCCCCGAAGGGGCCGACGCCGAACCGCAGGTGGGTCTTGCGGACCTCGGCCACCACGGCGGCCAGCGTCTCCGGTGGCGCGGTCACCTCCATCTCGCCCAGCAGCGTGTCGGCTCTGGAGGGCTCGCCGGGGAAGCCGACACCGAGCAGCCTGCGCACCGTGCTGCGGCCGCCGTCGCAGCCGACGAGGTAGCGCGAGCGCAGCCGGGTGCCGTCGGCCAGCTCGACGGTCACCCCGTGCTCGTCCTGGCTCAGCCCGGTCAGTTCGTGGCCACGCCTGAGGTCGGCGCCGAGCTCGACGGCGCGCTCGGCGAGCAGGCGGTCGGTGGTGGGCTGCGGGATGCCGAGGACGTAGGGATGCGTGGTGTCCAGCCCCTCGGGCGAGGGGCTGGTGATGGCGGCGAAGAAACCGCCGACCGGGTGCTGCCGGCCGAGCGCGAGGAACCGCTCCAGCAGGCCGCGCTGGTCCATCACCTCGATGCTGCGCACGTGCAGGCCGAGCGAACGGACGTACGCGGTCGGCTCCTTCTCCTTCTCCAGCACGATCACGTGCACGCCGTGCAGCCGCAACTCGGCGGCCAGCATCAAGCCGGTCGGTCCGCCACCGGCGATGATCACGTCGATCATGAAACCCCCCATTCGACAACGTCGTGTTCCGGCCAGCCGCTCCGCGCGGTCCGGCGGCGCGCACACCCGCGTCTCCGCGCGGTGGGTCCCACCTGCGGTTCGACGTCCTGTGAGCCCTATATGCCGACAAAGCGCGCTTACTGCGCGGACCCCTGATTTCCCCAGGTCCTGGCCTCGGCCGATGATTCTGCAGCACGACCCGGGTCTTGCCGCAAGCCCCCCGGTGCGCTATACGTTGAAAGTGGCAAGGAGTGACCGATCTCCTGGCCTTCGTCTTTCTCGCCCCTGTCTTCGCCTTTCGCCGTCCGCCGCGGACGTACGGGCTCCTCCCGGAGCGATGCCGCCATCGGCCGAACGCCCCCGGGGGCTCGTCATCGGAAATCTCCGCGATCTCCGCATCGCTGCCGTGCCGCTGCCACGACCGCCGACCCCGCCGTCCCGGAGTCCTGGGACGGCGGGACCCCGGGACGGCGGAACGCTAGGGCGCCGGTCGCGAGCGGGGATCGGGTCCGGCGGGCGGGGAGGAGGGCTTCTCGTCGCGGCGGTTGGCGTACACGCTCGTGATCGTGACGGTGACCAGGACCACGACGATGACCCCCAGCGACATCAGCGTGGGGATCTCCGGGACCCACGTCCAGATGCCGTGCGCCCAGTGCAGGACGAGCTTGGCCCCGATGAAGGCCAGGATGACGCCGAGCCCGTGGTTCAGGTGCCGCAGCTTCGTCAGGACGCCCAGGAGCACGAAGTAGAGCGCCCGCAGGCCCAGCAGCGCGAAGGCGTTGGTGGCGAAGACGAGGAAGGGGTCCTCGGTCACGCCGTACACCGCGGGCACCGAGTCGACGGCGAAGACGATGTCGGTGGCGAAGACGGCCACGATGGCCAGCGCCAGCGGGGTCAGGGCGCGGCGGCCGTTCTCGCGGACGACCAGGTGGGAGCCGTGGTAGGCGTCGGTGACCGGCATGAAGCGCCGCAGCAGCCGGACCGAGCGCATGGCGGAGATGTCGACCTCGTGCTTCTGCCCGCTCAGCGCGTCCTTGATGATCTTCCAGGCGGTGACGATCAGTATTCCGCCGAACAGCAGGAACGCCCAGGTGCCGCTCTGCAGGACGGCCGCCCCGAGCGCTATGAAGATCGCGCGCAGCACCAGGGCCCCGATGATGCCGTACAGCAGGACGCGCTGGGCCAGCGCGTCGGGGACCGCGAAGGCCGACAGCAGCAGCATGAACACGAACAGGTTGTCGACCGACAGTGACTTCTCCACCACGTAGCCGGTGAAGAACTCCACCCCCACCTTGGACCCGAAGGCCCCCCACACGTAGACGCCGAACAGCAGGGGCAGCGCCAGGTAGAAGACCGACCAGCCCACCGCCTCGCGCATCCGCACCTCGTGCGGGCGCCGGGTCAGCATGAAGTCCACGGCCAGCAGGACCATCAGGGCGGCCACGGTGATCGTCCACAGTCGTGGTGAACCGATCGTTTCAAGATCGGCTACCGGCAGGATCGCCTCGGCGGACATAAAACCTCCTCGAACGCGCTTGGCTGTTCGAGGTCTCCTTCGCCTGCGCCTGCGGGCGGCCGTCCGGGGACGTCGCGGAACGTCCGTACTGACCGGATCGGCTCTTGGGAAGTACTCCCCTCGTCCCACCAGGTTAGGGGGCTCCCGCGCCGGCCCGCACTCCGGGGGCGTTTGACTATGGCCTGAGCTGCGCGGATAGTGAAATTGACACGGAGGGGAGTACCCACCGTCCGACACCCTGATCGTCATCACGGCCCCCGAGCGCAGGGAGGCCCGGCGGGGTGGCCCTCGCGTGACGCGAGGGTGTGGGAAGACCTTCGTCCTCGTCGTCACACGACCACAACGAGGCCGAGGGAGGACTCGATGCCGACCACCGCGCTTCTCGAAATTCTGCTGGGCGTGCTGCTGACGATCTCCGCGATCGTCACCGTCGCCGTTCTGTGGCCGGGCAGGCACCGCCCCCGGCTGCCGCTCCCCCCCGAACCGCCCCCTCCGCGCCGTCCGCCGGTGACCGGCACGAGGCGCCGGGGCGTGACGGGCCCGGGACGCCGCACGCCGGTTCCGCCTCGGCCGAGGCCCGGCGGGGCCCGCGAGCCCGGAGACTCAGCCGGGCTCCGCCCGTAGCTCAGCGGTGATCGCGCGTTCCCTGAGCTGGGCGGACTCGGCGCGCAGTGCCTCCATCTGCTCGCGCAGATCCGTCAGGCGCATCTGTTCCATGGCCAGTCGCATGCGGGCCTCGTCGCGTTCGGCGAGGGCCTCGGCGACCCTGGCCGCCGCGCGCTCCCCCGCCTCGGCGATCTTCTCGGCGGCTCGTTCCTCGGCTTTGGCCATCCGGCGCGCCGTCCGCCTCTCCAGCTCCGCCGCCTGCTTGTCCGCTCGTTCCGCCCGCGTGCGCGCCTCGGCCGCCTCGGCCAGGGCCTGAGCGCGGCCGGTCGCCTCGGCGTCGGCGCGCGCCAGCGCCCGGTCCCGCTCGGCCCCGGCCGGGTCGGCGCGCGCCGACCCGGCCGGGGCCG
>NZ_JBHMBS010000048.1:0-32750 GCF_042428775.1 Streptosporangium vulgare | reverse complement strand
AGACGACCCGTCACATTAGAGACGACAGGGATACTCGGCTCGGCGAAGGTCAGAGCGGAGACGATCTGCTCGAACTCCGCCAGCATCGGCTCCATCAAGGGTGAATGGAAAGCGTGCGAGACGCGCAACCTGCGCGTCCGGGCGCTCACCAGGGCGGCGATCTCCTCCACGGCACTTTCGCTGCCGGAGATGACCACGGCCTGCGGGCCGTTCACCGCCGCGATGCCGACGTCCTGGCGACCCTCTAGCAGGGGAAGGATCTCCGCTTCGGGGGCGGCGATGGCCAGCATCGCCCCACCCTCCGGCAACGCCTGCATCAACCGCGCCCGCGCCGTGACGAGGGCACACGCGTCCGGCAGCGACAGCACACCCGCCACGTGAGCAGCGGCGATCTCCCCTACCGAGTGCCCGACGAGCACGTCCGGGGTGACCCCCAGCGAGGTGAGCAGCCGATACAGCGCCACCTCGAAGGCGAACAGGGCCGGCTGGGTCGTGCCCGTCTCGGCCAGCACACCATCGGGATCGGAGAACATCGCCTCACGCACCGACCCGGGCAGCAGCGCGCAGACCTCGTCCAGGGCGTCGGCGAACACCGGGAAGGCGGAGGCCAGCTCACGGCCCATGCCCACCCGCTGGCTGCCCTGACCGGCGAACAACATCGCCAGCCTGCCGCCACCGGCCGCTTCCAACGTCGCCGTACCGTCGGCCAGAGCCCGCAGGCCCGCCACCAACTCCGCCCGGTCGGCACCAACCACGACCGCGCGCTGCTCCAGCAACGCCCGGCCCGTCGCCAACGACCAGCCGACATCGGCCGGCTCCAGCTCCGGCCGCTCCTCCACCCAGGACGCGAGCCGGGAAGCCTGACCCCGCAACGCCTCGGGAGACTTGGCCGACAACAGCCACGGCATCACCGGCAGCTCGACAGCGCCGACAGGCTCCGGCTCCACCGCCGGACCCTGCTCGATGATCACATGCGCGTTCGTGCCGCTGATCCCGAAGGAGGAGATGGCCGCGCGGCGCGGACGGTCCTCGATGTCCCACGCACGCGCCTCTGTCAGCAGCTCCACTGAGCCCGCCGACCAGTCCACGTACGGCGAGGGCTCCTCGGCGTGCAGCGTCCGCGGCATGACACCGTTGCGCAGCGCCATCACCATCTTGATCACACCGGCCACACCCGCGGCGGCCTGGGCGTGACCGATGTTCGACTTGATGGACCCCAGCCAGAGCGGCCGGTCCTCGGGACGGTCCTGACCGTAGGTGGCCAGCAACGCCTGCGCCTCGATCGGGTCACCCAGAACGGTCCCGGTGCCATGCGCCTCGACCACGTCCACATCCGAGGTCGACAGACCGGCGTTCGCCAGGGCCTGGCGGATCACCCGCTGCTGCGCGGGGCCGTTCGGGGCGGTCAGGCCATTGCTCGCACCGTCCTGGTTGATCGCACTACCGCGCACCACCGCGAGAATCTGGTGACCGTTGCGCCGGGCGTCCGAGAGCCGCTCGACCAGCAGCACCCCGATGCCTTCTCCCCAGCCGGTGCCGTCGGCCTCCGCGGAGAACGCCTTGCAGCGCCCGTCCACCGACAGGCCACGCTGCCGCGAGAACTCGACGAAGGTATTCGGCGTGGCCATCACCGTGACGCCGCCCGCGAGGGCCAGGTCGCACTCGCCCGAGCGCAGCGACTGCGCCGCCCAGTGCAACGCCACCAGCGACGACGAACACGCCGTGTCCACCGTGACCGCCGGACCCTCCAGGCCCAGGGTGTAGGACACCCGGCCCGAGGCGACGCTGCCCGAGCTGCCGGTGCCGATCAGGCCTTCCAGCTCGCCCGGCGCGTCCGAGAGCTGGGGCGCGTAGTCGTGGTACATCACACCCGCGAAGACACCCGTACGGCTGCCACGCAACCCCACCGGGTCCAGACCCGCCCGCTCGACCGCCTCCCACGACGCCTCCAGCAGCAACCGCTGCTGCGGATCCATCGCGAGCGCCTCACGCGGCGAGATCCCGAAGAAGCCCGGATCGAACTCGGCGGCCTCGTACAGGAACCCACCATGCCTGGAGTACGAGGTACCCCGGCTGTCCGGGTCCGGATCGTACAACCTCGCCAGGTCCCAGCCGCGATCGGTCGGGAAGTCCCCGATGGCGTCCGTACCGGACGACACCAGATCCCACAATCCCTCCGGCGAGGACACCCCACCCGGGAACCGACAGGCCATCCCCACGATCGCGATCGGCTCGTCAGCCACCGAGACATCCGCGACGACCGCCTGCGAGACCTGACCACCGGCCAGCTCCCCGGCCAGGTAGTCCGCCACCGCCTCAGCGGTCGGGTAGTCGAAGATGAGCGTGGCCGGGAGCCGCAGCCCGGTCGCCGTGCTGAGCTGGTTGCGGAACTCGACCGCGGTGAGGGAGTCGAAGCCGAGCTCCTGGAAGCGCTTGGCCGACTCGACCGCCTCCGTGTCGGAGAAGCCGAGGACCGTCGCCGCCTGGGTACGCACCAGCCGGAGCAGGTCGGTCGGATCCGTCGCGGTCGTACTGGCACGTCGGGTGGGCACGCGGACCAGGCCGCGAAGGGCCGCGGGGAGGGTTCCGGCTTGGGCCTGGGCCTGCAGTGCCGGGAGGTTCAGCGAGGCCGGGACCAGTACGGCGTGCTCGTGGTCGATCGCGACGTCGAACAGGGCCAGACCGTCGTCGACGGGCAGCGGCGTGATGCCGCCGCGCTCAAGGCGGTGCAGGTCGGATTCGGTCAGGTCGCCTGCCATGCCACCCGAGGCCCACAGACCCCAGGCCAGCGACGTGGCCGGCAGCCCCTGCGCCCGGCGCCGCTCGGCGAGGGCGTCCAGGAAGGTGTTGGCCGCGGCGTAGTTGCCCTGGCCCGCGCTGCCCAGCACACCGGAGAGCGAGGAGAACAGCACGAACGCCGACAGGTCCAGCTCCCGGGTCAGCTCGTGGAGATACCAGGCCGCGTCGGCCTTCGGCCGCAGGACCGCGTCGAAGCGCTCCGGGGTGAGAGAGCCGACGATCCCGTCGTCCAGCACGCCTGCCGTGTGCACGACACCGGTCAGCGGGACCGACGCGACCAGCCGCGCCAGATCCTCTCGATCGCCGACGTCGCAGGCCGCCACCTCCACGGAGGCCCCCAGCTCGGTCAGCTCCGTCACCAGCTCGGCCGCTCCGGGCGCCTCGGCGCCACGACGGCTGGCGAGCAGCAGGTGCCGCACCCCGTGGGCGGCGACCAGGTGCCTGGCCACGAGCGCGCCCAGGCCGCCGGTGCCACCGGTGACCAGCACCGTGCCCTCCGGACCGAACACCGGAACGGCGTCGCCGGAAAGCACCGGTTCCGCAACCGCGCGCTGGGCCACCCGGCTCAGCCTCGGCATCAGGAACTGTCCGTCCCGCACCGCCACCTGCGGCTCGCCCGTGGCCAGCGCCCGGCCGACCGTGCCCTCGTCGAAGGTTTCGGTGTCCAGGTCCAGCAGCACGAACCGGCCCGGCTGTTCCGCCTGCGCCGCCCGTACCAGACCCCACACCGCCGCCTGTGCCAGATCCGGCACCTCGCCCGCGACCGCCACCACCGCGCCACGCGTGACGACGACCAGCGGCGACGCGCCCGGTTCCGCCTGGAGGGCGGCGAGGACCGCGTTCGTGGCGCGCCTGATCGCCTCGGGAACGGGCGCGTCGTCCGAAGGCACGTCGAGGAGCGCGTACGAAAGATCCGTCTGTCCGGTACGACCGGCCTGCATCCAGTCCAGCTGGAACAGGGAGTTGTGACGCGCCGCCGACTGCTCGGCGGACCGAGGACGGAGGATGAGCGACCCGACTTCCGCGACGGCCGTCCCCGTGGTGTCCGCCACCGCCAGGCCGAACACGCCTGTGCCGCTCGTCGGGGTGATGCGAACCCGCAGGGCGGTCGCCCCCTCGGCGTACAGCGTCACGTCGTTCCAGGCGAAGGGGATGTACGGCCGGCCGGGTTCCGCCTCGGGCAGGAATCCGGCCATGGGGATGGCGTGCAGGGAGGCGTCGAGCAGCGCCGGGTGCAGCCCGAACCGCCGGGCATCGGCGCCGGACTGCTCCGGCAGGGCGATCTCGGCGTAGACGACGCCGTCCTGCCGCCAGGCGGCCTGGAGGCACTGGAACGTCTCGCCGTACTCCATGCCGATCGCGGTGAGGTCGGCGTAGACGTTGTCGACGTCGAGAGCCTCGGCGCCGGGCGGCGGCCACTGCGCGAGATCGAAGGCGGGTGCGACGGCGGACGCCGGGGCGAGGACGCCCTGGGCGTTCTGCCGCCAGTCCGCGGTGTCCCCGGCACGCGAGTGGATCGTCACCTGTCGGCGGCCGGAATCGTCGGCGCCCGCGACCACGACCTGGAGCTGGAGGCTGCCCTCCTCGTCCAGCAGCATGGGCGCCTGGAGGGTGAGCTCGTCGAGCACCGGGCAGCCGGTCTCGTCCCCGGCGCGTATCGCGAGCTCGACCTGCGCCGCGCCCGGTACGACCACCTGGCCGTCCACGAGGTGGTCGGCCAGCCACGGCTGCGCGGACAGGGACAGGCGGCCGATGAGCGTGAGCGTGCCGGAACCGGGGGCCGGGACGACAGCCGTCAGCAACGGATGGTCCACCGCCACCAGGCCGCCGCCGGAGGCGACCTCAGCGGTGGCGTCGAGCCAGTAGCGACGGCGCTGGAAGGCGTAGGTGGGCAGTTCGACGTGCCTGGCGGGCACCGAGGCGAAGTAGGTGTCCCAGTCGACCATGACGCCGTGGGTGTGGAGTCGGCCGAGTGCCTCGACCAGTGCCCGGACCTCGTCCCGGTCCTTGCGCGCGGTCGCGACGAAGACGCCGTCCTCGACGCTCTGCTGGGCCAGACCGGTCAGCACCCCATCCGGGCCGACCTCCACGAACACGTTCGCCTGGCAGGCGGCCACGCCGTCGGCGAAACGCACCGCTTCACGGACGTGCCGCACCCAGTACGCCGGGTCGGTGAGCAGTCCCGGCTCGGCGGGGCGGCCCGTCACGTTGGAGACGACAGGGATACTCGGCTCGTTGAAGGTGAGGGTGGAGACGATCTGCTCGAATTCGGCGAGCATCGGCTCCATCAGCGGGGAGTGGAAGGCGTGCGAGACCCGCAGCCTGCGCGTCCGCGCGCTCACCAGGCCCGCGATCTCCTCCACGGCACTTTCGCTGCCGGAGATGACCACGGCCTGCGGGCCGTTCACCGCCGCGATGCCGACGTCCTGGCGGCCCTCCAGCAGCGGAAGGATCTCCGCCTCGGGAGCGGCGATGGCCAGCATCGCCCCACCTGCCGGGAGTGCCTGCATCAAGCGGGCGCGGGCGGAAACCAGCGTGCAGGCGTCCGGCAGTGAGAGCACCCCGGCCACGTGAGCAGCCGCGATCTCCCCTACCGAGTGGCCCACCAGCACGTCCGGGGTGACACCCAGCGAGGTGAGCAAGCGATACAGCGCCACCTCGAAGGCGAACAGGGCCGGCTGGGTCATCCCCGTCTCGGCCAGCACACCATCGGGATCGGAGAACATCGCCTCACGCACCGACCCGGGCAGCAGCGCGCAGACCTCGTCCAGAGCGTCGGCGAACACCGGGAACGCCGCCGCGAGGGACGCCCCCATGCCCACCCGCTGACTGCCCTGACCGGCGAACAACATCGCCAACCTGCCACCGGCCACAGCAGCCGGCGTCGCCGTACCGTCGGCCAGGGCACGCAGGCCCGCCACCAGCTCGGCCCGGTCCGCGCCGACCACCGCCGCGCGCTGCTCCAGCACCGAACGGGCCGAGACCAGCGCCTTGCCGACGGCGGTCGGCGGGACGTCGTCCTGTGCTGCCCAGTCCGCGAGCCGGGCGGCCTGCGCCCGGAGAGCCTCGCCGTCGTTGGCGGAGATCAGCCACGGAACGACGGGCGGTTCGGCATCGTCGGCGGGTGCGGTGGCGGCCGGGCTCTGCTCGATGATCACATGTGCGTTGGTGCCGCTGACGCCGAAGGACGACACGCCCGCGCGGCGCGGGCGGTCCTCGACGTCCCACGAACGGGCCTCGGTCAGCAGCTCGACGGCACCGGCCGTCCAGTCCACGTGCGGCGACGGCTCCTCGGCGTGCAGCGTCCGGGGCAGCGTCCCGTGCCGCATCGCCATCACCATCTTGATCACGCCACCGACACCGGCGGCGGCCTGGGTGTGACCGATGTTCGACTTCAGCGACCCCAGCCACAACGGCCGGTCCTCCGGCCGGTCCTGACCGTAGGTGGCCAGGATGGCCTGTGCCTCGATCGGGTCGCCGAGGGTGGTGCCCGTGCCGTGCGCTTCCACGGCGTCGATGTCCGCGGTCGACAGACCGGCGTTCGCCAGCGCCTGGCGGATCACCCGCTCCTGCGAGGGACCGTTCGGGGCGGTGAGGCCGTTGCTCGCACCGTCCTGGTTGATCGCGCTACCGCGCACCACCGCGAGGACCTGGTGACCGTTGCGCCGGGCGTCCGAGAGCCGCTCGACGAGCAGCATGCCGACACCCTCGCCCCAACCTGTACCGTCCGCCGACGCGGAGAACGCCTTGCACCTGCCGTCCGCCGCGAGCCCGCGCTGCCGGGAGAACTCGATGAAGACGCTGGGCGTGGCCATCACGGTCACACCACCGGCCAGCGCCAGGTCGCACTCACCCGAACGCAGGGACTGCGCGGCCAGGTGCAGCGCCACCAGCGACGACGAGCACGCCGTGTCGACCGTGACCGCCGGACCCTCCAGCCCGAAGGTGTAGGCGACCCGCCCCGAGGCGATGCTGCCCGCGCTGCCGTTGAGGACGAAACCCTCGAAGCCCTCGGGCGCGTGCGGCAGGCGGCCGCCGTAGTCGTGGTACATCACCCCGGCGAAGACACCCGTACGGCTGCCGCGCATCGCCTTCGGGCTGATCCCCGCCCGTTCGATCGCCTCCCACGAGGTCTCCAGCAGCAGGCGCTGCTGCGGGTCCATCGCGGTGGCCTCGCGCGGCGAGATGCCGAACAGGGCGGCGTCGAACCGGTCGGCGTCGTGGAGGAAGCCGCCCTCGCGCGCGTAGCTCGTACCGGCGTGGGCGGGGTCGGGGTCGTAGAGCCGCTCCAGGTCCCAGCCACGGTTGCCGGGGAAGGTGGTGATCGCGTCGTCGGCCCGGACGAGGAGCCGCCAGAGGTCTTCGGGAGAGACCACGTCGCCGGGGTAGCGGCAGGCCATGCCGACGATCGCGATGGGCTCGTCCGCGGGACCGGTGTGCGCGCTCACCTGGTCGGTGCGCGAGGCGCCGGTGAGCTGCTCGTGCAGGTGCTCGGCGAGCGCGTCCGTGGTGGGGAAGTTGAACAGCAGGGTGGCGGGCAGCCGCAGTCCGGTGGCGGCGTTGAGCCTGTTGCGCAACTCGACGGAGCTCAGCGAGTCGAAGCCGAGGTCCTTGAAGGCCGCCTCGGCGTCCACGGCGTTGGCGTCGGTGTGCCCGAGCACGAGCGCGATGTTCGTCCTGATGAGCGAGAGCAACGCCGCCTTGTCGGCTCCCGCCCGCACGGGCTTGGCCGTCGCGGCCCGTCGTGCCTGGGGCTTGACCAGCGCCCGGAAGACCGCGGGGATCTCGTCCTGGCGGCGTAGCGCCGCGGTGTCGAGGCGGGCGGGAATCTGCACTCCCCTGTCGAGGGTGAGCGCCGCGTCCAGCAGGGACATGCCCTGGGCCGCCGGGAGCGGTGCGAGCCCGATCCTGCCGAGCCTCGCCACGTCGGCCTGGCTGAGCGCGCCCGCCATGCCGTTGTCGGTCTCCCACAGCCCCCAGGCCAGGGAGAGCGCGGGCAGCCCCCGCGCACGGCGGTACGACGCCAGCGCGTCCAGGTAGGCGTTGGCCGCCGCGTAGTTCGCCTGGCCGGCGCTGCCGACGATGCCGGCGATGGAGGAGTACATCACGAAGAACGACAGGTCGAGCCCACCGGTGAGCTCGTGCAGGTACCAGGCCGCGTCCGCCTTCGGCGCGAAGACCCGGTCGATCCGCTCCGGGGTCAGCGACGTCACGGCGCCGTCGTCGACGACTCCGGCCAGATGGACGACGCCGGTCAGCGGCCGGTCGTCGGGAACGGCCGCCAGCAGGGCGGCGAGCTCGGCCCGATCGGACACGTCGCAGGCGACGATCGTGACCTGCGCGCCGAGCGAGGTGAGCTCGGCCAGCAGATCGTCGGCTCCGGGCGCCGCCGGGCCGCGGCGACCGGCCAGCAGCAGGTGCCGGACCCCGTGCTCGGTGACGAGCCTGCGCGCGGCCAGGGTGGCGAGCTCGCCGGTGCCTCCGGTCAGCAGTACCGTGCCCGCCGGGGTTCCGGGCGAGCGCTCGATCACCGGCGCGTTGACCAGCGGTACGATGCGCGGCACGCGGACCGTACCGGCCCTCAGGGCCAGCTGCGGCTCGCCGGAGGCGCAGGCGCGAAGCAGCGCGGCCTCCGAGTCGGGGTGGCCGTCGGTGTCCACGAGGACGAACCGCCCGGCGTGCTCGGACTGGACGGACCGGATCAGTCCCCAGACCGGGGCGGTGGACAGATCGGGTACCTCTCCCTCGTCCACGCTGACCGCGCCGCCGGTCACCACGACCAGCTGCGACCGCGCCGACCGCTCGTCCGCGAGCCATTCCTGGACGAGCGCGAGCACCTCGTACGTCCGCTCGCGGCCCACACCGGCCGGGACGCGCACGAGGACCCGCTCCGCACCGACCGCGTCCTCCAGGGAGGAGAGGTCGTTGAGTTCCACCACCCGTCCGGGCTCCGCGCCACCGGTTCGGACGCTCACCCAGTCCAGCACGTACGGCGTGCGCTCCGGGGACAGCTCTGTCGCCACGGGCCTGACCACCAGGGAGTCCACCGTGAGGATCGGCGCTCCGGTGTGGTCGGCGACGCTCAGCGAGAGCTCACCCGGCCCCTTGGCGGTGGTCCGTACCCGCGCCATGGTCCCGCCCGCCGCGTGCGCCGAGACGCCGGACCAGGCGAAGGGCAGGAACGGGTGGCCGGGCTCGCTGGGCGGCAGGAGATCGCCGAGCGTGATGGAGTGCAGTACCGCGTCGAGGAGGGCGGGGTGGAACCCGAACCGCTCCGCGCCGGCCTGGACGTGGTCGGGCAGGACGATCTCGGCGTAGACGGCGCCGTCCCGCTGCCAGGCGCTCACCAGGCCCTGGAAGGCACTGCCGTACTCCAGGCCCGTGACGGCCAGGCTGTCGTAGAGGTCGTCGATGTCGACGGGCCGCGCGCCCGGCGGTGGCCACTGCGCCAGGTCGAAACCGGGTGTGGCCGCGGCGGGGCCGAGCGTCCCCTGTGCGTGCCGCTGCCAGGTGGTCGTGCCTTCGGGCCTGGAGTACAGGGACAGGCCGCGCTGACCGCTGCCGTCGGGGGCGTCGATGACGACCTGGAGCTGGACGGGGTGGTCGTGCGTGAGGACGAGGGGAGCCTGCAGAGCCAGCTCGGAGACCGTCTCGCAGTCCTCGATCTCGGCCGCGGCACGCAGCGCTATCTCGAGGAAGCCGGTGCCGGGAAGGATGGCCGTGCCGTTGACCGCGTGGTCGGCGAGCCAGGGCAGCGTGGTCAGGGAGAGCCGCCCGGTGAGCGTGAGGCTGTCGCCGTCGGGGGCCGGGACGGTGGCGCTGAGTATCGGATGGTCGACGGCGCTGAGCCCGGCCGCCGCCACGTCGCTGCCGGACCTGCCTGATTCCAGCCAGTAGCGCTGGTGCTGGAAGGCGTACGTCGGCAGATCCACCCGCGCTCTCGGGGTGAGGATCGCCGTCCAGTCGATTTCCGCACCGTGGGTGTGGAGTCGGCCCAGCGCCTCGACCAGCGCCCGGACCTCATCACGGTCCTTACGCGCGGTCGCGACGAAGACGCCGTCCTCGACACTCTGCTGGGCCAGACCGGTCAGCACCCCATCCGGGCCGACCTCCACGAACACACCCGCCTGACAGGCGGTGACGCCGTCGGCGAAGCGCACCGCTTCACGTACGTGCCGCACCCAGTACGCCGGGTCGGTGAGCAGTCCCGGCTCGGCGGGGCGGCCCGTCACGTTGGAGACGACGGGGATGGTCGGTTCGTTGAAGGTGAGGGTGGAGACGATCTGCTCGAATTCGGCGAGCATCGGCTCCATCAAAGGTGAATGGAAGGCGTGCGAGACGCGCAACCTGCGCGTCCGCGCGCTCACCAGGCCCGCGATCTCCTCCACCGCAGCCTCGCCACCGGAGATGACCACGGCCTGCGGGCCGTTCACGGCCGCGATGCCGACATCCTGGCGGTCCGCCAGCAGCAGAAGGATCTCCGCCTCGGGAGCGGCGATGGCCAGCATCGCCCCACCCTCGGGGAGCGCCTGCATCAACCGGGCACGGGCGGAGACCAACGTGCAGGCGTCCGGCAGTGAAAGCACCCCGGCCACGTGAGCAGCGGCGATCTCCCCTACCGAGTGCCCGACGAGCACGTCCGGGGTGACCCCCAGCGAGGCCAGCAGCCTGTAGAGGGCAACCTCGAAGGCGAACAGGGCCGGCTGGGTCGTCCCGGTCTCGGCCAGCACACCATCGGGATCGGAGAACATCGCCTCACGCACCGACCCGGGCAACAGCGCGCAGACCTCGTCCAGCGCCTCGGCGAACACCGGGAAGGCGGAGGCCAGCTCACGCCCCATCCCCACCCGCTGACTACCCTGACCGGCGAACAACATCGCCAGCCTGCCACCACCGGCCGCTTCCAACGCCGCCGTACCGTCGGCCAGAGCCCGCAGGCCCGCCACCAATTCAGCCTGGTCGGCACCGACCACCGCCGCGCGCTGCTCCAGCACCGTACGGCCCGTCGCCAGTGTCCAGGCGACGTCCACCGAGTCCAGCTCCGGCCGCTCCTCCACCCAGGAGGCGAGCCGGGAAGCCTGACCCCGCAGCGCCTCGGGAGTCTTGGCCGAGATCAGCCACGGCGTCACCGGCAGCTCGACAGCGTCGACAGGCTCCGGCTCCACCGCCGGACCCTGCTCGATGATCACGTGCGCGTTCGTGCCGCTGACGCCGAAGGACGACACCGCAGCCCGGCGCGGACGGTCCTCGACATCCCACGAACGGGCCTCGGTCAGCAGCTCGACGGCACCGGCCGTCCAGTCCACGTGCGGCGACGGCTCCTCGGCGTGCAGCGTCCGGGGCAGCGTCCCGTGCCGCATCGCCATCACCATCTTGATCACGCCACCGACACCGGCCGCCGCCTGCGCGTGACCGATGTTCGACTTCAGCGACCCCAGCCACAGCGGCCGACCCTCCGGCCGGTCCTGACCGTAGGTCGCGATCAGCGCCTGTGCCTCGATCGGGTCGCCCAGCACCGTTCCCGTGCCGTGCGCCTCGACCACGTCGACATCCGAGGTCGACAGGCCCGCGTTCGCCAGGGCCTGGCGGATCACCCGCTCCTGCGAGGGGCCGTTCGGGGCGGTGAGACCGTTGCTCGCACCGTCCTGGTTGATCGCACTACCGCGCACCACGGCGAGCACCCGGTGGCCGTTGCGCTCGGCGTCCGAGAGCCGCTCGACGAGCAGAACGCCGACGCCCTCGGCCCAGCCGGTGCCGTCGGCCTCCGCGGAGAACGCCTTGCACCGCCCGTCCGCCGACAGGCCACGCTGCCGGGAGAACTCCACGAACGTGCCGGGTGAGGCCATCACCATCACGCCGCCCGCGAACGCCAGGTCGCACTCACCCGTGCGCAGCGCCTGTACGGCCAGATGCAGCGCCACCAGCGACGACGAGCACGCCGTGTCGACCGTGACCGCCGGGCCCTCCAGGCCCAGGGTGTAGGACACCCGGCCCGAGGCGACGCTGGCCAGGCCGCCGGTGAGGAGGTATCCCTCCACGGACTCCGCGCCTTCGAAGCGTCGCGGCCCGTACTCCATGGGGGCGATGCCGGTGAACACCCCGGTCTGGCTTCCCCGCAGCTCCGCCGCGTCGATGTCGGCGTGCTCGATCGCCTCCCACGACGCCTCCAGCAGCAACCGCTGCTGCGGGTCCATCGCGAGCGCCTCGCGCGGCGAGATGCCGAAGAAGCCCGCGTCGAACTCGGCCGCGTCGTAGAGGAACCCGCCGTACCGGGTGGAGGAGGTGCCCCGGTCGTCCGGGTCGCCGGAGAACAGCCGGTCCAGGTCCCAGCCCCGGTCGGTGGGGAACTCGCCGACCACGTCGGCACCGGCGGCCACCAGGTCCCACAGGTCCTCGGGCGAGGACACCCCGCCGGGGAAGCGGCAGGCCATCCCCACGATCGCGATCGGCTCGTCGTATCCGGCCGTCCGAGCCACCGAGGACGCCGAGGCCGACGAGGACGCCGCCGTGGTGTCGCCGAGCAGTTCCGCCCGCAGGTACTCCGTCAGCACCGTCGGTGACGGGTAGTCGAACAGCAGCGAGCTCGGCAGCCGCAGGCCGGTGGCCGCGTTGAGCCTGTTCCTGAGCTCGACGGCGGTCAGCGAGTCGAAGCCCGCGTCCTTGAACGCGCCCGTCACGCTGATCACGTGCGGCGTCACGTGCCCGAGCACCAGGGCGGCCTGGCCGCGGACCAGGTCGAGGAGCGTGCGTTCCTGCTCCTCCGGGCTCATCTCGCGCAGGAGTTGCCCGAGTGCCACGTCGCCGGACGCACCGGTCGCGCGGCGCTCGATCGGCTTGCGCAGCAGGGCGCGCAGCATCGAGGGCGCCGGGTCGGCGACCTTCGCGAGGCTCAGCCGCGCGGGGAGCGCCGTCTCCGCCGACGCGGCGAGCGCCGTGTCGAAGAGCGCGAGCGCCTGGTCCGGTGGCAGCGGGGCGACGCCCAGCCGTGCCCACCGCGCCAGGTCGGCCGTGGCGAGCGTCGACCCCATGCCGCCGAACTCCGAGGAGTTGTCCCACAGGCCCCACGCGAGCGCCGTCGCGGGCAGGCCGAGCGTACGGCGGTGCCGGGCCAGGCCGTCCAGGAACGCGTTCGCCGCGGCGTAGTTGGCCTGGCCCGCGCTGCCCAGCGTGCCCGCGCACGACGAGAACAGCACGAACGCCGACAGGTCGCGGTCGCGGGTCAGCTCGTGCAGCAGCCAGGCGGCCTCGGCCTTGGTCCGCCACACGGCGTCGAGCCGTTCCGGGCTCAGGGCCGAGACGACGCCGTCGTCCAGGACTCCGGCGATGTGCACGACCCCGGTCAGCTCCCGGCAGGAGTCGACGAGCGCGGCCAGCGCGTCGCGGTCGGACAGGTCGCACGCGGTCAGCTCGACCCGCGCGCCGAGCGCGGTCAGCTCGGCCGCCAGTTCGACGGCCCCGGCCGCCCGCGGGTCGCGGGTGGGCAGCACGAGGTCGCGTACGCCGTGCGCGGTGACGAGGTGCCGGGTGACCACTCGCCCCAGCCCGCCCGTGCCGCCGGTGACCAGGACGGTGCCGCCGGGTGTCCAGGGCGCCTCCCCGGGGGGCAGGTCGCGCCTGGCCAGCCGGGGAACGAAGATCCTTCCTTCCCGTACCGCCAGCTGCGGCTCGTCGTAGGCGAGGGCGGCGGCGATGTCGTCCTGTGCGGCGCCGTCGTGGTCGAGCAGCACGAACCGGCCGGGGTACTCGGTCTGCGCGGACCGCACCAGACCCCAGACGGCCGTCGCGGCCAGGTCGGTCTCCTCGCCGGTGGCGCCCCTGGTGAGGATCACCAGCCGCGAGGACGAGGGGTGGTCACCGGTGAGCCGGTCCTGGACGGCGGAGAGCACGCGCAGCACGGCTTCACGTGCCCGTGCCGTCTCGTCCCGCTCACCCGTCTCGTCCCGCTCGTCCTCGTCCACCCAGTCCAGGAACACGTCGTCGGAGGCGGGGGCGCCGCCGGTGGCCGGCACCGGGACCCAGTCGACCGCGAACAGCCCGACGTGTTCCGTGGGCACGCCGCCGGGACCGCCCGTCTCCAGCCAGTACCGCTCGCGCTGGAAGGCGTAGGTGGGCAGCTCGACCCCACGGGCCGTGGCCGGGACGGCGGCGAAGTAGGCGTCCCAGTCGACGACGGTGCCGCAGGTGTGGAGCCGGCCGAGGGCCTGCACGAAGGTGCGGATCTCCTCGCGCTCCTTGCGCGCGGCCGCGACGAACACGCCGTCGGCGAGCGTCTGCTGGGCCAGGCCGGTCAGGATGCCCTCGGGTCCGACCTCCAGGAAGACGTTCGCCTCGGTGGCGCCGATCGCGTCGGCGAAGCGGACCGGCCGCCGCACGTGCTCGACCCAGTACTGGGCGTTGGTGAGCTGCCCGGGGGCCGTGAGGTCGCCGGTGACGGCGGAGACGACCGGGAGGCGGGGCTCGTGGTAGGTGACGGTCGCCGCGATCCGCCCGAACTCGGCGAGCATCGGCTCCATCAGCGGCGAGTGGGAGGCGTGCGAGACCCGCAGCCGGCGCTTGCGCACGGTGACCCGCTGGGCGATCTCCTCGACCACGGACTCGACACCGGAGATCACCACCGAGGTGGGCGCGTTGACGGCCGCGATGGCGACCTGGTCCTCGCGTCCCTCGATGAGCGGCAGCACGTCGGCCTCCGACGCGGCGATCGCGAGCATCGCCCCGCCCGGGGGAAGCGCCTGCATCAGCCTGGCCCGTGCCGCGACCAGCGTGCAGGCGTCGGCCAGGGAGAAGACTCCCGCCACGTGGGCGGCGGCGATCTCGCCGACGGAGTGGCCGGTCACGACGTCCGGCCTGACCCCCAGGGAGGCCAGCAGGCGGGAGAGCGCGACCTCGAAGGCGAAGAGGGCGGGCTGGGTCATCAGCGTCTCGTCGAGCACGCCGTCGGGGTCGGCGAACATCGTCTCGCGGAGCGGGTGCGGCAACTGCCCGTCCAGCAGGACGCAGATCTCCTCCAGCGCCTCGGCGAACACCGGGAAGGCCGCGGCCAGGTCGCGGCCCATGCCCAGCCGCTGGCTGCCCTGCCCGGTGAACAGCAGGGCGAGCCTGCCGCCGTGGCCGCTGCCGGTCACCACGTCAGGTGCCGCCGTACGCCCGGCCAGTGCCCGAAGGCCCGCCAGCAGTTCCTCGCGGTCGGCGCCGACGACCACCGCGCGCTGTTCCAGTGACGCGCGGTCGGCGGCCAGGGCGGCGCCGGTCGCGGCGATCGGCGTGTCCGGCGTCATCCATGACGCGAGCCGCCCGGCCTGCGCCCGCAGCGCCTCCGGGCTCCTCGCGGAGACCAGCCAGGGCGTGACGGGCAGCTCGGCGGCGTCGGTCTCGGCCTCGGCCTCCGCCGGACCCTGTTCGATGATCACGTGCGCGTTGGTGCCGCTGATGCCGAAGGAGGAGATGGCCGCGCGGCGCGGGCGGTCCTCGACGTCCCACGAGCGGGCCTCGGTCAGCAGCTCGACGGCACCGGCCGTCCAGTCCACGTGCGGCGACGGCTCCTCGACGTGCAACGTGCGCGGCAGCGTCCCGTGCCGCATCGCCATCACCATCTTGATCACGCCACCGACACCGGCGGCGGCCTGCGCGTGACCGATGTTCGACTTCAACGACCCCAGCCACAACGGCCGGTCCTCGGGACGGTCCTGACCGTAGGTGGCCAGGATGGCCTGCGCCTCGATCGGGTCGCCGAGCATGGTCCCGGTGCCGTGGGCCTCGACCGCGTCGACGTCGGCCGCCGACAGGTTCGCGTTGACCAGGGCCTGGCGGATCAGGCGCTGCTGGGAGGGGCCGTTCGGAGCGGTGAGGCCGTTGCTCGCGCCGTCCTGGTTGACCGCGCTGCCCCGCATGACGGCGAGGACCCGGTGGCCGTTGCGCTCGGCGTCCGAGAGCCGCTCGACGAGCAGCATGCCGATGCCCTCTGCCCAGCCGGTGCCGTCGGCCTCCGCGGAGAACGCCTTGCACCTGCCGTCCGGCGACAGGCCGCGCTGCCGGGAGAACTCCACGAACATGCCGGGCGAGGCCATCACGGTCGCGCCGCCCGCGAGGGCGAGGTCGCAGTCGCCCGACCGCAGGGACTGCGCGGCCAGGTGCAGCGCCACCAGCGACGACGAGCACGCCGTGTCGACCGTGACCGCCGGGCCCTCGAACCCGAACGAGAACGCCACGCGCCCGGAGATCACGCTGCTGGTGGTCCCGGTCAGGACGTAGCCCTCGGCGTTTCCGGTGGCCTCGTGCAGCCTGGGGCCGTAGTCCTGGGCCGTCGCGCCGGCGAACACCCCGGTACGGCTCCCGCGCAACCGGCCGGGGTCGATCCCGGCCCGCTCGATCGCCTCCCACGAGGTCTCCAGCAGCAACCGCTGCTGCGGGTCCATGGCCAGCGCCTCGCGCGGCGAGATGCCGAAGAAGCCGGGATCGAACTCCGCGGCCTCGTACAGGAATCCGCCGTGCCTGGCGTAGGACGTACCGCTGCTGTCGGGGTCCGGGTCGTACAGACCGCCCAGATCCCAGCCGCGATCGACGGGGAACTCGCCGATCGCGTCCCCCTCCGAGATCACCAGCTTCCACAGGTCGTCGGGAGAGACCACGCCGCCGGGGAACCGGCAGGCCATGCCGACGATCGCGATCGGCTCGTCGTGGCCGACGGCCCGTTCCACGGCCGGCACCGGCGCGGAGTCCGCGGAGTCGGTGGAGTCGCCCGCCAGCTCCGCGCGCAGGAACGCGGCGAGCGCGGCCGGCGTGGGGTAGTCGAACAGCAGCGAGGTAGGCAGCATCAGGCCGGTGGCGGTGTTGAGCCTGTTCCTGAGCTCGACCGCGCTGTAGGAGTCGAATCCGAGCGCCTTGAAGGCGGTTCCGGCGTCCACGGTCGCGGTGGTGGCGTGGCCGAGCACGAGCGCGACACAGGTCCGTACGAGGTCGAGGAGCACCTGCTCGCGCTCCGGTCCGGTCAGCCCGGCCAGGCGGCCGGTGAGCGGCCGGGTGTCGTCGGCTCCGGCGGCGGGCGCCTGCGGGGCGGTGTCGGTGAGCCAGTGGCGCGTGCGCTGGAAGGCGTAGGTGGGCAGCGGGACGCGCCGGGCGCCGGGGAACAGCGCCTCCACGTTCACCTCGGCGCCACCGGTCTGCAGCGCGGCGAGCGCGAGGCCCGCGGTGAGAGGTTCGGGCCGGCCGTCCCGCAGCGTGGTGACGAACAGCGCGCCGGCGTCCGGCGGCAGGCACTGCTGCCCCATCCCGGACAGGACGGCGCCCGGACCGATCTCCACGAACGTGCTCACGCCCTCGGCCGCCAGGGCGCGGACGCCGTCGCCGAACCGCACGGCCTCGCGCACGTGCCTGACCCAGTGCTCGGGTGAGCACAGTTCCCGGCCGGACGCGGTGGCGCCGGTGAGGTTCGACACGATCGGGATGACCGGCTCGTGGTAGGTGAGCGACTCGGCCACCCGCCGGAACTCCGCCAGCATCGGATCCATCAGCGGCGAGTGGAAGGCGTGGCTGACGCGCAGGCGACGGACCTTGCGCCCGCGCCCGCGCATCTCCTCGGCGATCTCGGCGACGCGGCTCTCCGCGCCGGAGACGACCACGGACTCCGGCCCGTTGATCGCGGCGATGCTCGCCGAGGCGTCGAGAAGGGGGAGGATCTCCTCCTCCGTGGCCTGGACGGCGACCATCATGCCGCCGGGCGGCAGGTCCTGCATCAAAGCGCCGCGTGCCGAGACCAGGGCGCAGGCGTCCTCCAGCGACAGCACGCCGGCGACGTGCGCGGCGGCGATCTCGCCGACGGAGTGGCCGATGAGGTGGTCGGGGCGGATGCCCCAGTGCTCGTACAGCCGGGTGAGGGCGACCTCGAAGGCGAAGAGGGCGGGCTGGGTCGTCCCCGTCTCGTCGAGGCGTCCGTCGCGGTCGGTGAACATCGCTTCGAGCAGGTCGCCCTCGAAGCAGGCGGCGATCTCGTCGAGGGCCCGCGCGAAGACGGGGTACGTGCCGTACAGCTCCCGTCCCATGCCGCGGCGCTGGCTGCCCTGCCCCGCGTAGAGGAAGGCGATCTCGCCGGTGCGCGGCCGGCCCGTCACGATCTCGGCGGCGAGCTCGCCACGGGACAGCTGCCCGAGTACGTCGGTCAGGCGCTCCGGCTCCTCCAGGACGACGCTCGCCCGGAAGGGGAACGCCGTGCGCGTCGTGGCCAGCGAGTAGGCGATGTCCACGGGGGCGGCGTCGGGGGTGGCGAGCAGGTGCTCGCGCAGCCGTACGGCCTGGCCGCGCAGCGCGGCCTCGCTCTGCCCGGACAGCGGCACGATCAGCGGCCCGGCGGACGGCGCGGGCGGCGCTGACGGCGCTGACGGCGCTGACGGCGCTGACGGCGCTGACGGCGCTGACGGCGCTGACGGCGTGAGCGGGACGTGCGACGCAGGCGAGGCGGATGACTCGGACGGCGCGGACGGCTCGGACGAGGCGGATGGCGCGGGGAGCGCGGGTTCCTCCCGCGGGCACTCCGCGAGCACCATGTGGCAGTTGGCACCGCCCATGCCGAACGAGCTGACCCCGGCCACCAGCGGCACATCGGCGCGCGGCCAGGGGCTCAGCGCCGTGTTGACCCGGAGGTTGAGCTCGTCGAGGGGGATGAGCGGGTTGGGCGTCTCGAAGTTCAGCGACGCGGGCAGCTCGCGGTGGCTGATGGCCAGCGCGGTCTTCAGGAGGCCGACGATCCCCGCGGCCCCTTCGAGGTGGCCGACGTTGGTCTTGGCCGAGCCGACGAGCAGCGGCGCGCCCGGCTCCCTCGCGGTGCCGATGGCGGTGCCGAGCGCGCGTGCCTCGACGGGGTCGCCGACCCGGGTGCCCGTGCCGTGCAGCTCGACGAACTGGACGTCGGCGGCGCTCACCCCGGCGCGCTCGCAGGCCAGGCGGATGACCTCTTCCTGGGCGTGCTGGTCGGGAACGGTGAGGCCCTCGCCTCCGCCGTCGTTGTTGACCGCGCTGCCCGCGATCACGCAGTACACCCGGTCGCCGTCGGCGAGCGCGCGGGACAGCGGCTTGAGCACGACGATCCCGCCGCCCTCGCCGCGCACGTAACCGTTGGCGCGCGCGTCGAAGGTGAAGCACCTGCCGTCGGGGGACAGGGCGCCGAACCTGGCGGCGGCCAGCGTGCTGTCGGGGGTGATGTTGAGGTTGACGCCGCCGACGATGGCGAGTCCCGACTCGCCGTTGCGCAGGCTCTCGCACGCCAGGTGCACGGCGGTCAGCGAGGCCGACTGCGCCGAGTCGACGGTCAGGCTGGGGCCCTGCAGCCCGAGGGTGTAGGAGATCCGGTTCGCGAGCAGGGCGCGGCTGAGGCCGGTCAGGCTGTGGCGGGACACCTTGCCCTGGAGCAGCTGGGCGTAGTCGCCGGCCATCGCACCGATGTAGACGCTCGTGCCCGTGTCGCGCAGGCTCTCCGGGACGATGCCCGCGTCCTCCAGCGCCTCCCAGCTCAGCTCGAGGACGAGCCGCTGCTGGGGGTCCATCATCGCGGCCTCGTTCGGCGCGATGCCGAAGAACTCGGCGTCGAACTCGGCGATTCCGTCGACGAAACCGCCGCGCATCGAACTGGTCTCCGGCGAGTTCCACCGGCCGTCCGGCACTTCGGTAATGGCGTCGCGGCCATCGCGAAGAAGGCGCCAGAAGGATTCGGGATCGGGGGCGTGGGGAAGGCGACAGGATATGCCGACGATCGCCACCGCGTCGTCGGAAAAAGTACGGGAGGAGAGTTCGAATTGCATTGAACCTATCCAGATTCCGACGGAGTGATCAGCTGATGACGTCGTACATCCCGAATCCGGTGGCGACGGTTACCGGCTCCTGGAAAAGCTCCAGCGGGGAGTCGGGACTGAACTTCCCGCTGTGCCGATAGGCGGCGAGCGTGCCGTCCTGGTGCAGCCCGAGCAGGTCGGGGTGCCCGTCCATGTCGATGTCGGTGAGCGCCATCAGGCGCATGTCCTGCCAGCCGGTGGCGACGGTGTGCCAGGTGCCCTCGGTCGTCGTGCCCGGCCTGCCGTCGAACTCGTACAGGGCGAGGTCGCCGTTGGCCCGGCGGACCAGCAGGTCGAGGTCGCCGTTGCCGGTGAAGTCGGCCATCGCGACGGGGAGGTCGTCGACGTCGATCTCGGTGAGCCGCACCGGATCCTTGTCGTAGGTCTCGTTGCGCAGGACACCCAGGTTGCGGTGGGGGAACACGTCCACGTTGCCGGCGTCCTTGCCCCGGCCGAACGTGTCGTCCGTGCCGGTGCCCGTCACGTCGGCGAACCCGATCGTCTCCCACTGCCGGCCGTCGTCGCGCCTGCCGGACACCCGGATCGGCTCGGCGAACGGGCCGATCTCACCCGGTGCGCCCAGGTTCCGCAGCAGGAAGAAGCCGTGCTCCCCGTTCTCGCCCGGGTTGATGTCGAACTCGTGGGCGCTGAACGCGCAGATGTCCGCCTGCCCGTTCCCGGTGGCGTCGATCGCGCGGACGAAGAAGAAACGCCACCATCCGAAACCCTCACCGATACTGACCGGTTCGTCGAAGGTGGCGGTGCCGTTGAATTCGCCGCTGTGCGGATAGACGAAGAGCTCGCCCGTTTCCGTGTTTCGTACGAGCAGGTCCGGCCGCCCGTCTCCGCGGAAGGACCGGCACTGACCGTTTGCGAAATTCGGTGCCATTCTTGTAGCTCCTCCCGCCGGGTTTACCGAACTTCAGTATTCGCGAGGCGGGATAAAGCGGGTAACCCCTAAGGGCCACTAAAAGCGCTGGTAGAGCCATCAATAGGGGGCGGGGACACGGCGACGCCCGGCGGGCCTGAGCGGCCGCCGGGCGTCGGGCGATGGGCGTCGGGCGTTGTGCCGGGTGCAGGGCGCCGAGTGCCGAGTGCCGAGTGCCGGGTGCCCGACGCCGTGTCGGCCCCCGGCCCTCGGCCCCCGGACACCGGGGGCCGGGCGTCGGTACCGCTGCCGTCAGGCGTCCCGCGAGCGGAACACCGCGAAGGCCACGATCAGCAGGACGGCGGTGAAGGCGGCCATCAGGCCGAGCCCCGTCCAGGGCGCCAGCCGCTCTGCGGTGGGGACGGTGGTGGTGACCCGGAGGCCGGCCGCGATCGGCCAGTACGTGCTCACCCAGTTTCCGACGGCCTCGGGCATGAGCCTGGGCCCGATGATGGGGATGATGAAGTTGACGGCCACCACCACGGTCGTGGCGGCCATCGTGTCGCGCAGCAGGCAGCCGAGCGCCACGCCGGTGAGGCCCACCAGGACCCAGATCAGTCCCATGCCGACGACGGCGCGCAGGACGCCGGGCTGGCCGAGCGCCGCGGCCGGGGCGCCGGCGGCGCCGATCACGCTCTGGCCGACGAGGAACGCCCCGAAGGCGGCGATCTCCCCCATCACCAGGGTGATCAGGCCGAACGTCCAGATCTTGGCGGCGAGCAGCCGTCCTCGCCGCGGGACCACGGTGAGGCTCGTGCGGATCATCCCGGTGGCGTACTCGGAGGACACCACCAGCACGCCGAGCGCGCCCACGGCGATCTGGACGAACAGGAACCCGCCGTACATGCTGATGTAGGTGGGGTCGAAGGCCGCTCCCGCCGCCTGGTGGCCCTTGGCCGCGCCGTTGGCGGTGAGCGCGCCCGCGCCCACCATGACGGCGACGGTCGCCAGCAGGATGGGGATGTTGGACGGGATCGTCCGGAACTTGGTCCATTCCGACCGCATCGTGTCCGCGACGGCGCTCATGCCGCGCTCGCCTGGAACTCGACGCTGTCGCGGGTCAGATCCATGTAAGCCTGCTCCAACGATCGTTGTGGTGTCAGCTCCGTCAGCACGACCCCGGCGGCCAGCGCGGCCTCGCCGATGCGCCTCGCCTCCAGCCCGGTGACGATGAAGGAGCCGTCGGTCCCTTCCTGGACGGAGCCGCCCGCCTCGACGAGGTGGGGGACGAGCCGGTCCTTGTCGTCCGTCCGCACCAGCACGTTGGAGCCCTGCCGGACGAACTCGCCGATCCCGATGTCCGCGATCAGCCTTCCCCTGCCGATGACGACGAGATGGTCGGCGGTCTGCGCCATCTCGCTCATCAGGTGGCTGGAGACCAGGACGGTGCGCCCCTCCCCGGCCAGCCCGCGCATCAGCTCGCGGATCCATTTGATGCCCTCGGGGTCCAGGCCGTTGACCGGTTCGTCGAACAGCAGCACCTTCGGGTCGCCGAGGAGCGCCACCGCGATCCCGAGCCGCTGGCCCATGCCCAGGGAGAAGGATCCGGCCCGTTTGCGCGCCACCGATTCCAGCCCGACCAGCTCCAGCACCTCGTCCACCCGTTTGCCCGGGATGCCGTTGGTCTGGGCCAGGCAGAGCAGGTGGTTGCGTGCCGTACGGCCCTTGTGCAGCGCGCGGGCGTCCAGCAGGGCGCCCACCTCACGCATGGGCCTGGCCACGCCCACGTAGCCGTGGCCGTTCACCGTCACGCTCCCGGCGTTCGGCGCGTCGAGGCCGAGGATCATTCGCATGGTCGTCGACTTGCCCGCTCCGTTCGGGCCGAGGAAACCGGTGACCCGGCCGGGCTCGACGGTGAACGTCAGGTCGTCCACGGCTGTCCTGTCGCCGAAGCGCTTCGTCAGTCCGTCTATCTGGATCACGTTCCCGTGCCTCTCGTGCGTGTTTTCCGATCAAGAGGTTCCCGCCCCGTCCGGCCCGTACGCGGGCACGGCGAGGGCATCGAGCATAGGGCGGAACTTGAGCCTGGTCTCCTGGAGCTCCACATCCGGGTCGGATCCCGCCACGATCCCGCAGCCCGCGTAAAGAGTGGCTGTTCCCTCGTACAGGTGGGCGGAGCGGAGGGCGACGGCGAAGTCACCCTCCTGGTCGGCGTTCATCCAGCCGACCGGGCCCGCGTACCAGCCGCGGTCGAAGGGTTCGGTCGCGGCGATCCAGTCGAGCGTTCCCTTCCGGGGGTGGCCGCCGACGGCCGGGGTGGGGTGCAGCCGCTCGACGAGGTCGAGCACGCTGGTGTTCTCCGGGTCGGCGATCTCGCCCTCGATGCGGCTGTGCAGGTGGCGCAGGTTCGGCAGGTCGAGCACGTGCGGCTCGGCGGGCACGGAGACCTCCCGGCACACCTGCTCGAAGGCGTGGCGGAGCATCTCGGTGACGACCTGCTGCTCGCGCCGGCACTTGTCGTCCTCCAGCAGGGCGGCGCGCAGCCGCGCGTCCTCGGCGGGGGTGGCGCCACGCGGCATGGACGCGGCCAGGCTCATCGACCGGGCCCGTCCGGCGTGCAGGCTGACCAGCCGTTCCGGGGTGGCGCCGACGAAGGCGTGCCCGTCGGCCGCGACGGCGAAGACGGTGGTCCCGGACCGCGTGCCGAGCAGGGACCCCAGCACGGACGGCACGTCGTAGGGACACGGCGAGCTCACGCGCAGCTGGCGGGCGAGGACGGCTTTGTCGAACCTGCCGCGGCCGATCTGGTCCGCCGCCCGCGCGACCAGCGCCTTCCACTCGGCGGCGGGAGGGATCTCCGTGACGGTCGTCCCGGCGAGGTGGGGGCTGGGGCACGGGTGCCCGCCCGCGGCGGCGAGCAGGCCGCAGGCCTGCGCGATCACCCGTGCCACGTCGTCCTGCACGGGGTGGGCGGGATCGACGCTCACGCTGAGCACGAGCGTGGTCCGTCCGTCCCGATCCCGGGCGACCAGGATCCGGGGCACCCACATCAGCGCCTCCGGGAGCGGCCCGGGGCGCGGGGCGAAGGCGAAGCCGCCGACCAGCGACGGCGTGGCGCGCGGGCCGGGTCCGCCGGTCACCGCGCTCTGGACGGTCCGCTCCCAGCTCGTCCGGATGCCGGAGAAACGGCCCGCGCCGCGTTCGACGAAGTCGGCCGCGCTGCCCATCGCGATCACGCTCGACTCCGGGGACATCCAGACGAACGCCCGCCTCGTCCGCGCGAACATCGGCACGAGGAGCCCGGCCGGATCGACGGGGTCGATCTCCTGGCGCCAGGTCGCCAGGGTCCTGCTCGCGTTGTTGCGCGCCTCGGCGGTCGCCTTCGCGTGCACTTCGAGGAATCCGGCCAGATCGATGTCAGGCAGGCGCGGACCGGCGTCCGGCGGGTACGGGCCGGTGCCCAGCGGATGCGGGCCGGCGCCCATCAGGTACGGGCCGGCGTCCGGCGTGCGCGGCTCGGTGTTCACCAGGTACGGGTCGGCGCCCATCGGGTTCGGGGCGGTGTCCGGCAGGTGCGGGTCGATGTCTGGCTGGTGCATGGAGAATCGTCCTCTGTTAACCGAACATACCCACGAGCTGTTTCTTGCTGACCTTGCCGAGCGGCGTGACGGGGAGCGCCTCGACGATCTCCAGGCGGTCGGGGAACTTGAAGGCCGCGACGCCGCGCCCGCGCAGGAACGCGGTGAGCTCCGCCAGCGTCGGAGGCGTGCCGCGGGGGACGACGCAGGCGCAGCTCCGTTCGCCGAGGATCTCGTCGGGCAGGCCCACGAAGGCGACCTCGCGGACGTTCGGATGGGCGAGGAGGTGGTTCTCCACCTCCTCCGCCGCGATCTTGTCGCCGCCCCGGTTGATCTGGTCCTTCACCCTGCCCTCGAAGATCACGTGTCCGGTCGGCAGCAGCCGCACCAGGTCGCCGCTCCGGTAGAACCCGTCCGCGGTGAACGACCGCGCGTTGTGCTCGGGCGCCCGGTAGTAGCCGCGGGTGGTGTACGGCCCGCGCGCCAACAGCTGGCCCACCTCTCCGGGGGCGACGTCGTCGTCGTCCTCGTCCACCACCCGTACCTCGTCGTCCGGCGAGACGGGCAGCCCCTGGCTGACCAGGACCACGTCCGCCGGATCGTCCGGCCGGTGGAAGCCGCACAGGCCCTCCGCCATGCCGAAGGCCTGCTGGAGCCGGCAGCCGAGGGCGGGCTCCACCCGGCGGGCCAGCTCGGGCTGCAGCTTCGTGCCGCCGATGGTCACGCGGCGCAGGCTGGAGATGTCGTGCTCGCCCCACTCGGCGGCCTCCATCCAGAGCAGGGCCGCGCCGGGGATGAGGCCGGTCTCGGTCACCCGCTCGCGCTCGATGAGCGGGAAGGACTCGTCCGGGCTGGGGCCCGGTGCCAGCACGAGTGTCCCGCCCGCGTGGAAGGTGGCGAGCAGCCCGTGGGTGAGCGGCCAGTTGTGGCTCAGCGGCAGGTTCACCATATGGACGGTGTTCTCGTCGTAGCCGCAGGCCTCGGCGACCGCGCGCCCGCTGTAGCTCCATTCCTGGTGGGCGCGCGGCACGAGCTTGGGGACCCCGGTCGTGCCGCCGGACAGCAGGAAGAGCGCCACCCCCGCCGGGTCGGGGCGGGGCAGGCCGGGCAGGGACCCGCCCCGGACGTCGTCCAGCGCCACGAAGCCGCGCGATCCACCCGGGCCGCCCCGGTCGCCCGGATCTCCCGCGACGAGGACGTGCTTGACGGTGGGTACGCGGGCGACGACCTCGGCGGCCAGCTCCCGGTAGTCGAACCCGAGATGCGTGTCCGTGATGACGTAGGCGACCGCCTCGGTGAACTCGCAGAAGTAGGTGATCTCGCTGCTGCGGTGCGCGGGCAGCGCCAGGACCGGCTGGGCGCCGATCCTGAACAGCGCGAAGAACAGCGTCACCAGCTCCGGCACGTTGGGCAGCTGCACGACGACGCGGTCTCCGGCGCCGATGCCGAGCTCATGCAGCCCGGCCGCCATCCGGTCGGTGCGCGAGTCCAGCTCGGCGTAGGTCCACCGGTGCGGGCCCGCCACGAGGGCGGTCCTGCCCGGGTGGGAGCGGGCCAGCCGCCGCAGGAACTCGCCGAGGTTCTCATCGGTCCAGTGGCCCGCCGCCCGGTAGCGTTCGGCGAACTCCTCGGGCCAGGGGGTGAATCCTTCGAGCACGGGGGTGTCCTTTCCGTCTCAGCCCGCGGCCGAGGCCGTGGCCTCGGCGAGCAGGTGTTCCGCCAGCTCGGCCGGGGTCGGGTAGTCGTAGACCGCGTCGGCCGCCAGCGCGATGCCGGTCAGCTCGCTGAGCCGGTTGCGCAGTTCCACCGCGGCCATCGAGGAGAAGCCGAGTTCGAAGAACTCCGCGTCGGGCTCGACCGCGCCGGGCAGCGGGAACTGCAGGATCGCGGCGGCCTGGCGGCGCACCACGTCGAGCAGGATGCCGTGGTGCTCCTCCGCCGGGCTGTCGTCCAGCAGGCGGCGGAAGGCTGCGACGCCGTCGACCACGTCCTCCGGTTCGTCCTGGAGGAGCACCGCCTCGGGGATGGCGTCCAGCAGCCGGGAGCGCGTCGCGGCGGCCAGCGCGATCCAGTCGGGGTCGGCGACGACGAGCGTGGTGTCCCCCTGGCGCAGCGCGTGCCGGACGGCCGCGACCGCGTCGGCCGGTTCCTTCAGGCCGACCGCGCCGGACAGCGCCGGCAGCCCCGCCTCGCGCCGCTCGGCGGCCAGCGCGTTGAAGTACTCGTGGTCCGACGCGCCGTCCTCGCCCCAGGCCGCCCGGGCCGGTGCCAGCATGACGAAGGCGGACAGGTCCGCCGAGCGGGTCCGCTCGTCGAACAACCGGGCCGCCTCCGGCGTCGTGCAGACGACGGCGGTCACCGGGAGATCCAGGAGACCCGCGAGACCGGCGAGACCCGCGAGATCGTCGCCGATCGCCCGCACGACCACGCCGGGCTCGTCCGCGAGCCTGGCATCGGGCTCGGTGAGGACGACCTGGTCCGCGCCGTTGCGCGCGGCCCACCTGCCCAGCTCGGCGGTGGTCTCGTCGAGCGGCCCGGCCAGCACGACCGTGCCGCTGGGCCGCCATTCCGCCCCCAGCGCCGTCCCCCGGAGCGGTGCCGGTCGCAGCCTGCGCGCGAACACCCCGCCGAGCCGTACGGCGAGCTCGTCCTCCCCGGTCACGCCGGAGAGCACCACGCACAGCCGGCGCAGCACGTGCTCGTCCAGCCTGGCCGGGAGGTCGATCAGCCCGCCGTCCCGCAGCAGCCCCTCGCGGGCCATGGTCCTGAGCGTGCCCCATGTCCGTACGGTCACCGGCACGACGTCCCCGTCGGACGGCGCCACCCGGACCGCGCCCCGCGTGAGCACCCAGACCGGCGCCGAGCCGGGAGCGATCTCGGGAAGGGGTGCGCCCTCGGGCAGCAGGTAGACGACGCCCGCCACCCCGGCGTCGGAGGCGGGAAGCTCTGGGAGCACGACGGTGTCGGCGCCGTGCGCGGCCAGCCCGGCCGCGAGCGCCCGGCCCGCTCCCGCGGAGTCGTCGGGCGCGACCACCGGCCAGGTTCCCGACAGGACCGGCGCGGGCAGGTCGGTGAGCGGCTGCCAGCCGAGCTGGTAGCGCAGACGCTCGTGCTCGGCTCCGGTGTTCCCGCCGCCGTGCAGCCTGGCCAGCGCGGGCAGCAGGTCGTCCAGCGTGGCCCCCGCGCCGAGGCCGAGGGTGGCGAGCAGCCCGTCCAGGTCCTGGCGCGCGACGGCGTCCCACAGCTCCCGGTCGGGCGGCGCGGCCGCCCCTGCCGACCCTGCCGGCACCGACGACACCACCGAGGGCGGGTCGGGCCAGTAGCGCTGCCGCTGGAAGGGGTAGGTGGGCAGCCGCACGGTCGCGCCCGCGCCGACGACCGCGCCCCAGTCGACGTCGGTCCCGTGCGCGGAGACCCGCGCCAGCGCCTCGAGCAGCGAGGCCGCCTCCGGCCGGTCGCGGCGCAGCGCCGGAACGGCGACCCCGGTCCAGCCCTCCACGCAGTCGCCGACCATGGCCGACAGCACGGCGTCGGGGCCGAGCTCCAGGAAGGTGGTGACGCCGCGGCTCCGCAGCGTCCTGACCCCGTCGCAGAAGCGCACGGCCTGCCGCAGGTGCCTGGCCCAGTACTCCGGCGAGGTCAGCTCCTCCGTGGTGGCGGGCTCGCCGGTGACGTTGGAGATGACGGGGATCGCGGGCGGATGGTAGGTCAGCCGCCTCGCGACGTCCAGGAAGTCCTCCAGCGCCGGCTCCATCAGCGGCGAGTGGAAGGCGTGGCTGACGGCGAGCCGCTTGGTCTTGTGCCCGCGCCCGGCCAGCAGCTCCGCCAGCTCCAGCACGCTCTCCTCGGTGCCGGACAGCACCACGGAGGCCGGGCCGTTGACCGAGGCGATGCCGGCCCGGTCCTCGTACCCGGCCAGCAGCGGCAGCACGTCGGCCTCCGCCGCGCGCACCGAGACCATCGCCCCGCCGGGCGGCAGCGCCTGCATCAGGCCGCCGCGCGCGGCCACGAGCGTGACCGCGTCGTCCAGCGACAGCACGCCCGCGACGTGCGCGGCGACGAGCTCGCCGATGGAGTGGCCGGCGAGGAGGTCCGGGCGCACCCCCCAGGCCTCCAGGCAGCGGAACAGGGCCACCTCGACGGCGAACAGGGCGGCCTGGGTGTAGCGGGTCTGCTGGAGGAGGGCGGGGTCGCCGGTGATGACGTCGCGCAGCGGCCGGTCGAGGTGCCGGTCGAACCGGGCGCACACCTCGTCGAACGCCGCCGCGTACTCCGGGTAGGCCGCGTACAGCTCCTCCCCCATCCCCTGCCGCTGGCTGCCCTGGCCGGTGAACAGGTAGGCGAGCCTGCCGCGGGCGGCCGAACCGGTGATCACGTTGTCCGCGGGCCGCTGGGCCAGCGCGGCGTCCAGCCCGGCGGTGAGCTCCTCGCGGGTGGCGCCGAGCACGACCATCCGGCGTTTGAACGAGGAGCGCGTCGTGGCCAGGGACCGGGCGACGTCGGCCGCCGAGTGTCCCGTCCACGACTCCAGGTGGCCGCGCAGCCTGCGCGCCTGGGCCTGCAGCGCGTCCTGCGTCTTGGCCGACAGCACCCACGGGATCAGCGGGCGCTCGGGCGCGTCCCGCGTCTCCGCGGGCTCCTCCGGCGCCTGCTCCAGGATGACGTGGGCGTTGGTGCCGCTGATCCCGAAGGACGAGACGCCCGCCCGGCGCGGCCGCGCGGTCTCGGGCCACGGCGTGGCCTCGGTGAGCAGGCGCACCGCGCCGGCCGACCAGTCCACGTGCGTGGTCGGCTCGTCCACGTGCAGGGTCCGCGGCAGCACGCCGTGCCGCATCGCCATCACCATCTTGATGATGCCCGCGACACCTGCGGCGGCCTGGGTGTGGCCGATGTTCGACTTGATCGAGCCGAGCCACAGCGGCCGGTCCTCGGGCCGGTCCTGGCCGTAGGTGGCCACGATGGCCTGCGCCTCGATCGGGTCGCCGAGGGTGGTGCCGGTGCCGTGTCCCTCGACGGCGTCGACGTCGGCGTTGGTCAGCCGGGCGTCGGCCAGGGCCTGCTCGATCAGCCGCTGCTGGGAGGGGCCGTTGGGAGCGGTGAGCCCGTAGCTGGCGCCGTCCTGGTTGATCGCGCTGCCGCGCACCACCGCGAGGACCTGGTGGCCGTTGCGGCGGGCGTCGGAGAGCCGCTCCACCAGGAGCATGCCCACGCCCTCGCCCCAGCCGGTGCCGTCCGCAGCCTCGGCGAAGGACTTGCAGCGGCCGTCGGCGGCGAGGCCGCGCTGGCGGCTGAAGTCGACGAAGACCGCGGGGGTGGAGAGCACGGTGACGCCGCCGGCGAGCGCGAGCGAGCACTCGCCCCTGCGCAGCGCCTGCATCGCCATGTGCAGCGCGACCAGCGAGGAGGAGCACGCCGTGTCCAGGGTGACCGAGGGGCCCTCGAAGCCGAACGCGTAGGACACCCGGCCGGAGGCGACCCCGGCCGAGACGCCGGTGCCGACGAAGCCGTCCAGGTCACTCGGCACGTTCTGCAGGTGCACCCCGTAGTCGTGGTACATCAGCCCGACGAACACGCCCGTGCTGCTGCCGCGCACGGCGGCCGGGTCGATGCCCGCGTGCTCCAGCGCCTCCCACGAACCCTCCAGCAGCAGCCGCTGCTGGGGATCCATCGCGACGGCCTCCCTCGGGGAGATGCTGAAGAACGACGGGTCGAACGCGGTGGCGTCGTAGACGAACCCGGCCTCCCGCGCGTAGGTGGTGCCGGGGTGCTCGGGGTCGGGGTGGTAGAGCTCGTCCAGGTTCCAGTTGCGGTCGGGGGGGAACATCGACATCGCGTCGCCCTCCCCGGCCACCAGGTTCCACAGGTCGTCCGGGCCGGTGACGCCGCCGGGCAGCCGGCAGCTCATGCCGACGATGGCGATCGGCTCCTCCGCGTCGATCGCGCTGTGGGCGGACACGGCCGCCTTCGGGCCGTCGAGGAGCCTGCCGCACAGATACTGGACGAGGGCGACGGGCGTCGGATAGTCGAAGATCAGCGTGGCGGGCAGCCGCAGGCCGGTGGCCGCGTTCATCCGGTTACGGAACTCCACCGCCGTCAGCGAGTCGAAGCCCGCCTCGTTGAGGGGCCGGTCCTGCTCCACGGCGCTCGGGTCGGGGTAGCCGAGCACGGTCGCCACCTGGTCGAGCACCAGGTCCATCACGACCTTGTGGTGCTCGCTCTCCGGCAGGCGGGCCAGGCGCTCGCGCAGCTGCGACGCGGCGGCCGGGTCGGAGCCGACCACCCGCCGCTTGGAGACCGGGACCAGCCCCCGCAGGATCGCGGGCAGCGCGCCGAACTGCGCCGCCATCCGCAGGTTGCGCAGCTCCAGCCGGATGGGGACGAGCGTCGCCCGGTCGGCGGCGCAGGCCGTGTCGAGCAGGGCGAGGCCGTCCTCGGTGGTCAGCGGGACGACTCCGGTACGGGCCAGCCTGGCCCGGTCGGCGTCGCCGAGGGTGCCGGTCAGCCCGCTGTCCTGCTCCCACAGGCCCCAGGCCAGGGAGAGGGCGGGCAGGCCGAGCCCGCGCCGCCGTACGGCGAGGGCGTCGACGAACGCGTTGGCCGCCGCGTAGTTGCCCTGGCCGGGGCCGCCGAAGACGCCCGCGGCCGAGGAGAACAGCACGAACGCGGAGATCGGCAGGTCCTTGGTGAGCTCGTGCAGGTTCAGCACGGCGTCGGCCTTGGGACGCAGCACGGCGTCGATCCGCTCGGGCGTCAGGGTGGCCAGCACGCCGTCGTCGAGCGTGCCCGCCGCGTGGACCACCCCGGTGAGCGGGTGCTCCGCGGGGACGGTGGCCAGGACGTCGGCGAGGGCCTGGCGGTCGGCGGCGTCGCAGGCGGCGACGGTCACCTCGGCGCCGAGTTCGGCGAGCTCGGCGACGAGCCGGGCCGCGCCCTCCGCGTCGGGGCCGCGACGGCTGGTCAGCAGCAGCCTCCGCACGCCGTGCCCGGTCACCAGGTGGCGGGCGACGAGGCCGCCCAGGGTGCCGGTGCCCCCGGTGATCAGCACGGTCCCACCGGCCTCCCAGCCGGTGGTGCCGGTCTCGGCTCCGGGCTCTGCTTCAGGGGGGGCGACCGGGTGGCGGGCGAGCCTCGGGACGAGGACCTCGCCCTCGACCAGGGCGGCCTGGGGTTCTCCGGAGGTCGCGGCGGCCGGGACGGCCCGCCACGACGCGTCCGTGCCGTCGACGTCCAGCAGGACGAAGCGGCCGGGGTTCTCCGACTGCGCCGAGCGGATCAGCCCCCACACGGCGGCGCCGGGCAGGTTGTCGCCCGCCACCACTCCCTCGGTGACGACGACCAGGGGGACGTCGGCGTACCTGTCCTGGTCGAGCCAGGACTGCGCCACCGCGAGCACCTCGGTGGTCGCCGCCCGCGCCCCGTCCGCCGGGTCGGCGTCGGTGACCGGGCCGCACGGCAGGAACGCGAGCCTCGGCAGCGGCCCGTCCGGGTCCGGCGCGTCGACCCGGGCTCCGGCCGCCTCCAGGACGGTGCCGAGCCGCGAGCCGTCGCCGCCGGCGATGACGTAGTGCGCCTCGCCGGGCTCGGCGGCCGCCACGGGCTGCGCCGCGACCCAGTCGAGGGCGAAGAGCGCGTCGCGCAGCGGGTCGGTGCCCGCCTTGAGGTCCCCGGCGGCCAGCGCCCGTACGACCAGTGAGTCCACGCAGGCGACGGGCGTGCCCGCGGTGTCGGCGACCTCGACGCGGACGCCGTTCGTCCCGGCGGGCGAGAGCCGCACGCGCAGGGCGGCGGCGCCGGTGGCCGCGAGCCGCACGTTGGTCCAGGCGAACGGCAGCATCGGGCCGCCGGAGGACCCTGAGGACTCGGCGTCGAAGAAGCCGCCCACGGCGAGCGGCTGGATCGCCGCGTCGAGGAGGGCGGGGTGCAGGCAGAACTCGCCGGCCCCGGTGCCCTCCGGCAGCGCGACCTCGGCGAAGATCTCCCGGTCCCTGCGCCACACCGCGGTGAGCCCGCGGAAGGCCGGGCCGTAGTCGACGCCGATCCCGGCCATCAGCTCGTACACGTCGCCCGCCTGCAGGGCCGTCGCGCCCGGCGGCGGCCAGGAGGGCTCGGCGAAGGTGGCCGCGACGGTGTCCTTGGCGAGGAAGCCGCTCGCGTGCCTGGTCCAGGGTTCCTCGTCGGCGCGGGAGTGGATGGTCAGCGCGCGCCTGCCGTCCTGGTCGGGCGCGCCGACGGCGATCTGCACGTGTACGCCGCCGGTGGCGGGCAGGACCAGCGGCGCCTGCAGCGTCAGCTCCTCCAGCAGGTCGCAGCCGACCTCGTCACCCGCCCGTACGGCCAGCTCCACGAAGGCGGTTCCCGGCAGGAGCACCTGCCCGTTGACCGCGTGGTCGGCGAGCCACGGATGGGTCTTCAGCGAGAGCCTGCCGGTGAGCAGGACGCCCTCCGCGTCGGCGAGCGACACGGCCGCGGCGAGCAGCGGGTGCCCGGTGGTGCCGAGGCCGAGCTGCGCGAGGTCGCCGCTGGTCTGGACGCTGCCCGGCCAGTAGTGCTGGTTCTGGAAGGCGTAGGTGGGCAGGTCCACCCGGCGAGGCCGGGCCGGGGCGATGGCCCGCTCCCAGTCCACCTCCCCACCACGCACCCACACCTCGGCCGCGCTCGTCCACAACCGGCGCAACCCACCATCAT
>NZ_JBHMBS010000047.1:0-33165 GCF_042428775.1 Streptosporangium vulgare | reverse complement strand
AGCTCTTCAGCGCCGATGGTACTGCACCGGGGACGGTGTGGGAGAGTAGGTCACCGCCGGACAATCTTTTGAGGGCCCCCACCTTTCGGTGGGGGCCCTCATGCTTTTGTGATCTCAAGAGGGAAGGGCCTCCACCACTGGTGGGGGCCCTTCTCGCGTTAAGGGCATTCGCGTTGAGGACAGTCGAGAGCTTGGGGGTTCTGTGGTAACGATGGCCGCCGGGCTGACCGGAGCCACGGACCACGGAAGACGAAACCCTAGACGTGGAGCTCGCCGGAAAGAACGGTCACCGCGTTTCCCGCGAGTTCGACCCGGTCGCCCCTTACAGTCGTGCGGACCACACCCCCACGCTGTGACAGCTGGGCGCCCACCAATCTGTCGGAGCCGAGCTTGGCCGACCAGTATGGCGCCAGCGCGCAGTGGGCGGAGCCCGTGACCGGGTCCTCGGGGACTCCGACCTTGGGGGCGAAGAATCGGGACACGTAGTCGGCGCCGGCGCGCGAGGCCCGAGCCGTCACGATGACTCCCCGGGCGTCGACGGCCTCCAGGTCGCGGAAGTCAGGGGCGGCGGCGAGCACGGCTTCCTCGGACTCGACCTCCACGAGATAATCCCAAACATTTTTTCCTGTCCAAACAGGTTTAACTCCGAGCGCATCGATCAGTCCCTCTGGAGGAGTCGTCGCTTGGAGTACTTTTGCTGGGAAATCCATGCTGATTAAGTCGTATTTATCCCTGGTCACGGACAGGATTCCGCTCTTCGTTGAGAATTCGAGGGTTTCTGGGACCGTTCTCGTGGAATACAGCACATGCGCCGCGGCCAGGGTCGCATGCCCGCACAGGGCCACCTCGGTCACCGGCGTGAACCAACGGAGCGGGTACGGTCCGCCGTCCTCCGCTCCGAGCAGGAAGGCTGTCTCGGAGTGTCTCATCTCCGCCGCTACGGACTGCATCCAGGCGTCAGGGACCGGATTGCCGAGTACGCAGACCCCGGCGGGGTTACCCTTGAAAAATTCGTCGGTAAACGAATCGACCGTGTAGACGAGCATGACGCGATGCTAGCGGCGCTGGAGATATCGGTTGAAGTTGGGTCAGGAGATCAGGCAAAGTCGGGGATCAGGCAAACCAGTGCGGTAGCCGTACAAAATGGAAATAAGCGCTGGGCGTGTCGCATGGCGAACTTCTCGTCGTCGGTTACCGTCCAAGGTGTAGGGACAGGCCGGGTACGGCGTGGTCCTGGCGAAAGGACGAGCCGATGGGGGCAGTGCGCAAGGTGGCGAGCTACCTTGGCCTGGGCGGGGCCGAGCATTATGACGAGTCCTATGACTACGAGGACGAGGTCGAGGGCGAGGAGGAAGACTGGCAGTCTGCCTCGGAGCGCGCGGCCAAGCGCTGGCGCGCGATGAACGAGCCCTCGCGGATCGTGATGCTGACGCCGATGAAGTACAACGACGCACCGGTCATCGGGCAGCACTTCCGCGACGGTCAGACCGTCATCATGGATGTCAGCGGCATGAGCACCGCCGAGGCCACCCGCATGGTCGACTTCGTCGCGGGGCTGGCGTACGGCTGTGAGGGGCGCATCGAGCGGATCGCGGAGAAGGTCTTCCTGCTCGCCCCCGCCGAGGTGGAGATCACCAACGGTTGACGTCGGAGCGGTCTCGCCGGTAGGGGTCCTGAGCGATCGTGAGCGATCGGACCCGCTACGGGTGCGAGGCCGACTTCGGCCTTCGGCGAGAGGCCTCGCACCGAGGACGAGGCTGTGTACAAAGGCTGTGCACAAAGGCCGTGCGTCAGCGCCTCGCGACGAGCCCCGCCGGTAGAGCCGCGCATCAAGGCCGTACATCATCCGGGCATCAGCACCTCGCACCGAGCCTCATCGGTGGGAGGTCACCTATCAAGGCCGTAGATCAGCCGCGCATCAGTCCCACGCACCGAGGCCCCCACCGGTGGCGAGGTCGCGCGGCGGGAAGCACGTTGCGGGAAGTACCTTGACCTCGTGCCGCGGGCTCGCGCCGCCATCGTGACGCGGCGTACCCCGATGGCCGCGCTCGTCGTTCCGCTATCGCGGGCTGGTGACGCTCCCAGTGATACGCGCAGTGGTCCACACAGTGACACACGCCGATGCGAGGATCTCGCGGCGAGCACACCGCTGACCCACGGGGGCAGAGCCGGGTGGTGACAGCGGCGGTGACGCCGGTGGTGAGCGGTCAGCCCGCTCGGGGGCCTCGGCGGAGCAGGCGGGTGAGCTCCGCCAGATCGGAGGTCGCCGTCTTGACCCGGCCCTCCGCCTCGTGGGCGTACTCGTGCAGTGCCCACACCGCGCCCTGGGCGAGCTCCCTGAGCTCGGCGAGCTGCGTGATGACGTATTCGGCGTCCGCTCGCTCACGCTGCCGCCTGCGCCACAGCCTGTAGGCGCCTCCCGCGGCCGGCAGGAGTGCGAGCGGCGCGAGCGGGAGGACGGGAAGGACGAGCGCGACCACCAGGATCACCGGGGCGAGGGCGAGCAGCACGTAGGCCGCCCAGGGACGGCCGCGAGCCGGTGCTCCCTCTGCGGCGATCCGCTCCTCGGCGGCACCCAGCGACTCGGGATCCGGCCCCTCGGGTCTGAGCGTCACCTGGTGGCCGAGAATCGGCATGGTGACCGACTCGGGGGCCTCGGCCCGGGTGGCCTCGGCGAGGGTCTCGGCCGCGGCCCGCACGATGGGCGCGGCCACGTGCAGCGCGATCGCTGCCAGGTAGGGATGGGAGCCGGGGCGCAGGTCGCCGAGCAGGTGGCCGGAGAGCGGCCTCATCGGCCGCTCGTGGGTGCCGGAACCCGCCAGCTGGCGGAGGACGGTCAGCGGCTCGTCCTCGCTCCACACGACGGTCGCCTCGCCGGAGCGGTCCGTCTGCGCGGCGGTGATGAGCGCGAGGTCGCCCAGGCCATCGGCGGCTCCCTCCGTACGGTCGCGTGCCTCGTCGGCCGCGTCACCGTCCATTCGAGTCGCGGAACCGCCCACGGGGCCGGTCTTCCCCGCGGGGGCGCCGTCGCCTCCCCTGCTCTCGCGGGCCGAGGTGATCTCGGCGCAGCGGTCGAGCAGGTGGGCCAGCCGGGCGGCGGCGTGTACGGGGGCGGCGAGCTCGGGGAGTTCGGCGAGGTCCCCGAAGTTGGCCAGGGCCGGTGACACGGCCGTGGAGGGCTCGTCGGGGACGAGGGCGCGCAGCCACCGGTCGGGCTCGGACGCGGGAGAGGCGGCCACCGCGTCGAGCTTGCGGAGAACGAAGATCTTGCCCGCCGGGCCGTACGCCCCGCGGGCGGCGGCGAGCCAGAGTGCCCGCTGGCCGTGGGTCACCGGGCGGTCCAGGGACAGCTCCCCGAAGGCGGTGCCGAGCCATGAGGCGTGGATGCGGTCGCCCTGGCCGGCCACGGCGAGGGCGAGGCAGAGGAAGAGCGCGGTCCGCTGCTCGTCACGCTGCGCGGCGCGGGCGAGGGGTTCGAGCGCCTCCTCGCCGCGCATGAGCAGCACGAGCGCCTCGACGGCCGGAGCCAGCCAGTGGCCGGACGTGTGCTCGGACATGTCGTCGAAGCCCGCCGGTATGCCGGTGGGGACGACTCCCGCGGCCAGATCGGCGAGGAGCGCGTCGACACGGTGGCGCAGCTCTGCCTCGGTGCGCGGAACCTCGGTGCGCGAGGCGTTGGCGGGTGAGGCGTTGGCGGGTGAGGCGTTGGTGCGCGCGGCATCGGCGTACGGGGCCTCGGTGTGCGAGGGACCGGCGCACGGGGCCTCGGTGAGTGAGGCGTTGGTGTGCGCGGCATCGATGTGCGGGATCTCGGTGGGTGAGGTCGCGGTGTCGATGTCCGCGGTGGTGTTCGTACCTGCGGTGTTCGTACCCGCGCCCGTGGCCAGAGCGATGTCCACGTCTGAGGCCAGGCCGGTGGGTGCGCCCGGGGTGGGGCCGGTGTCCACGTCCGTGGTCGGATCCGGGTCCGCACTCGCTGCCAGATCCGCGTCCAACGTCGCGGTCAGGTCGGTGCTCAAGCTCGTGTCCAGGCCCGCCGTCAGGTCGGTGCTCAGGCTCGCGGTGTCCGTGCTCACGTTCGCGGTCAGGTCCGTGCTCAAGGCAGAGAGCTCCCCGAAGTTGTGACCGATGACCGCGCCAGCGTATTGCGCTTGGGACATCCCCGCAGGGAGGCGCGCCGAACATGACTTTGCCAGATGATCGTCTTCATTTTCCCAATAAAGACGATCATCTGGTGGACAGGTTACATGCGCTCGGGGGCCGGGACGCCGAGAAGGCTCAGGCCGGTCTCCAGGACCTTCAGGGTGAGCGCGCACAGGGCGAGCCGCGAGGCGCGAGTGGCCGCGTCGACGTCGTCCTTCAGGACCGGGCAGTTCTCGAAGAAGGTGGTGAAGGCGCTCGCGGTGTCGAAGAGGTAGGAGGCCGTCTTGTGGGGCGCGGAGTTCTCCGCCATCTCCTCGACGACCGAGCCGAACCCGAGGAGTTGCAGTGCCAGGGCGCGCTCGGCCGGGTGGCCCAGCGCGATCGGACCGGTCGTCTCGGCCGGGGTCACCCCGCCCCTGCGGAAGATGGAGCGGATGCGGGCCTGGGCGTACTGCAGGTAGGGGCCGGTGTTGCCGGTCAGGGCGAGCATGCGGTCGAAGTCGAAGACGTACTCGCTGTCGTGGCTGACCGACAGGTCGGCGTACTTGACCGCGCCCATGCCGACGGCGTGCGCGATCTCCGTGCGCTCGGTGTCGGCGTAGTCGCTGTTCCTGAGCACCTCGGCGGCCCGGGTCTCGGCCTCGTCGAGCAGCTCCACGAGCTTGATGGACTTCCCGCTCCTGGTCTTGAACATCTTGCCGTCGGAGCCCAGCACGCTGCCGATCTGGACGTGCTCGGCCCTGACGTGGTCGGGCAGCCAGCCCGCCAGCCTGGCCGAGTCGAACACCATCGACATGTGCAGCGACTGGGTCGCGCCGATCACGTAGAGGATCCGGTCGGCCTTGAGGTCCTGGACCCGGTAGCGGATCGTGGCCATGTCGGTGGTGCCGTAGCCGTAGCCGCCGTCGCTCTTGCGGATCATCAGGGGCAGCGGCTGGCCCTCGCGGCCGGTGTAGCCGGGCGGGAAGACGCAGAGCGCGCCGTCGCTGAGAACGGCGATGCCGCGCTCCTGCAGCTCGTCGCAGACCTGGGCGAGCACGTGGTTGTACATGCTCTCGCCGGCGATGTCGTCGTCGGTCAGCGTCACACCGAGCTGGACGTAGACCTTGTTGAAGTAACGGACCGTGGCGTCCATGAAGATGTGCCACAGGCGCATCGTCTCGGGCTCTTCGGCCTGGAGGGTGACGACCCGGGTGCGGGCGCGCTTGTTGAACTCGGGGTCGGTGTCGAACTTCAGGCGGGCGGCCTGGTAGTAGGCGTTGCCCTCGCCGGCCTCCAGCTGGGCGACGGCGGTCTCCTCGCCGATGTCGAGCAGGTGCTCGATGAGCATGCCGAACGGCGTGCCCCAGTCGCCGAGGTGGTTCTGCCGGATGACCTTGTGGCCCAGGTGCTCGTGGACCCTGGCGAGCGCGTCACCCACGATCGTGGTGCGCAGGTGGCCGACGTGCATCTCCTTGGCCGCGTTGGGCGCGGAGTAGTCGATCACGATGGTCCGCGGCGAGGCGGCCAGGCTCACGCCGGTGCGCGGGTCGGCCAGGATCTCGGAGGCCCGCGCCGCGATCCAGCCGTCGGAGAGGGTCAGGTTGAGGAAGCCGGGGCCGCTCACCTCGACGGTGCCGGGGAAGGGGTCGTCCTGGGCGTCTCCGGCCCGGCCGGTGAGGTGCTCGGCGATCTCCTGGGCGACCTCCCGCGGGGCTCGTCGCAGTCGCTTGCTCAGGCTCATCGCGACGTTCGCCTGGTAGTCGGCGAACTGCGAGGGACGGATCAGCGGGTCTGCGTCGGAGTACTCCGCACCGAAGGCGGCGGCCAGCGCCTGCTGGACGCGCTCGGTCAGTGCGAGCTGCGGGTCGGTCATGCTCCAAGGGTATCGGCTGGCCGGTCCTGAGCCGATTTGATATCACCCGGGCCCGGCGCCGCACGGCGGGATCGCGCGATCACGAAGACGCCCGTCAGCACGACCCCCGCGGCGACGCCGAGCCCGGCCGCGGTGAGACCGGCGGCGGGGCCGCCGAGGGTGAGCGCGAAGAACTCGCGGGCGAACGGGACGGTGAGGGCCAGCGCGAACAGCCCGGCCATGGCGGCCACGAGCAGCACCCGCCACCACACGTACGGGCGGGCGACCAGGACCAGCACCCACCAGGCGGCGACGAACAGCGTGATCACCGCGGAGGTGCGGCTCTCCTCCAGGGTGGCGGACCCGCTCTGGGCGATCCAGTACGACAGGTAGACGGCGGTGGCGCAGATGATGCCGGCGGGGACCGCCAGGCGGAGCACGCGGGGCACGAAGCCGCTCCTGGCGCGCTCGTTGCTCGGCGCGAGCGCGAGGAAGAAGGCCGGGACGCCGATCGTCAGGGCGTTGATCAGCGTGGAGTGCCGGGGAGCGAACGGGAACGCGAGCCCGATGACCCCGGTGAGCAGGGAGAGCACGATCGCGTAGAAGGTCTTGGTCAGGAAGAGCCCGGCGACCCGTTCGATGTTGGCCAGCACCCGGCGGCCCTCGCCCACCACGGAGGGGAGGCTGGCGAAGCCGTCGTCCATCAGCACGACCTGGGCGACCGCCCGGGTGGCGCCGCTGCCGGAGCCCATCGCCACGCCGAGGTCGGCGTCCTTGAGCGCGAGCACGTCGTTCACGCCGTCGCCGGTCATCGCGACCGTGTGGCCGCGCGACTGGAGCGCGCCGACGAACAGCCGTTTCTGGTGCGGGCTGACCCGGCCGAAGACGGTGTTGGCCTCCATGATCTCGGCGAGCTTCTCCGGGTCGTCCTCCGGGAGGGTGCGGGCGTCCACCGCGCGTTCCCCGCCGGGGATGCCCAGCGAGGTGGCGATGGCCGACACCGACTCGGGGTTGTCGCCGGAGATGACCTTGACGGTGACGCGCTGCCCGGCGAAGTAGGCGAGGGTCTCGGCCGCGTCCGGGCGGATCCGCTGCCTGAGCACGACGACGGCCGCGGCCTCGACGGTGCCGAGGTCGTCGGGGTCGCGCAGCGAGGCGACCCGGCACAGGGCGAGCACCCGCAGGCCGGTGGCGGCGAGCGCCCCGGCCTCGTCGTACCCGGGGGTGCCGGGCGGCAGGAGGACGTCGGGGGCGCCCAGGACCCAGCCGCCGTGATCGTCGAACTCGGCGCCGCTCCACTTGCGGGCCGAGGAGAAGGGGACCTTCGCGGTGGCGGTCCAGCCGGGTGATTCGGGGTAGCGGGCCTGGACGGCTCGGGCGGTGGGGTTGGGGTCGGGGTCGAGGTTGGCCAGCGCGCCCAGGGCCTCGTGCACGGGCAGGTCGTCGCGGAGCGGGCGGACCTCGTCGAGTTCCATGCCGCCCGAGGTGAGGGTGCCGGTCTTGTCGAGGCAGAGCGTGTCGACCCGGGCCAGGATCTCGATCGCGGGCAGTTCCTGGACCAGGCAGCGGCGCCTGCCCAGCCGGATCACGCCGACGGCGAAGGCGATGCTGGTCATCAGGACCAGGCCCTCGGGGATCATGGTGACGATGCCCGCGACGGTGCCGGTGACGGCCTCGCCGACGCTCGTCTGCCTGCTGACCTGGCTCCAGGTGAGCAGGGCGCCGATCGGGATGACCAGCCAGGTCACGTACTTGATGAATCGGGTGACGCCTTCGCGCAGCTCCGAGTGGGACAGGCTGAACGCGCTGGCCTCCTCGGCGAGCCTGGCCGCGTAGGCGTCGCGGCCGACCCTGGTCGCGACGTAGCGGCCCCTTCCGGCGACCACGAAGCTGCCGGACAGGACCTCGTCGCCGGGACGCTTGTGCACCGGGTCGGCCTCGCCGGTCAGCAGCGACTCGTCCGCCTCCAGGCCGTCGGCGTCCACCACCTCGCCGTCGACGAGCAACTGGTCTCCGGAGGAGAGCAGGACGAGATCGCCGAGCACGACCTGCCGGGGCGGGATCTCGGTGTCGGAGCCGTCCCTGCGGACCCTGACGGGGGACTCGTTGACGATGGCGAGCCGGTCGAGGGTGCGCTTGGCGCGGAGCTCCTGGACGATGCCGATGCCCGCGTTGGCCACGATCACCAGTCCGAAGAGCCCGTCCTGCCACTCCCCGAAGATCATGATCAGCACCCAGAGCGCGCCGATCACCCCGTTGAAGAGGGTGAGGACGTTGGCCCTGACGATCGCCGAGACCGACCTGCTCGACCGGCGCCTGACGTCGTTGGCCTGTCCCGCGGCCACGCGCTCGGCGACCTCGGCCGAGGTCAGCCCCCGTTCCGCCACCTGCTCCACGCGGCCCCCCGCCGATCGACTGGGACTCAGGGTACGCGGGGCCGGAGAACGCGGTGGGGGGCAACACCCGATACACCGGAAATATCACTGCAGATAGGCGACCCGTACGCGATCTGTGACCGAAGGGGCGTGGACGGAGAGACGGCGCCGACGGCGTGTCAGCGGAGAGGTGTCACCGGCTCGTCGGAGGTGTGCCGGTGACGGCGGCGGAGGGGCATCGGGCGACGGCGGGGCATGGGTGTGGCGTCACCAGAGGTGGTGCGGGCCCCGGTGCGCACCAGAGGCGGTGCGGACCCGGTGTGTCATCAGAGGTGGTGTGCGACAGAGGTGGTACGGGCCTGATGTGGTGCCCACCAGAGGCGGTGAGGCCCCGGTGCGAACCAGAGGTGGTGCGGGCCCGGTGCGAACCAGAGGTGGTGCGGGCCCGGTGCGCACCAGAGGTGGTGCGGGCCCGGGGTGGTGTCACCAGAGGCGGTGCGGGCGGGGGGTGGAGGCGAGGCGCTCGCCGATGCGGTTCACCACACCCTCCTGGGCCAGCCTGGCCGCGAGCACGCAGGCGGCGCTCACCCCCTTGGCGTGGGAGGCGCCGTGCGCGATGACCACGGTGCCGTTCAGGCCGAGCAGCACGGCCCCGCCGTGGACCTCGGGGTCGAGCCGCCGGTAGAGCTCCCTGATGCGCCTCTTCTGCAGCAGGCCGCCCACCCTGGCCGTCCGGCTCTCGTTGATCGTCTCGCGGAGTTCGGCGAAGGCGTAGCGGACGCTGCCCTCCATGGTCTTGAGCGCCACGTTGCCGGTGAAGCCGTCGGCGACGATGACGTCCACGGTGCGGGTGAGCAGGTCGTGGCCCTCGATGTTGCCCGCGAAGTCGAGCCCCGGGGCGGCCGAGAGCAGCTCGTGGGCCCGCTTGACGAGCTTGTTGCCCTTCTCCGGTTCGCTGCCGATGGTCAGCAGGCCGATCCTGGGGTGCTCGACGCCCAGGGCGGTCTCCGCGTAGGCGGCGCCGAGGTGGGCGAACTGCACCAGCATCTCCGGCTTGACCTCGGCGTTCGCCCCGGCGTCCAGCAGGACGGTCGGGGTGGGTCTGGTCGGCAGGGCGACGGCGATGGCGGGCCTGAGCACTCCCGGCTGGCCGCGGAGCCTGAGCTTCCCGGTGGCCACGATCCCGGCGGTGGAACCGGCGGAGACCACGGCGCAGGCGTCGCCCCGCCGTACGAGGTGGCAGGCGACGGCGATGCTGGACCGCGGGCGGCGCAGGCTGGCGAGGGCGCCCTCGTCCATGGCGAGGGCCTCCTCGGCGCGGACGATCGGGATCTCGGTGGTCGCGTCGTGCTGGGAGAGCGCCTCGGACAGGGGGCGGGGGGCGCCGACGAGCACGACGGAGATCCCGTGCTCTCGCACCGCCCGCACGGCTCCCGCCACGATCTCGTCGGGGGCGTTGTCGCCGCCCATCGCGTCCAGGGCGATCGGCATGGCGCCGGGAGCGTCGGTCTCAGGCAAGCGGTCACCTCGTGCGGGATGGTTTGTCCGCATCGTAGGCGGGCTCAGGACCGGATCGTTCCGTGGGGCTGATCAGGGAGTGCCGGGGAGATTCCAGTCGCTTCTCTCCCGCGAGACGATGATCTTGCCGAAGGTGGCCCGGCCGACGACCCTGATGACCGGGCCGTCCCCGTCGCCCGTGCCGCCGGAGATGCTGCGCTTGGCGAACAGCGCACCCACCTCGTCGATGACGTGGGCGTTGCGGGGGACCCTGACGATCAGCTTGCCGCAGTAGGAGTTGACCTCAAGGGTGATCTCCCGGCCCGGCAGCACCGCGTCGGACAGGTCGACGATCAGCGCGCCGAAGGTGGCGCGCAGCGCGGTGTGCCGTCCGGCGATCCAGCGCCCGCCGCGCACGACCTTGCTGAAGACGGCGGCGACCTCCTGCCGCTCGGGGGCGACCCCGCGGGCGGGGGCGGTGACGTCGGGCAGGTCGCGGGTGATGGGGACGAGGTCGTCCGTCGTGACGGCGGTGTAGGCGGCCGCCAGCCGGTCGGCGTGCTCGACGCTGGTGAGGCGGCCGGTGGCGAACGCCTCACCCAGCACCGCGGCCACATGGTCGCGGTCGGCGTCGGAGGCGCGCAGAACGGGGTCATAGGACGTCATGCCTGTGAGTGTACGACTATTCAAGATATATCGCGATGCCTCCGAGGAGAAGAAATCGCCGAGATATGGAACCGACCGTAGGGCGGTTTACGTCCGGTATGTAACACGTTCGTAACGCACGAAAGGGCGGCGAGGTTTACCGAACGAGGACAGAGATCTCGGCAAAGGATTGGTGATCTTGAGCGAAGCTTCCAGGCGCGGATTCCGGGCCTACACCGCGAAACACCTCGACGACCTGCTGCGCAGAGGCGGCCTGGGTGACGACGAGCGGCTGCGGATCAGGGCGGTGGCGACGGTGCTGCCCTTCCGCACCAACGCCTATGTGGTGGATCGGCTCATCGACTGGGCGGCCGTCCCCGACGACCCCATCTATCGGCTGGTCTTCCCTCAGGAGGACATGCTGCCCGAGGCGGACGTCACCAGGCTGGCGGGCCTGCTGCGGGCCGGCGCGGGGAACGCCGAGATCCAGGCGGCGGCGAACAGGGTCAGGATGAGGCTCAACCCGCACCCCGCCGGCCAGCTCGACCTCAACGTCCCGCGCGTCGGCACGGAGCCGGTGCCCGGCATGCAGCACAAATACCCTGAGACCGTGCTCTTCTTCCCCAAGCAGGGGCAGACGTGCCACGCCTACTGCACCTACTGCTTCCGCTGGGCCCAGTTCATCGGGGAGCCGGACCTGAAGTTCGCCTCCGACGACGTCGACGCCCTCGTCCGCTACCTCAAGGACCACCCCGAGGTGACCAGCGTGCTGCTCACCGGCGGAGACCCCATGATCATGGGTGAGCCGGTGCTCCGCCGCTATCTGGAGCCGCTGCTCGGCATCGAACAGCTGGAGTCCATCCGCATCGGCACCAAGTCGCTGGCCTACTGGCCGCAGCGGTTCGTCTCCGATCCCGACAGCGACGACACGCTCCGCCTGTTCGCCTCCGTGGTCGACGCGGGCAAGAACCTGGCCTTCATGGCGCACTTCTCGCACCCCCGGGAGCTGGAACTCCCGGTCGTCGAGGCCGCCGTCGCGGGGATCACGGCCACCGGCGCGGTCGTGAGGACGCAGGCACCGCTGATCCGGTCGATCAACGACGACCCCGGGACCTGGTCGTCCATGTGGCGCAGGCAACTCACCATGGGCATGATCCCGTACTACATGTTCGTCGAGCGCGACACCGGGCCGCAGGACTACTTCGCGGTGCCGCTCGCCAGGGCCTACGAGATCTTCAGGGACGCCTACGCGGGCGTTTCCGGGCTGTGCCGCACCGTGCGGGGCCCGTCGATGTCGGCCACGCCCGGCAAGGTCTGCCTGGACGGCGTCGCGGAGGTCGCGGGGCAGAAGGTCTTCGTGCTCCACCTCATCCAGGCGCGCGATCCGGAGCTGGTCGGCCGCCCCTTCTTCGCGAGGTACGACCCGAAGGCCGTGTGGCTCACCGACCTGAGCCCGGCCTTCGCCGACCGCTTCCCCTTCGAGCCAGCCGCCGTCGCCCCCCGGCGGCTGTCGGCCTGATCCGCCCCCCTGACGGCTCGGCGGCCCGTGCGCGGTCTCGCGGGAGCCCGTGGCGACGCGGCGGGACGACGAGGAAACCGGCCGGTGCGCACCGGCCGGTTTCCGTCGCCTCAGCGCCCCGGGCCCCGCACGGAGGTGCGACGGGCGATCTCGGCCTGGAGTCTGGCCATCTGCCAGTGCAGCTCGATGAGCTGCTCGGTCAGCTGGAGACGCGGAATCTCTGACGGGTCCTCGACGGACAGGTGGTCGATCGCGGTGGACAGCTCTCGCATCGCGCGCCCCCACTCCATGACGGCTTCCTTGGATCGAAACAACGTTCGAATCATACCGGAACACCGAACACGCTGTCAGTCCATTGCCTCCCGTGTCCCACCCCGGGACGTGCCATATCGCGCTAGTTCTGGTATTCGGGTGTCACGTATCCGCGGGCCACGGTGTGGGCGGTGATGTTGAAGCCCACCACGGCGGGCGGGGTGTCGGCGTCGAGGCCGAGTTTCTCCACGTCGAGGGCGTGCACCGCGAAGATGTAGCGGTGCGGGGGCCCGGGGGGCGGCGCGGCGCCGCCGTAGGCGTTGTGGCTGTAGTCGTTGCGCCCGTGCACGCCCACGCCGCCGTCGCCGGCACCCGCGCCGGCGGGCAGCTCGGTCACGTCGGCCGGGATGTCGAACAGCAGCCAGTGCCAGAACCCGCTGCCGGTGGGGGCGTCGGGGTCGAAGCACGTCACGGCGTAGCTGAGGGTGCCCTCCGGGGCGCCGGACCAGCGCAGGTGGGGGGAGACGTTCTGGCCGGTGGAGCCCCAGTCGTTGAACACGTGGGTCTCCGCCATGCGCTCGCCGTCGCGGACGTCGTCGCTCTCGACGGTCAGCGCGGGAACCTGGGGCAGGAAGTCATACGGAATCGGTGGCCGCGTGGACACGATTCACCTCCGATGGAAGCGTCTTGTCGGTCGCTCCTCATCCTGCCCTGCCGCCGGGCCCGTAACGATCGGACGCCGCGTGTTCGGCGGTCGTGGCGATCGGACCCGTGTGGTCGAGAGACCGTGTGCCCGAGAGGCTGTGGCGTCCGGAGGCCGGGCGGTCAGACCTTGTTGTAGGCGGCGAGGACCGTCTGCGGGTCGCCGTCCATCCTGATCTTGCCCTTGTGCAGCCAGATGACCCGGTTGCAGGTCTCCTCGATCACGTCGAGGTTGTGGGCGACCAGGAAGACGGTGCCGGCCTCGTCGCGCATCTTCTTGATGCGGTCCTGGCTCTTGCGCCGGAACTCGCGGTCGCCGGTGGCGAGGGCCTCGTCGATGAGCAGCACGTCGTGGGACTTGGCCGAGGCGATGGCGAAGCGGAGCCTGGCGCCCATGCCCGAGGAGTAGGTGGACATGGGGAACTGCACGAACTCCCCGATGCCGGAGAAGTCGACGATGTCCTCGTACTTCTCCTTGACCTGCGCGGGGTTCATGCCCATCGCGTAGCAGCCGAGCACGATGTTGCGCTCGCCGGTGAGCTCGCGCATCAGCGCGGCGTTGACGCCGAGCAGGGAGGGCTGGCCGTCGGTGTAGACGGCACCGGAGTGCGGGGGCAGGAGGCCGGCGATGGCGCGCAGCAGCGTGGACTTGCCGGAGCCGTTGCGGCCGACGATGCCGATGGCGTCGCCGTGTCGGGCCACGAAGGACACGCCGCGCACGGCGTGGACCTCCTTCATCTGCGGCCGCCCCTGGCGCTTGACGAGGCGCATGAGGGCGTTGACGGCGTTGCCCTTCTCCACGTCGCTGGCCGCGCCGTACACCCGGTAGATGATGTGCAGGTCGTCCACGATGACCGTGGGGGCGCCCTCGGGGACGGGGGCGGGTTCCGGGTTGGGGTGCACCCTGACGTCCGTGCTCGGCACGGCGGGCTCCTCGGCCTTCACTCGGGACAGCTCCTCGGTCAACTCAGCCACGGCCGTACTTCTCCTCGGCTCGCCAGAAGTACCAGAAGCCGCCGAGCAGAGCGAACACCGCCCAGAATACGCAGACCGCCCAGATGTAGGGCCGGGCCGGGTGGGTCTGCATGAGCAGGTCCCGCATGAGCTCGATGTACGCGGCGGCGGGGTTGAAATACATGATGTCGGCGACCCACTGGGGGAGGTCGGCGCCGCCGGGGCCCACGACCTTGTCCTCGATGGAGAAGAAGACGCCGGAGGCGTAGAGCCAGGTGCGCATGATGAAGGGCAGCAGCTGGTTCAGGTCGCGGGCGGTGGCGCCGACCCGGGCGAGCACCAGGCTCGCGCCGACGTTGAACATGGTCTGCAGCAGCAGGGCGACCGGGATCAGCAGCCACAGGAGGGTGATGGGCTCCTTGGTGAGCAGCACCAGCCCGAACAGCACGCCCATGGAGATGAGCAGCTGCTGGAACTCCTGGATCGTGTAGGCGAGCGGGAGCGCGGCGCGCGGGAAGTGCAGGGCGCGGATCAGCGACAGGTTGCCGGAGATCGCCTTGGCGCCGCCGCTCACCGAGCGCTGGGTGTAGGTGAAGACGAACATCCCGGTGATGAGGAAGGCCGGGTAGTTCTCGATGCCCTTGCTCGCGCCGAGGATCAGGCCGAACATCAGGAAGTAGATGGCGGCGTTGAGCAGCGGTGTGAGGACCTGCCAGAGCTGGCCCAGGGCCGAGTTGCTGTACTTCGAGACGTTGCGCGACGTGGCGTACGTCATGACGAAGTGCCGTCGTTCCCACAGCTGGCGCAGGTAGACGGGCAGACTCGGGCGTGCGATGGCACGCCGAAGTCCGTGGCGCGCGGCGAGCTTGGCCAGCGGCTCTTGCCCCTGCGCGGGGGTGCCGTTACTCGGGCCGCCCGCCTGGGCGTCCGCGATCGCGGATTCCGGCTGGCTCATGGCAAGGACTCTATTGGATGCGAGTGGATGAAGTGCCTGCGGCGGGGGTCCGCCGCACACATTGGACGGGATCTCCGGGCAACAGGTTCCAGGGCAATTGTGCGGTTCTCCTGCGGGAGACCGGGCCCTCTGTGATCACGTCAGCGCAGGCCCAGGTCAGGGTCACCGGAAGGTAACGGATGCGAGCAGTACCGGCGCGGGGGTATTTTGGCGTGACCGTTCATGTCCTACGTGTGCCTGGATGTCGTTTTCATGCACATCCAGGATCTTGGCCTCGTCGAGTTGGCAGGTATGTGACGCCGAATCAGTGCATGCGTGACCGAACTGCAACATCACAGATATAAGTCGGTGTGGAGCGGTAGGGAATAGTCGCGATCGATCGGTGTGGCGTCAGCACCCGGACCGGAACAGCGGGAAGCAGGGACCACAAGATCCTCCTTCGCGGTGCTCGGGTCACGGACTCAGTGTCGACGTAAGCCTGCAAAGGGAGGATTTACCGCAATGCGTGTTACTAAGGGTGCGCGGATCACCGCCGGCACCGCGCTGCTCGCTCTCGCGCTGACCGCGTGTGGCGGCTCGACGTCCTCGGATGGCGGGACGGCCGCGGCCGACCAGCCCGTGCGCATGGAGCTCGGCGAGCCGCAGAAGCTCTTCTACCCCGGTGACACCACCGAGTCCGAGGGCTCCGAGGTCCTGGCCGCCATCTTCGCCCCGCTGGTCGGCTACGACGAGAACAAGCAGGTCGTGGACGAGGTCGCCGAGTCGATCGAGTCGCCCGACAACACGGTGTGGACGATCAAGCTCAAGCCCGGCTACACCTGGCACAACGGCGAGAAGCTGATCGCGCAGAACTATGTCGACGCGTGGAACTACGCCGCCAACCAGGACAACGTCCAGGGCGCCAACGGCTTCTTCAGCCGGGTCGACGGCTGGGCCGACCTGAACCCGGGCGAGGGCAAGACCGTCTCCACCAAGGAGATGAAGGGTCTCAAGGTCGTCGACGAGAGCACCTTCACCGTCACCCTCTCCAAGCCGTTCTCGCAGTTCAAGACGATGCTGGGCTACACGGCGTTCTACCCCCTGCCCAAGGCGGCCTTCGGCCCCGACGGCAAGGTCACCGAGGAGTTCGCCAAGAAGCCGATCGGCCAGGGCTACTTCCAGATCGACAAGCCCTACAACAAGGGCACCGACCAGACGATCGACCTCACCCGGTACGACAAGTTCGCCGGGACGAAGCCGAAGTTCACCAAGCTCCAGTTCAAGCTCTACACGAGCCCGGAGACCGCGTTCAACGACCTGGCCGCGGGCAACCTCGACGTCCACGACTCGCTGCCCCCGTCGGCGATCGCCAGGGCCAAGTCGGAGCTCGGCGAGCGCTACCTGGACGAGGCGGACGCCGGCGTCGGCTACATCGGCTTCCCGCTGCAGTACAACAAGACGTACGAGAACGTGAAGGTCCGCGAGGCCATCTCCATGGCCATCGACCGCGCGACCATCGCCGACAAGGTCTTCTCCGGCACGCGCGCCCCGGCCGACGACTTCATCAACCCCCTCCTCGACGGCTACCGCGCCGGTGCCTGCGCGGCCTGCAGCTACGAGCCCGACAAGGCCAAGGCGCAGTACGCCGAGAACAACGGTCCCAAGACGCTGGAGCTGGGCTACAACACCGACGGCCCGCACAAGGAGTGGATCGAGGCCGTCGCGAACAGCCTCCGCGCCAACCTGGGCATCGAGGTGACGGTCAAGCCCTTCGAGAAGTTCGCCTCGATTCTCGACGAGCTCGACAAGAAGACCTACAGCGGCCTGTTCCGCATGGGCTGGGCGATCGACTACCCGTCGGCGGAGAACTACCTGACCCCGATCTTCTCCACCGTCGCGATCAAGACCGGCTCCAACTACGCCGGCTGGTCGAACAAGGAGTTCGACGAGCTCCTGGCCAAGGGCGACACCGCCGCGACTCAGGAGGAGGGCCTGAAGTTCTACCAGCAGGCCGACGACATCCTGATCAAGGAACTGCCCTACATCCCGGTGTACTTCTACCGGACCAACGCCGCGTTCTCCCAGCACGTCAAGGGCGTCAAGATCAATCTTCTCAACCAGGTCGAGTGGACCGAGGTCGAGAAGGCCAGCTGACGACCGGTTGAGGGCCGGGCGGGAGCCCGGCCCCACTGGCCGCCCGGGACGATCTCGCGGCACCGTGTGACCCGCCGGTCCGCGAGATCGCCCCCGGGCACCTACGGGAGATACGAATGGGCCGTTACATTCTCAGGCGCCTGATCCAGGCCATACCAGTCCTGGTGGGCGCCACCCTGCTCATCTACGCCATCGTGTTCGCGCTGCCCGGTGACCCCATCGCGGCGCTGGCGGGCGAGAAGCGCATAGACCCCAACATCGTCGCCATCCTGCGTGAGCAGTACCACCTGAACGACCCGTTCCTGGTGCAGTACTGGTACTACGTCGTCGGCCTGCTCGGCGGCGACTTCGGTACCACCTTCGCCGGTGTCGGAGTCGACGAGATCATGGCCGGCAAGTTCCAGGTGACCATCAACCTGGCGGCGACCGCCCTGGTGATGGAGGCCGTCATCGGCGTGGGCCTCGGCCTGTACGCGGCGCTGCGCCACGGCAAGGCCAGCGACTCGATGATCCTCGCCTCCACCCTGGTGCTGATCTCCATCCCCACCCTGGTCACCGGCTTCGTGCTCCAGCTGCTGCTGGGCGTGAAGCTCAAGCAGGCCGGGATCGACCTCTTCCCCGTCGCGGGCGTGACGGAGGGCTGGCGCAGCTACCTGCTGCCCGGCTTCGTGCTCGCGGGGACGTCGATCGCCTACCTCACCCGGCTCGCCAGGAACAGCCTGGTGGAGATCCTGCGCGCCGACTACATCCGCACCGCGGTGGCCAAGGGCCTGCCCCGGAGCCGGATCGTCGGGCGGCACGCGCTGCGCAACGCGCTGATCCCGTTGGTCACCTACCTGGGCGCCGACCTCGGCGCGTTGATGGGCGGTGCGGTGATCACCGAGACGATCTTCAACCTGCCGGGAATCGGCCAGCAGCTGTTCAGCTCCGTGTACCTGCGCGAGCAGCCCGTGGTCGTCGGCATCGTGACCGTGCTGGTGCTGATCTACATCCTTGCCAACCTGGTCGTCGACCTGCTCTACGCCGTGCTCGACCCGAGGATCCGCTATGAGTGACACCCTTGTCCCGGCCGGAGGGCAGACCGGGAATCCCAAGCACGGCAGGTCGAGAAGAGGGGCGAAGGGCGCCAAGGCGCCCAAGGCCGCGAGCCTGTGGAGCGACGCCTGGTACGACCTGCGCCGCCGCCCGCTCTTCATCGGGGCCTCCGTCCTCATCGCCCTCCTGGTCGTGATGGCGGTGCTCCCCTCGCTGTTCACCTCGGTGAACCCGTTCGACGCCAAGAACTGCAACCTGGGCGACGCCCGGCTGGGCATGAGCGAGGCCCACTGGTTCGGCACCGACAACCTGGGCTGCGACATCTACGCCCGGACCATCTACGGCGCCCGCAACTCGATCGTGGTCGGGCTCGCCACCACCGTCGTCACCGCGATCGTGGGCGGCCTGCTCGGCCTCTTCGCGGGGTTCAGGGGCGGCCTGCTGGACACCCTGCTCTCCCGGCTCACGGAGATCTTCTTCGCGATCCCGTCGATCCTCGGCGCCCTGCTCATCCTGGCGGTCTTCCGCACGGGCAACGTGTGGACCGTCATGCTCGCGCTGGCCGTGCTCACCTGGCCGATGACGTACCGGATCATGAGGGCGGCGGTGATCACCGCCAAGAGCCAGGACTACGTGCTCGCGGCGAGGGCGCTCGGCGCCTCGGCGCCGAGGATCATGTTCCGGCACATCCTGCCGAACGCGATCGCCTCGGTGATCGTGGTCGCCACGATCAACCTGGGTTACTTCATCGCCGCCGAGGCCGGTCTGTCCTTCCTCGGCGTGGGCCTGCGCTCGCCCGACATCTCCTGGGGGCTCATGATCTCCGACGCCAGGGAGCGCTTCCTGGAGGCTCCCTGGGCGCTGCTGTTCCCGGCGCTGTTCCTGAGCCTGACGGTGCTGGCCTTCATCATGCTGGGCGACGCCGTCCGCGACGCCCTCGACCCGAAGCTGCGGTAGGGGGACCCGTGAAGAAGACCTCAACGCCGGTGGTGCCGTCCAGGGAGGCGCCGGGCAGCGAGCCGCTGCTCGCCGTCGACGACCTGCACGTGGAGTTCGTGACCAGGCAGGGCGTGGTGAAGGCGGTCAACGGGGTCAGCTACTCGCTGAACGCCGGGGAGACGCTCGCGGTGCTCGGCGAGTCCGGCTCGGGCAAGTCGGTGACCGCGCAGGCCATCATGGGCATCCTCGACTCCCCGCCGGCCCGCGTTCCCCGGGGCGAGATCCGCTTCCGGGGCACGAACCTGCTGGAGCTGTCCGAGGAGGCCCGCACCCAGGTGCGCGGCCGGCGGATCGCGATGATCTTCCAGGACGCGCTCTCCGCGCTGAACCCGGTGTTCACCGTCGGCGCCCAGATCGGGGAGATGTTCCGGGTGCACCGGGGCGCCTCCAAGCGCGACGCCGAGAAGAAGGCGATCGAGCTGATGGACCGGGTCCGCATCCCGGCCGCCAGGCAGCGGGTGCACGACTACCCCCACCAGTTCTCCGGGGGAATGCGCCAGCGCATCATGATCGCGATGTCGATCGCGCTCGACCCCGAGGTGCTGATCGCCGACGAGCCGACCACCGCCCTCGACGTGACGGTGCAGGCCCAGATCATGGAACTCCTGGGCGAGCTGCGGCGCGAGAGCGACATGGGCCTGATCCTGATCACCCACGACCTCGGCGTGGTGGCCGACGTCGCCGACAAGATCGCGGTCATGTACGGCGGGCGGATCGTGGAGAACGCCCTCGTGCACGACATCTACCGCAGGCCCGCCCACCCGTACGCCAAGGGCCTGCTCGACTCGATTCCCCGGGTCGACCAGAAGGGGCAGGAGCTGTACGCCATCAAGGGCATGCCGCCGAACCTGCTCGACATGCCCTCGGGCTGCGCCTTCCACCCCCGCTGTCCGTACCGTCAGGACAACTGCGTCGTCGACGCGCCCCCGCTGTACGAGATCGGCCCGACGCGCGGCAGCGCGTGTCACTACTGGAGGGAGGTCCTCGATGGCAGCCACGGGTGAGCCGATCCTTGAGGTCCGCGACCTGGTCAAGCACTTCCCGCTGACCCAGGGCGTCATCCTGCGCAGGCAGGTCGGCGCGATCAAGGCCGTCGACGGGGTCTCCTTCGACCTGCGCCGGGGCGAGACGCTCGGCATCGTGGGCGAGTCCGGGTGCGGCAAGTCCACGCTGGCCAAGCTCCTGATGGCGCTGGAGCGGCCGACCTCGGGCTCGGTGCGGATCAACGGCCAGGAGATCGCCGACGCCAGGCGCGGCAACCTCAAGCGGGCCCGCCGCAACATCCAGATGGTCATGCAGGACCCGTACACCTCGCTGAACCCCCGGATGACCGTGGGCGACATCATCGGCGAGCCGTTCGAGATCCACAAGGAGGTCGCCCCCAAGGGCGACCGGCGTCGCAAGGTCCAGGACCTCCTCGAAGTGGTGGGCCTCAACCCCGACCACATCAACCGCTATCCGCACCAGTTCTCCGGCGGCCAGCGCCAGCGCATCGGGATCGCCCGGGGGCTGGCGCTCCAGCCGGAGATCATCGTCTGTGACGAGCCGGTCTCCGCGCTGGACGTGTCGATCCAGGCGCAGGTCGTCAACCTGCTGGAGCGGCTGCAGGACGAGTTCGGCCTCGCGTACGTCTTCATCGCCCACGACCTGTCGGTGGTCCGGCACATCTCCGACCGGGTCGGGGTGATGTACCTCGGCAAGATGGTGGAGATCGGTAAGGACGTCGAGATCTACGACCGGCCCGCGCACCCCTACACCCAGGCGCTGCTGTCGGCCGTTCCGGTGCCCGACCCCGAGGGGCGCGAACGACGCGAACGGATCATCCTCCAGGGTGACCCGCCGTCCCCCGCCAACCCGCCGTCGGGCTGCCGGTTCCGTACGCGGTGCTGGAAGGCCCAGGAGATCTGCTCCGTCGAGGAGCCGCTGCTGCAGATCCGGCCCGGCACCGCGCACGCGAGCGCCTGCCACTTCGCCGAGACCCACGACGTGATCCACGTGTAGGGAACGCCCGGCAGAGCCGGGGAGGTCCGCGGAGCGGCCCGACCGGAACGGCGAAGGGCGCGGCCCCCACATGGAGTCGTGGAGGCCGCGCCCTGTCTGTCTACCGCTTCACCGCGGGGTGTCCGTCCTGCTAGAGGATGTCGACGCCGACGCCGTCGACGCCGACGAGGCCGCCGATGCCGACGCCGTGGCCGACTCCGCTGCCGCTGCTGATGATGTTGCCACCACCGCCGATGGTGTTGCCGCGGCCGAAGCCACCGCCGAAGACGCCGCCGCCGCCGAAGCCGCCGCCGTAGACGCCGCCGCCGTACACGCCGCCGCCGTAGACGCCCCCGCCGTAGACGCCGCCCCCGTAGACGCCGCCCCCGTAGACGCCGCCGCCGTAGATGCCGCCGCCGTACACGCCGCCGCCGCAGCCGGCCGCGACGACGGTGGGAACGACGACGGGGGCGACGACGGGCGCGCAGACGGCCGTGGGAACGGCGACGACGCCGCCGCAGCAGTCGGCCTTGGCCTTGGCGGCCTTGGCGGCCTTGACCTTGACGACCTGGGCGGCCGAGGTGACGGCGGCCTTGGAGGCCGTCGAGGAGGTGGCGGCGGACGCGGCCGCGGCCGGTGCGATGACGGCGATGCCGACACACGCGGAGGTGATGAGAAGACGACGAATCATTGTTGTTCCCCCTGGAAGGAAATCGTCGCGGCAGTGTCTGGGGCCTCTGGAACGGACCGTCTGCACGCGGCTACTCAAAGTAACGGGAGTGAGACTATCCAGCGACATGCTTTCTGGAGGGTCAAGAATGGTCAGCTTGTGGCAATGATCGCGGGGTCATAACCGAACGAACCTCGGTCGATCGCCGTTTCGATCCGGTCGCACTCGACCTGTCACGCCCCGCCGAATTCCTTGATTACCAGGTCAGCTGGTATATCCGGCCGAGGCCGGCCTCCCGGCGGACGGCAGGGCGAGAAGGGCGCGCTCCAGGGGGGAACCGTCGAGGTGGAGATCCGCCGGGGACGCGGGGCGGAACGGCGCGGTGCGATTTTCCGGGGGGATCGGTAAACGTCACCGTAATTTCGGCATGCGTAATTTCAGGGGAAACGGATTTCGGCTGAAAAGACATTTCACTGAACGGGCTACCGCATGGGGCGATTTCCTCTTAAATCGCGTTTGCCGAGTATTTCAGGGTGAGGAGGCGAGGCGCACGCGGGCTCCGGGCGGCAGGCCCAGCCGCTGGGAGGCGTCGCCGGAGTTGACCGCGAGCGCGATCAGCCCGGCCGAGTCGGTGAAGGCGACGATCTCCCCGGGCGGGACCGCGGCGAAGCTCTCCCTGAACGGCACCGAGAGCCGCCGCCTGCCCAGCCAGACCACCAGCGTGTCTCCCGGCGCGACGTCCAGCGTCCCCAGCTCGCCGGAGCCGATCGACAGCTGGGCGTTGCCGTGCCGGTCGATCGACAGCACCTCCCCCTCGACGTAGCCCTCCTGGACGGTGGAGGTGGGCGCGGGCAGCGAGACGAGCCGCTCCAGCGGGATCTCCGGCCCCAGCTCGGACGGAGGGCGCCCGATCGCCAGGTGCGCCGCCACCGGGGCGAAGAGGTCGCGCCCGTGGAAGGTCGGCGAGACCGGCTCCAGGAAGAACTCCTTGTTGGAGAGCTCGTAGGCGGCCCTCGCGCCCCCGCTGGCGTGGATCGCCCACGACAGCAGCCCGTTGTCCGGGCCCAGGAACACGTGGTCGCCGGCCTCGACGGCCACGGCCCGGCGCGAGCCGCCACCGGCGGGATCCACCACGGCGACGTGCACGCCGGGGGGAAGGTAGGCGATCGTCTGGGCGAGGATCGCCGCACCGCGCCGTACGTCCCCCGAGGGGACCAGATGGCACACGTCAATGATTCGCGACTCCGGAGAGATTCCGACGATCACGCCGTGACATGCGGCGATGTAGCCGTCTTCCAGTCCGTAGTCGGTGAGAAGGCTGATGACAGAGGTCACATCAGGTGACTGTACGTCTCCACATCCGTCATGAACAGCACGAAATTCCGGACTATCCTGACTTCGGGCCGCGCGTGCGCGGTGGGATCGCCGCGTGCCCCGAAGGAGGAGGAGGCAATGGACACCGTGCCGAGTTCCGGCGACGGCGCCGCTCCGGAGCCCGTGTCGAGACCTCTCACCGACAGGGAGCGCGAGCTGCTCGCCTTCGAGCGCCAGTGGTGGCGCTACGCGGGCGCCAAGGAACAGGCGGTCCGCGAGGCCTTCGACATCTCCGCGACGCGCTACTACCAGTTGCTCAGCGAGCTCATCGACCTGCCGGCGGCGCTCGCCCACGACCCGATGCTGGTCAAGCGCCTGCGCCGGCTCCGCGAGACCCGGCGCCGCGATCGCGCTGCCCGGAAAATGGGCTTGCGCCCCTGATGTTCGGGTACGACCGGTCGGGCGGCGATCGCGAGAGCGGAGCCGGTATGACGGTGCACACACTCGACAGGCTGAGGCGAGCATGACGACGAATACGTCCGACGGGCTGAAGGCGATCGTCGCCGACCCGGCGGGGGCGGTGATCGGACTCGACTTCGACGGCACGCTGTCCCCGATCGTCCCCGACCCCGCGGCGGCCAGGATCCACCCCGGCGGGGCCGAGGTGCTGGCCAGGCTCGGCCGCCTGGTCGGCGCCGTGGTGATCGTGACCGGCCGTCCGGCCGCCACGGCCGTCGAGTACGGCTCCCTGGCCGGTGTGCCGGGGCTGGTCGTGCTCGGGCACTACGGCCTCGAACGCTGGGAGGCGGGGGCGCTCGCCGCGCCGCCCGTCCACCCCGGCCTCGACCTCGCCCGCACCGGGCTCGTCCCGCTGGTGGCGGGGCTCGACGGGGTGAGGATCGAGGACAAGGAGCGGTCGGTGGCCGTGCACACCCGGCAGGCCGCCGACCCGTGGGCGACGCTCGACGCGCTGCGCGATCCGGTCGCCGCGCTGGCCGCCGGGGCGGGGCTGGTGGTGGAGCCGGGCAAGTTCGTGCTGGAGCTGCGCCCGCCGGGGATGGACAAGGGAGTGGCGCTGAACGCCTTCCTGGGCGAGCGGGCCGCCAGGTCGGTGCTGTTCGCCGGGGACGACCTGGGGGACCTCCCGGCGTTCGCGGCCGTACGAGCCTCCGGGCTGCCGGGCGTGACGGTGTTCAGCGGGTCGCTCGAGATCGAGGTGGAGGCCGACATCGTGGTGGACGGGCCGCCGGGGGTCCTGGAGTTCCTCACCTCGGTCGCCGACGCCGTCGAGAGCGAGGCGCGGAACGGGGCGGGGGCGTAGGGCGAGGCGCCGAGACGCGGGACCGGGCGTGCGCGGGGGCCCGCCCAGGCGGGGTGCTCGCCTGGAAGGGGCGGCCCGCCGGGGATTTCCCGCCCGTGCCCGCTGAGGCGGGGCGCTCGCCCGGAAGGACCGGCCGCCCGGGATCGCTCAGGCGGGGGCGCTCGGCCGGGACCGGCCTGCCGGGGGTCGCCCGCCCGCTCAGGCGGGGTCGCCGGCGCCCGCCGGGGAAAGTCCTCTCGCGGTGACCAGCAGCCCTCCGACGGCGAGCCCGATCAGGGCGGGGACCATGAGGAACGCCGACTGGGTGCCGAACCCGTCGGCCAGCGCGCCCAGCAGGAACGGCCCGATCCCCACCGCCAGCCCGGCGAAGATCGAGGCCATCGCCGACGCCCGGTCCCGCCGCCCGCCGGAGGCGGCCAGCACCCGCGACAGCGCCATCGGGAAGTGCAACGCGACCCCCAGCCCCGAAACGGCCAGGCCCGCGTAGGAGAGCACCGGGCTCGTGCTCAGCCAGAAGATCGCCCACCCGGCCGCCGCGACCAGGAGGGCGCCGAGGAACAGCGTGGTCGGGGGGATCCGCAGGGCCAGCCACCCCCCGGCCAGCCGCCCGGCCGCCATCCCGGCGGTGAACGCCGCGACCGCGGTCGCGGCCACCGCCGCGGGCATCCCGGTCTGGTCGGAGAACAGCTTGGCCGCCCACAGGTTGAAGCAGAACTCCGCCGCGACGCAGCAGAACAGCACGGCCGAGGCCAGGTAGAACCGCCAGCCGAAGCGGGTCTCCCGCCCCCCGTCCCCGTCCGGGGTCTCCCGGGGCTCGGGGATCCGTACGCGCCCCATGACCAGCGCGAGCAGCGTGGCCAGCAGAGGGGTCACCAGCAGCGCGGCCCGCCAGCCGAAGGCGCTCTGCGCGGCGGCGCTGACCACGAACGGGACCCCGATGCCGACGATCACGCAGACGGCGTTGGCCTCGCTGATCGCCGCCGGGCCGGCCGGGCCGTGCCGGTCGTCGAGCGCGGCCATGCCCAGGTACAGGACGATCGAGGCCAGCCCGCTGGCGACGCCGTACCCGAGGAGGGTGACCGGCAGCAGGGTGGGGGCCGCCGCGACCATGAGCGTGCCGGAGCCCATCCCGGCCATCCCGATCCAGATGGCGGCCCGGCGGCCGATCCGTCCGGTCAGCCAGGGCAGGGCGAGGCCGATGACGATGCCGCCGACGGCCATCGCCGTCCCGTGCAGGCCGGCGACCGCCTGGGACACGCCCTGGTCGAGGCGGAGCAGCGGGAGCGCGGCGCTGAGGCCGTACAGGTAGGTGGCGAAGACGCCGAGCTGGAGGTAGATCAGCCAGGTCGCGCGGTCGCGGATCAGCCGGACGGGCGCGATCGCGGTCAACTCGGTCTCCCATACGCCGAAAAGTGAAATAGCTGCAAAAACTATCTCATATGGGGCTAAAACTGCTTGGCGCCCCGAGCCTCACCCGAGGGCCTCGAGCTGCTCGGCGAACCACCGGTGCGGGGGGAGCGCGGTCGCCGCGGCGGCCAGCAGGACGCCCCTCCTGGCGCGCTCGTCCGAGGGCATCGTCAGGCCCTCGTGCAGCGCGGCGGCCGTGGCCGAGACGTCGTAGGGGTTCACCGTCAGCGCGTGCTCGCCCAGCTCGGCGGCGGCACCGGCCTCCCGTGACAGCACCAGCGCGCTGTGCGGCGACAGGATCGGCCCCTCCTTGGCCACCAGGTTCATGCCGTCGCGGATCGGGTTGACCAGCAGCACGTCGGCCAGCCGGTAGGCGGCCAGCGAGCGCGGGTAGTCGTCGTCGACGTTGAGGATCAGCGGGTCCCAGTCCTCGGTGGCGTACTCGTCCTCGATCTCCTCGGCGCAGCGCTGCACCGCCGCCGTGTACTCGCGGTATTCGGGCAGGTCGTGCCGGGACGGGTAGGCGAAGGCGAGGTGCGTGACCCGGCCGTGCCACTCCGGGTGGGCCGCGAGGAACTGCTTGTAGGCGACCAGGCCCCGCACGATGTTCTTCGACAGCTCCGTCCTGTCGATCCGCACGATCAGCCTGCGGTCGCCCACCTGGGCGCGGAGCGCGGCCATGTGGGACTCCACGTCGGGCTCGGAGGCCCGGGTCCACAGCGCCTTGCCGTCGACGCCCAGGCTGTGGGTGCCGATCCGGGTCGTCCTGCCCGCGTGCGTGATCGTGCGCTCCTCGCGGTCGACCCGCGCGCCGAGCACCGTCTCGCAGCAGTCCATGAACGCCCCGCCCCAGCGGGCGGTGAGGAAGCCCGCGTGGTCGGCGCCCAGGATGCCTTCGAGGAGCTCGGTCGCGACGTCGTCGGGGAGGAGGTTGAAGTATTCGGGCGGCGCCCACGGCGTGTGCGAGAAGTGCGCCACCCGCAGGTCGGGGCGCTCCCCCCTGAGCATCGCCGGGGCCAGGCTCAGGTGGTAGTCCTGCACCATCACCCGCGCCCCGTGCGGGGCCTCCTCGGCCAGCGCCATCGCGAACGCCTCGTTGTAGGACTGGTACGACTCCCACTCCCGGCGGAACCTGGCGTCGAAGTGCGGCCTGTTGGGGATGTCGTACAGGAGGTGGTGGACGAACCAGAGGGTGGAGTTGGCGACCGCGTTGTAGGCGCGGTGGAAGGTCGCCGGGGGGATGTCGAGCATCCGCAGCGCCCCGGTGTCGTAGCCCGCCTGGTCGAGCCGGCCGCCGGGCGCCAGCCGCACGGCGCCGCGGTCGCCGTCGGACAGCGCCGCGCAGACCCACAGGACGTTGAGGTCCTTCGCGACCTCCGACAGGCCCGAGACCAGGCCGCCACCTCCCCTGCGCATGGACAGCGAGCCGTCCTCGGAGAGGGTGAAGGAGACGGGGCCGCGGTTGGAGGCCACCAGGATCGCGCTCATCGATTCTCCTTGAGCGTGGAGACCCCAAGGTTAACCGGCGCCTGGTCGGGATGTCCTCGCTCTTCGGGTCCAGGAAGTAAGGGCGTTCATCGAATTGTGTCAGCTCTTGTCAGCAGGTGGAGTGATGAACCCCGCCTTGTCGCCCTTTTTGTGGCGGGGAGGGAGGTCACCATTCGCGATCCCCGACCGTAGGATGTCCAGCGACCGTGACCGCTGATGGGGGCCCGTGATGGCGCTGGACGAGACGACCGAGGACCTGGCCCGATCGGCCGCCCAAGGTGACCACCGCGCTCTCGGTGAGCTGCTGAAGCGGATCGAGCCCGCCGTGCTCAGGCACTGCGGCCGGATCCTGCCCTTCCGGCAGGACGCCGAGGAGGCCTGTCAGGACACCCTGCTCGCGGTGGCACGCAACATCGGCCGCTTCGAGGGGCGCGCCCGGTTCAGCACCTGGCTGCACATCGTGACCGCCAACTGCGCCAGGACCACCTACCGCTCGCTGAAGCGCCGCGCGGCCGAGCAGAGCTCAGACGAGCTGCCGCTGCAGAAGCCGGACGTCGCCCGGGTGAGCGTGATCGCCGGGTCCAGGCTGGACCTGCTCGACGCGATGGAGGCGCTGGAGGCCGAGAAGCCGGAGCTGGCCCAGGCGCTGGTGCTGCGCGACATCTGCCAGCTCGACTACAACGAGGTGGCCGAGCAGCTGCGCATCCCGCTGGGCACCGCCAAGTCGCGCATCCACCAGGCGCGCAAGTACGTCCAGGGCGCCCTGGGCGACGCCTACGGCTTCTGACCGCCGCCCGGCTTTCCGGAGGCTCGGCTTCTGACCACCGCCCGGCTTTCCGGGTGCCTGTCCGGCCGCCCGGTTTCCGGCCGCCGCCCGGCTTTCCCCGCGCCCGCCGGGCCACTCGGGTTCCGGCCGCCTGTCCGGCCCCTGTCCGGCCCCTGTCCGGCCCCTGTCCGGCCCCTGTCCGGCCCCTGGCCGGTCGCGGTGCCACCCGGCCGGGAACGGCCGGGTGGCCGGACGGTGGGAGCCGTTCGAGAACACTCCCGTGTGGCGCGCGGCCTCGGTGACCTCGCCTGATCTATGGTGGCGTTGCCCATATCACGTGATCGACCAGAGATATGGGGCGATCTCCCCTCCCGCCATGAAAGCCCAGGTCGAGGAGAGATCATATGTCCCGCAGACACGCTGTCACCGCGGCATGTGTCCTGACGGTCACCGCGCTCGCCCTGGCCGCCGTACCGGCCGGTGCCGAACGCCACGCGACGGGTGCCCCGGTCGTGCCCGCCGCCCCGTCCGCCACCACCGCCGTGTCCACCGCGTCGGCCCCTTTGGAACCGCCGCCGGGCATGTTGGAGGCACTTGAGCGCGACCTGGGCCTGACCCCGGCCCAGGCCCGGATCCGCCTGCTCAACGAGGCCCGCCTGACCCCGGTCGCGGCACATCTGGCCAGGAGACTCGGCCCCCGTTTCGGCGGTACCTGGTTTCAGGGGAGCGTCGCGCAGACCCTGGTGGCGGGCACCACCAGTGTCGGCGACATCCCCGTGATCCTCGAGGCGGGCGCCCAGGCCGAGGTCGTCCCCAGATCGCTGGCGGAGCTCACCGCGATCAAGAAGAAGATCGACGAGACCCTGCCCCCGCAGCGACTCGTGTCGAGCGTGCGCCTGGTCGACGTGAAGAGGAACAAGGTGGTCGTCCTCTCCCCGCAACCCGGGATCGCCCAGAACTTCGTCGCGAGCGCGGGCGTGGACACGGAGGCGGTGGTCGTACTGCCCACCGCCGAGGTTCCCCTGCCCCTGTACGACCTGGTGGGCGGCAACGCCTACTACATCGGCGTCACCAGCCGCTGCTCGATCGGCTTCTCCGTGCTCAAGGGCACCCAGCAGGGCTTCGTCAGCGCCGGCCACTGCGGAAGGGCCGGGAACACCACCACCGGCTTCAACCGGGTCACCCAGGGGACCTTCCAGGGATCGACCTTCCCCGGTAACGACTACTCCTGGGTCGCGACCAACGCCAACTGGACGGCCACCCCGAAGGTGGACAACGGCCAGGGCGGCACCGTACCCGTCGCCGGCGCCCAGGTCGCCATCGAAGGGGCCTCGGTCTGCCGGTCCGGCTCCACCACCGACTTCCACTGCGGTGTCGTCCAGCAACGCGACGTCAGCGTCACCTACCCCCAGGGCACCGTCTTCGGGCTGACCCGCACCAACGTCTGCGCCGAACCCGGAGACTCCGGCGGCTCCTTCATCGCCATCGACCAGGCCCAGGGCGTCACCTCCGGCGGCTCCGGAGACTGCACCTCCGGCGGTGTCACCTACTTCCAGCCGATCGGCCCGATCCTCACCGCCTACGGCCTGGCCCTGAGGACGACCGCGGGCAATCCACCCCCGCCGGTCACCGGCACCTGCACCGGCTTCCCGAACAACTACACCGGCACCCTGACCACCGGCCAGTCCGCCTACCAGCCGAGGGGTCTCTACTACAGGTCGACCGTCAGGGGGCTGCACTCCGGCTGCCTGGACGGCCCCGACTTCGACCTGTACCTGCAGAAGTGGAACGGCAGGAGCTGGGTGGTCGTCGCCACCTCCGACAGTCCGGGGCCCGACGAGAGGATCTCCTACACCGGCACGCCCGGCTACTACCGCTACCGGGTGTTCGCCTCGGCCGGCTCCGGTGCCTACATCCTGGGGTTCAGGGCGCCGTAACCCGTTCCGGGACGCCGTCCGCGCCCCGGCGGCGACGACCGGGGAGGGGGCGAGGCCCCCGCCGGGGCCGCCTGCCGCCCGACCGGCGTCCCAGGTTCGTTTGTCCGCTGGATAACACGTCATGTCTCGCACAGTGAGACAAGGAGCCAGGAGGGCGGCGGGGCGGGGTAGAGTGCTTAGGACCTGCGCGTCAGGTTCCCAACTGAATATTTGCTCATCCAGAGGGGTGGAGGGACCGGCCCTGCGAAGCCCCGGCAACCATCCCGGTTCAAGACTCGTGATCTGAACGAGGTCGGCCGGGACAGGTGCCAATTCCGGTCTGTGACCAGGGTGGTCCGCAGACGAAGATGAGGGAAAGGCCTCGCTTCATGGCGCTCGCAACCACTGAGAACAACCCCACCTCCTCCGCTCGTGCCGACGGCGCGCGTGACGCGCGCTTCGGCCCCGCCGTGGCCCTCTCCTGCCGGGAGTGCGGTGCCCGCTACGACCTCGGCCCCAGTTTCGCCTGTAACGAGTGTTTCGGGCCCCTTGAGATCGCGTACGACTTCGGGCGTGTGACCCGGGAGCGGATCGCCGAGGGGCCGACCAACATCTGGCGCTACCGCTCGCTGCTGCCCGTCCCCGAGGACGTGGCCACCAAGCCCAACATGGCGCCCGGCTGGACCAAGCTCGTCAACGCCGGAAACCTCGCCCGCGAGCTGGGCATCCGCTCCCTGCACGTGAAGGACGACTCCGGCAATCCCACGCACTCCTTCAAGGACCGCGTGGTGGCCATCGCCGTCGAGGCGGCCCGCAACTTCGGGTTCCACACCCTCTCCTGCTCCTCCACCGGCAACCTGGCCGGCGCCGTGACCGCCGCCGCCGCGCGGGCCGGGCTGGACGCCTGCGTGTTCATCCCCTCCGACCTGGAGCAGGCCAAGATCGTCATGGCCTCCGTGTACGGCGGCAGGCTCATCGGCATCGAGGGCACCTACGACGACGTGAACCGCTTCTGCTCCGAGCTCATCGGCGACGAGCTGGGCGACCAGTGGGGCTTCGTCAACGTCAACCTCCGGCCCTACTACGCGGAGGGCTCCAAGACCCTGGCCTACGAGATCGCCGAGCAGCTCGGCTGGCGCATCCCCGACCAGATCGTCATCCCGGTCGCGTCGGGCTCGCAGCTCACGAAGGTCGACAAGGGCTTCAAGGAGCTGATCGCGCTCGGCCTGGTCGAGGACAAGCCGTACAAGATCTTCGCGGCCCAGGCCGAGGGATGCTCCCCGGTCTCCGCCGCCTACAAGGCGGGCCACGACGTGATCCGCCCGGTCAAGCCGGACACGATCGCCAAGTCGCTGGCGATCGGCAACCCGGCCGACGGCCCGTACGTCCTGGACATCGCCCGCCGCACCGGCGGGGCGGTCGAGGACGTCACCGACGCCGAGATCGTCGACGCGATCCGGCTGCTGGCCAGGACCGAGGGCATCTTCGCCGAGACCGCCGGGGGCGTCGTCGTCGGGGTGCTGCGCAAGCTGGTCGCCTCGGGCACGCTCGACCCCGACGCCGAGACGGTGGTCCTCAACACCGGCGACGGTCTCAAGACCCTTGACGCGGTGGCCGCGGAGGCGCGACCGACCGCGGTGATTCGGCCTTCTCTTGACGCATTCCGTGCGGCTATCGCCTAGAAATCGTGAAAGGTACTGAATTATGAGCGTTTCTGTGCGGATTCCGACGATTCTCCGGACTTACACCGATGGTGCGGCCGAGGTGAACGGAGAGGGTGAGACCCTGCGCGATGTTCTGCAGAAGCTCGACGCGGACTTCCCGGGGATCGGCGCCCGGATTCTTGACGAAGCGGGGAAGATCCGACGTTTTGTCAACGTCTATGTCGGGGATGAGGACGTCCGATTTGTCGACAACCTCGACACGGCGACGCCCTCCGGCGCCCAGGTCTCCATCATCCCGGCGGTGGCCGGAGGCTGATCCTCCCGCCCTGGCGCGGCCCTGACCGCCCAGCGCCGCCCCCAGGGGCGCCCACGACCCCACGGCACCCGCCCCGCCCCCGCCCGGCGGAGGGCGCGCCCCCCCCCCCCCCCCCCCCGGCCCCGGCCGGGCGGGTGCCGTGTTTTATGACCCAAGCTCACATTTGTGGACTGGATGGGTAATGTAACCCTTAACTAACTAATAGTGATAATGAAACTCTGGTCTCGTACTAAAAGCTCTCGTAAAGAGGTAGTTTGGTGCTTGACTCTGTTGCCCTACCGCTTCCCACAGGTATGGTCGGAACGATCGACGTGGCGAAGTCCGTCCGGCGATTGAGGACTTCGCGAGAGGAATGGGCGTCGTCCTTAAGACCAGTAAGAGGAGTCGCAAGTGGCGCAGGGCACCGTCAAATGGTTCAACGCGGACAAGGGCTACGGCTTCATCGCGGTAGACGGTGGTAAGGATGTGTTCGTCCATTACTCCGCAATCATGATGGATGGCTACCGTGCCCTCGAGCAGGGCCAGCGGGTGGAGTTCGAGATCACCCAGGGCCAGAAAGGTCCCCAGGCGGAGTCCGTCAGGGCGGTCTGACACAGCCGTTTCGTGAATTCGCAGGGAAGAACCGGTGGATCCCGCGGTATCGCAGTCCGCTGGATCCTCACCGCCTGAGCCCGGCTCGCCTCCCCCAACCGGCGAGCCGGGCTTTCGCGTTGTACGGGACGTGTGACCGTACGGGACGTGTGGCCGCGGGCGTGTGACCGTACGGGCGCTCGGGGGGGCGCACGGGTGGTGTCCGCGACATGCGGTCGCGCGACACGCCGACGCGACACGGAGCCCGCGGCGCGACACGGAGCCCGCCGGGTGGCGGGGAGGGTGCCGGTGGGCCGATGATGACGGGTGGCCCACATCGGCGTGACGCGAGATCTACGCTTGTATGACGCGGAGCTGACGTCCCCTTCCCGCGCGGCGCAGGTCAACGGATCGTGGCTTGCACTCGACAGGGTAGAGTGCTAAACAGATTGTTGGCACTCACGCATAGAGAGTGCCAATCCTGGATCGAGGCGATGGGGCCCGCCGAACGGAGTCGTGGGCCCACATGCCGTCGCGGGCGTCGGCTCGGTCCGGTGTAAGCCACCCTGTCTCTGGGAGGTCTAGCCGTATGGCAGCCAAGATGATCGCGTTTAACGAGGACGCCCGGCGCGGTCTCGAGCGTGGCATGAACCAGCTCGCGGACGCCGTCAAGGTGACCCTCGGCCCCAAGGGCCGTAACGTCGTGCTGG
>NZ_JBHMBS010000046.1:0-36585 GCF_042428775.1 Streptosporangium vulgare | reverse complement strand
CGGCCGAGTTAGGGCACGCTCGGGCCTAGCGGCCCTCCCGCGCGGGCCTTCACCCCCGGCCTGAAGGCCGGAGCACTGGCCCGCATTCGGTAGCAGGCACGCTTCCAGCACGATCCGCTTGACCTCGCCGTAGTCGCGCATCTCAGCGGCGTCCAGCGCCCGCGCCTCGGCCGCGAAATGGGCGATCTTGGAAGCGGGCACCCCTTTGAGCCAGGCGTCGCTGGCCCCGGCCATGCCGTCCAGCCAGGACAGATGGTCTAGCTGCTGGCGCAGCTTGGTCACCGTGGCCCGCGGTGCGCTCTTCTTGGCCCGGTCATGACCGCTGCGGCCGGTGGCCCGATCCACCTCCAGCATCGCCAGCATGCGCGCGTGGTCGTCGAAGCTCATCCGGCCGTAGGCCAGGGTGAAGATGGCGCCGTCGACCTCCGTGCGCACCTGAGCGGCCAGGTCATCCAGGGTGGAGAACGCCGGGAATTCGCAGCTGTTCTTGGCCAGCTCCTCCAGCGCCACGTTGATCAGATCGGCCGGGTGGTCTTTGGTCTTGGCTGCCTGCCGGATCGCCTGCTCGGCCAGCTTGCGCGCGGCGGCCTGATCGCCGTCCAGCCCCAGCCGGGCCCGCACCAGCACCTTGTGGTTGCGTCCGGTCCGCTCGGCCATGTCCGTTATGCCGATCCGCTCCGACAGGCCCAGCTCGTTCCGTACGTGCTCGATCACCTGGGCCGGGATTTCGGCCAGCCGCGGAAACCGGCCCACCCGCTGACAGGACTTCAGCCACACCATCAGCGACAGCCGGTTCTCATCGCTGTCGGTCATCTCCCGCGCCCAGTCCATCTCCGCCAGGCTCGGCGAGTACGCCTCGCGCAGTTCGCGCTCGGAGATCGTCCGCTTGAACCGCGGGTAAGCGGTCTTGTCGATCGAGGCCATCAGGCATTGCCTTCCCAGCAGCCCCGATCACCACAGAACGGGAGATACTGTAGCCAACCGAATACAGTCCGTGAGACGGAAACGCAGAAACCAGGGCCGACTCCCTCGCGGTCTACGGGCGGACAACTTCCGAGATTACGCGCCAACCCCGCAGCGAGCCTGATTCGGCATCGGATACCCCATCAACCCGGACCCGCAGCGGGCACGCCCTACGTTCTCAAGATCGACTCATGGCCGGTTTTGCCCGTATCTCGGCTGGACCCGAATGTCGAGCTCGCCAGGCGCGTGGGGCTCACCCCGCCCCCGTGCCTGCGCCGGGTGAAGCGCCTGGAGGAGGCGGGTGTCATCACCGGTTACCGGGCGACCCTCGACCACGGGATCCTCGGCGGCGGGCTGGAGGTCATCGTCTCCATCGAGGTCTCCGTGAGCGATCTGGAGACCCTGGAGCAGCTGGAGACGACGATCGCCGCCTACGACGAGGTCGTCGAGTTCCGTCGCCTGTTCGCCACCCCCGACTACCACCTGCGCGTGCTCGTCGCCGACTACGCCGCCTACGAGGCGTTCCAGACCGGGAAGATCATCGGTATCCCCGGGGGCCCGGGTGATCTCCCAGCCGACCATGAAGAAGATCAAGGTTCTCGACTGATCCCGGGCGCGGCCTCGCCCGGTGCCCGCCGGCCGGGGGGGCGGGGTCACCAGGGGACGACGCCGTCGTCCTCGAAGAACGAACCGGTCGGGCCGCCGTCGGGCAGCGTGGCGAGCCGGATCGCCGTGGCCGCGCCCTGTTCGGGGGTGCGGGGGCCCTGGAAGCCCGTGAAGTCGGTCGCGACCAGGCCCGGGCAGGCGGCGTTGATCAGGATGTTCGTACCGGCGAACTGCCGGGCGTACTGCACGGTGACGGCGTTGAGGAACGACTTCGACGGCGAGTAGGCCGCCATGACGGGGCCGATCTCGATGTCCGGGTCCGCCTGCCGGGTCAGGGAGGCGACGGCGCTGGAGACGTTGACGATGCGTGGCGACGCCGAGCGCCGCAGCAGCGGCAGCATCGCGTTGGTCACCCGGATGACACCGATGACGTTCGTCTCCACGACCGTGCGGACCATGTCGAGGTCGAGCGTGGTCGGGTCCTGCACCCACCCCGGCCCCACCTCTCCCGAGATCCCGGCGTTGTTGACCAGGACGTCCAGGCGCCCGGCCCGCCGTTCGACCAGGTCCGCGGCCTCGGTGACGCTTCGGTCGCCGGTCACCTCCAGCGGCACCCCGAACGCGTCGGCCCCGGCGGCGCGCAGCTTCTCGACGGCGGTCTCGCGCCGGGCCTCGTCGCGGGCCCCCACGCCCACGCGGTACCCGAGGGCGCCCAGCCCGGCCGCGATCTCGTATCCGATTCCCTTGTTCGCGCCGGTCACCAGCGCGATCCTCGTTTCGCTCATGTCGTCGATGTTCGCTCGCGGACGGGCGGCGCATCCAACACCGATACGGTGCACTGTCATACCTGGTAGGTATCACTGGGTACGCTGTGGCCGTGGAAACCTTGGAGATCCGCGAGTTGAGGTACTTCACGGCCGTCGCCGAGGAGCTGCACTTCGGCCGCGCCGCCGAGCGCCTCGGCATGGCCCAGCCGCCGCTGTCACGGGCGATCCAGCAGCTCGAGCGGCGCCTCGGCGTCCGCCTGCTGGAGCGTAACCGCCGTGGCGTCTCCCTGACCGGCGCCGGGGAGGTGCTGCTGCACGAGGGCCGCGCGGCCCTAGACGCGACCACCGCCGCCGCCCGCCGCACCCGCCGCGCCGGTGGCGCCGACGGTCCGGGGGGTTCCCGCGACCGCCTGGTGCTGGCGGTGAAGGCCGCCGACTCTCACGAGCTCCTGCGGAAGCTTCTCGACGCCTACGCGGCCGAGCCCGACGCCGCCGAGATCGAGGTGCTGCCGAGCGGCATGTGCGAGCAGGGGGAGATGCTGCGCGACGGCCGCGCGGACGCGGCGATCATGCACGCGCCGTTCAACTCCCTCGCCGGGTTCGACAGCGAGGAGCTGATGACCGAGGGGCAGATCGCCGTCCTGCCCGCCAGGCACCCCCTCGCCGCCCGCGCGACCCTGTCCATGGCCGACGTCGGCGACGTCCCCGGTCTTCCGCTCGCCCGCTGGCCCCGCCACGGCATCTACCCGCCCGGGCCGGGCCCCGAGATCCACGACCAGACGCAGCTGGCCCACCTGATCGCCCTCGGGCGCACCGCGGCCGTCTTCCCCGACTCCGCCCGCGCCTGGCTGTGGGCCGAGCACGCCGCCGTCCCCCTGACCGACGCGCCCCCCGTCGTCACCCACATCGCCTGGCCCGCGCACAGCCGCTCCCTCGCCCTCGCCGGGCTGATCCGCACGGCCGTATGACTGTGATCTCCCGTCACGGCACGCGGCCGCCGGCGTGAGGGGCTCGCGTGACGGGTCGCCGACCGGGCCCACCGCGTCGGCCGGGCTCACCGCGCCGGGTGGGAGCGGGCCGTGGTGGTGTGGCGGGCGAGGGCTTCGGCGAGGTCGTCGAGGTGCCGGGAGACCGGCCCCAGGGTGAGCAGGCCGCTGCCCGCTCCGGCCAGCTCCGCCGCCGCGGGAGCGAGCTCGCCGTACGCGCGTTCCATCGGCTCCCTGTCGCCGACGGCGATCGCGGCCCGCGCGAGGAGACACCACAGGGCCTCGGACATCAGGTCGCGGGGCGGGTCGGGGACGTCGCGCAGCGCCTCGGCGGCCTCGGCGGGACGATCTCGGGACAGCAGCACCAGGGGACGGGCCCACGGCTCGTAGGGACCCCAGTCGGTGTGCTCCCCGGCGCCCTCGTCAAAGGGGGCGGAGGGGACGGACGAGGCGTGCCGCAGGCGCAGGCACAGCAGCGCGAGCGGCAGCAGGCCGTGCTCCAGTCCGGGCATGCCGGCGCCGTCCAGTCGCGCGGCGGCGTCCCGGTAGGCCGCCTCGACCTCGGCCTCGGGCGCCCGCCCGGCCGCGGCGAGCCGCAGGGCCCGGTACCACTGTGTGAACACGCCCACCAGCGGCCGCTCGTGGCGCTCGGCGAGCCGGTCCGCGGCCGCCGCGTGCCGGTCGGCCCCGGCGAAGTCGGCGAGCGCGCCACGGGCCTGGACGCGGATGAGGTGCCCGAGTATCTGGAAGGCCGTCAGGCCGTGCCGGGTGGACAGGGCGACCAGCTCGGCGCCGACCTCGTCCCGGCGCGGGGCCAGGCCCGCGCGGTGGAAGCTCTGCATGAACACGCCGTTGAGGGCGAACGCCAGCAGCGCGGGATCGTCCAGGCGGCGGGCGATCTCCTCGGCCTCGCGGGCGGCCTGAGGCCCGCGTGCCGAGCGGGTGCCGCGTGACTCCACGGCGATCGTGGCCAGCAGGCCGGCCCGCGCCGCCTCGTGCTCACCCGGCGGGATGCCGGCCAGGGTGCGTTCGGCCGCGGCCACGACACGCGCCGCCTGTTCGGGGTCGTCGGAACGGGTCCAGATCGCCGGGACGTCGTAGGCGCCGATCACCCGGGCGGTCAGCTCCACGTCGCCCAGCTCCTCGGCGGCGTCGACGGCCTCCAGACGGTGCCGGCGAGCCGCCTCCAGTCCGGCGCCCCCGGTCACCGCGAGGCTGCGCAGCAGGCCCACCGTCGACTCCAGCCGGGCCCGGGGGCCGGAGGTCACGGTGCGGTCGTAGACGGCGGCGGTCTGCGCCCACACCCGGGCCGCCGTCCCGCCGGGCCCGGACGCGAGGTCGAGGTGTCCGGCGTGCCGGAGGATGTCGGTCTCCAGGCGGCGAAGGGGCGGGGCCGGATCCACCCCCAGCTGCTGGACCAGCGTCGTCCGCGCCCGGCGCAGCACGGCGAGCGCGTCGCCCTGGCGGCCGGTGCGGTACAGCGCGAGCGCCAGCAGCCGCCAGGCGTCCTCACGCCAGGGGTGCCCGGTCACGTGCGCGTCCAGGTCCGGCACCGCCTCGGCGGCCTGGCCGAGGGCGAGCCGGATCTCGGCCTGGCGCTCGACGGCCTGCAGCCGCAGCTCGGCCAGGCGGGCGCACTCGGTACGGGCCCAGTCCTGGTCTGCGAACTCGGCGTAGGCGGGCCCGCGCCACCACCCCAGCGCCTCGGCCAGCCCCGCGAGCCCGTCCTGGGGCGGCAGCGTCGCGGCGGCCGACACCGCCTGTTCGAAGCGCCAGGCGTCCACCGCGCCCGGCTCCGCGCGCAGGGCGTACCCCGGCCCCTCGGTGACCAGCAGCCGGGCCGGGGTCCGGGGCGGGCGCTCGGGTTCCAGCGCGCGGCGCAGCGCGGCCACGAAGGTGCGCACCGCGCCCACCGCGCCGGGAGGCGGATCGTCCCACAGGTCCTCGACCAGGCCGGTGATCGGGACGACACGGCGGCGGGCGATGATCAGCCGGGCCAGCACCTCGCGGTGCCTCGGCCCCTTGAGGGCGATCGCGTCCCCGGCAGCGTCCCAGGCCGTCACCGGCCCCAGCACCCCGAACACGACCCGCACCCTTGACCGTCCCTTCCCGGGGGCGTCCCCCCTGGCCACGGTAGCGCGCTGACCGGATGCTCATTCGCGCCCGGCAGGCTGAAGGCGTCCGACCACCCACCGCCCACGGAAGAGAGCGCGACCATGGCGCCTGTCATCACCGGATTCGACTACCGGCGCGTCCCCGTCGCCGACGGCGTGTCTTTGAACGCGGCCGTCGCGGGGACGGGCAGCCCGATCGTGCTGCTGCACGGTTTCCCCCAGACCCACCTGATGTGGCGGCACGTCGCCGCCGACCTGGCGGCCGACCACACCGTGATCTGCCCCGACCTGCGCGGCTACGGCGCCAGCGACAAGCCGGCCGAGACCGACGACACCACCTACTCCAAGCGCACCATGGCCGCCGACATCGTCGCCCTGGCCCGCGCGCTGGGGCACGAGCGCTTCGCGCTGGCCGGGCACGACCGGGGCGCCCTGGTCGCCATCCGCGCCGGCCTGGACCACCCCGGCACGATCACCCACCTGGCCAGCCTCGACGTGCTGCCCACCCTGGACATGTGGGAGGTGATGCACGGCGTCACCGCGGCCGTCGGCTTCCACCTGTACCTGATGGCCCAGCCTCCCGGCCTGCCCGAGCAGATGATCGCCGCCAGTTCCGACGCCTTCTTCGGGTATTTCCTGGACGTCTGGACCAAGGACCCGCGGGCGATTCCCGCCGATGTCCGCGCCGCCTACCTGGACGCCTCCCGGGCGGCGGTGCCCTCGATCGTGGCCGACTACCGTGCCTCCGCCGGGGTCGACGTCGCCCACGACCGGGCCGACCGGGACGCGGGCAACCGGCTGCGGATGCCGGTCACCGTGCTCCAGCAGGACTGGGGCGCCGCCCTCGGTTTCGACGCGGCGGCGCTGTGGAGCGCCTGGGCGTCCGACCTGCGGCACATCCCCGTCACCTTCGGCCACTTCATGGCGGAAGAGGCCCCCGCCGATGTCGCCGAGGCCCTTCGGGACCTGCTCTCGCGCTGAACGACCGGATCGCGGTGACGCGGCGTCCGGCGTGACCCGCCGCCCGGTGCGCCGGGGCCACCGGGCGGTACGGCCGGGGCCGAGCGGGACCGGTGCGGCCGGGGCGGCCTGGGCGAGCGGGGCGGGTGAGGCGGGCGGGATCGGCGGGTGAGGCGACAGGCGACCCGCGTGGGTCGCCCCGCCTGTCCCGCCCCGCCCCGTCCCGCCGAGACGGGCGGTCGTCGAGGAGGCGGCCCCCGGCGAGGACGGCGAAGCCTCCGTCTGAGGGGGATCGGCTGGAGGTCAGGTCTTCTCGACCGAGTGGAGGACATCCAGATAGTGCCGGTTGTACATGATGCCGAGGATGTTCCCGAAGGGGTCGACCACCGAGGCGCCGACGAATCCCTGGCCGAACTCCCGGGGCGGCTCGTGCTCCTTGGCCCCCAGCGACAGCAGCCGGTCGAGGGATTCCTGGACGTCGTCGACGTGCCAGTACGTGACGACACCGGCCGGGCCGGTCTCCACGTCGTCGGCGAGCTCGCGCGCGTAGCGGCTGTCGAGCAGGCCCAGCTCGTGCTGGTAGTCGCCGAAGCGGAACTCGACGTATCCGGGCTTGTCGAAGTACGGCTCGACCCCCAGCACCTCGGTGTACCACTTCTTGGCCGCGTCCAGGTCGGCGGCGTGGAATCTGACGGTGGTAAGTCCTCGTAACATCGGTTCTCCCCTCATCGCCGCGAATACTTGCCGAAGAAGGTAAACGAAAACATCGAAAGGCTTGTGGATTTCTTTTTCCGGAAATCCAGTGAAGATCTTGCCGAAGGAGAACTAACCCTTTTACCAGGAATGATATGAGTACCCCCCGCCGGGTAGGCCCCGTCCATGGATGGGGAACGGCAGGATGACCGGGGTGCCACCGCCTGGCGCGGTGAGGTCGAAAGAGAGTTCGCCACCGAGGTGGAGTCCGGGCGGCTGGACCTCCCGCTGCCCGGCGCGGGGCGGACCAGGCGGCGATGGGAGGCGTTGAGCTCGCTGGCCCGGCGGGATCTGTCGCTGGCGCGGCTGTGCGAGGGGCACACCGACGCCGTCGCGATCCTCGCCGAGCTCGCCGGTCCCGCACCGGCGGCCGGCGACCGGTGGGGCGTGTGGGCGGCCCGGCCGCCCGGCCCGTCCCTCTCGGCGCGTCCCGAGGGGGGCGGGTGGCTGCTGAGCGGGACCAAGCAGTACTGCTCGGGGGCGCGGGTGTGCACCCACGCCCTGGTGACCGCGGACGCGCCGGACGGCCCCCGGCTGTTCGCCGTGCCGGTCCGCGGCCTGCGGCCGGTGGCCGGCAGCTGGCCGGCGACGGGGATGGCGGCCAGTGACACCCTGGACGTCCGCTTCGACGAGGTTCCCGGCGAACCGGTGGGACCGGTGGACGGGTATGTGAAGAGGCCCGGTTTCCACCACGGCGGCGCGGGCGTCGCCGCGTGCTGGTACGGAGGGGCCAGGGGCGTGGCCGAGGCGTTGCTGGCCGCCGCGGCCGAGCGGGACGTCGGCCCGCACGCCCTCGCCCACCTGGGCGCGATCGACGTGGCGCTGCGGACCGCGAGGGCCGCCCTGGAGGAGGCGGCCGACGAGATCGACGCCGACCCTTACGACCTCAAGAACGCCGGGAGGGCACGGTCCCTGCGCCTCAAGGCGCTGGTGGAGGCCGTGGCCACCGACGTCATGGGCAGGGTGGGCAGGGCGCTGGGCGCCGGGCCGCTCGGCCACGACGCCGCGCACGGGCGCCGGGTCGCCGACCTCACGGTCTACCTGCGCCAGCATCACGCCGAACGCGACCTCGCCGCGCTGGGGGCCATCGTCGCCGAGCAGGGAGCCGGCTGGTGAGCACCGAACGGGCCGGCAGGGCGGGCAGCGCCGAGCGGTCGGACACGACAGGCAGCACAGGCAGCACAGGCAGCACGGGCAGCACAGGCGGCACGGGCGGCACGGGCGGCGTCGGCTGGGAAGAACGAGCGGACAGGACGGGCAGCGTCGGCCGGGAGGACCGGGGCGGCTGGGCCGATCCCGCCCCCAACCCGATCGACGCCCCGGGAACCTCGGAGGCCGAGTGGCGTGCCTGGCCGGGACTGGGCGCCCTCCCGGAGCTCGCGTACGGCGGCTGGCGCAGCGCGGTGGTGATCGCCGCCCACCCCGACGACGAGGTGCTGGGGCTCGGCGGCCTGCTGGCGCTGCTGGCGGCCTCGGGCGTACGGCTGCGCCTGGTCGCCGTCACCGACGGCGAGGCCTCCCATCCGGGAATCGCCGACGTGCCGGCGCTGGTGGCACGGAGGGTGGGGGAGACCGCGTCCGCGCTGGCGGCCTTGGGGGCCGGCGGCGTCGAGATCGTGCGGCTGGGCATGCCCGACACCGGGCTGGCCGAGCGCGAGGACGAGCTCGCCCGGACGCTGGGGCGGGCGGCCTCCGGGTTCGAGGTGTGCCTGGCCCCGTGGGAGGCGGACGTGCACTCCGATCACGAGGCGGCGGGCAGGGCCGCGGTCTCGGCGGGGCTGCGCCCCTACTTCTATCCGATCTGGGCCTGGCACTGGGCCAGGCCCGGCGACGCGCGGCTGCCCTGGGAGCGGGCGCTGCGGATCCCGCTGCCCCCGGCGGTCCTGGCCCGCAAGCGGGCGGCGATCGGCTGTTTCGCCAGCCAGCTGGAGCTTCGCGGCGCCGGCCTGGAGGCGGTGCTCCCTCCCGGAGTCGTCGCCCACTTCACCCGCGACCACGAGGTGCTCTTCCGTTGACATCTCCCCCCAAGGCCCCCGGAACCGGGGCCCGGGGCATCCACGCTGGAGGTATCCGATGACGACTCATCCGGCGACACTCGGACCGGAGTACTTCGAGGACATGTACGCGGCCTCCTCCGACCCGTGGGGGTTCACCTCCCGCTGGTACGAGGAGCGCAAGTACGCCATCAGTGCCGCGCTGCTGCCCGCGCGCCGCTACCGCGACGCCTTCGAGGCGGGCTGCTCCATCGGGGTGTTCACCGCCCTGCTCGCCCCGCGCTGCGACCGGCTGCTCGCCTGCGACCTGTCCTCCGTCGCGGTCGCGGCGGCCGCGGAACGCGCCGCCGGCCACCCGGGGACGCGCGTGCGGCGGCTCGTCCTGCCCGGCGAGTGGCCCGAGCGGGAGGGAGGGTTCGACCTCATCGTGCTGTCGGAGGTGCTCTACTACTTCGGCGGGGCCGACCTGGAGCGGATGCTGGACCTGGCGACCACCTCGCTGACCCCCGGGGGAACCCTGCTCGCGGTGCACTGGAGGCACCCCGTCGCGGAGTATCCGCGCGGCGGCGAGGAGGTGCACCGGGCCCTGGCCGGGCGCGAGGAGCTGACCCGCCTCGTCGACCACCGTGAGCCGGACTTCCTCGCCGAGGTCTATCTGCGCGGTTCCCGGGCTCCCTCGGTGGCCGAGTCCGAGGGAATCGTGTGATCCAGGCCGTCGGGGTCGTGGTGCCCGCCCGCGACGAGGAGGAGCTGCTGCCCGCCTGCCTGGCCTCGCTGGACCTGGCCGGGCGCATGATCCCCGGCGTGGCGGTCCATCTGATCGTCGTCGCCGACACCTGCGGTGACCGTACGGCGTCCATCGCCGCGCGGGCCGGGGCGACCGTCGTCGAGGGCACCATGACCAACGTCGGGCAGGCGCGGCTGGCGGGCACGCAGGTGCTCCTGCGGCGGACCCGGGGCCTGGATCCCGCCACCGTCTGGGTCGCCACCACCGACGCCGACACCCTGGTGCCGCCCTGCTGGCTCGGCCGCCAGCTCAGGCACGCCGCCCAGGGGTGGGAGGCCATCGTCGGCACGGTGACGGTCACCGACTGGTCCGGCTACCCGTCGTGGTGCCGGACCGCCTACGCCGAGGGGTACACCGCCGGAACGGAGACGAGCGACACCGAGGCGATCGGTGTGAAGGCGAACGGCGAGAACGGTGGGAACGCGGCCTGCCAGGAGAGGACCGGCGACGCGCGATGGCACCCGCACGTGCACGGCGCCAACCTGGGTCTCACCGCCGCGGCCTACCTGGCGGTCGGCGGGTTCAGCGCGCTGCCGACCGGGGAGGACGACGCCCTGGTCCGGGCCCTGGAGTCGGCCGGCAGACGGGTCCTGCGCACCACCGGCGTGAGCGTGGTGACCTCGGCGCGCCGCGACCCCCGGGCACCGGACGGCTTCGGTCACTTCCTCGCCCGGCTCGAACGCGACACCGCCTCCGCCGCGTGCCGGCCGTCCGGGCAGCCGTTCTGAGCCGCTGAGACCACCGAAGCCACTGAGACCGCTGAGGCCATTGAGGCCACTGAGGCCGCCGATCCCCGGCATGCCGCGCCCGCTGGCGGTGATCACGCGGATCGTCCGGTCGTCCGGCCGTCCCGTGGTTTCGCCGTGCCGTCCGCAAGATGCCCGCCCGGGAACCGGCGGCGCGCCGCCCACCGGCCCGGTGTGTAGAGGCCCCGGCCCGGGGAAGTCCCGCTCTTTGCGCGGGGGCGTCCACGCGGGCGCCGCGACCGGAGCGAGGCGCGTCCTCGGGAATCGGCGTGCGCCGCAGGGCGGCGGGCGCCCCCGGGTTCCTCGCCGGTCACCGCGACCGGCGCGAGCGCGGATCCGCGGCGGTCCGCGGAGAGGGGGAGAACGTGAACGGTTCGTACGTGGTGACGGGTGGCGGCCGGGGGATCGGCAGGGCGGTGGTCGAGCGGCTGCTCGGCGACGGTGGCGCCGTCGTCGCCATCGAGCTCGATCCGGCGGCCCTGGACTGGACGGCCGGCCACCCGGCGGGGCCGCGCCTGGCCGCCGTGGTGGGGGACGCCGCCGACGAGGCCGTCGCCGGGCGCGCCGCCGACGTCGCCCAGGAGCTCGCCCCGCTCGCCGGGTGGGTCAACAACGCCGCCGTCTTCAGGGACGCCTCGATCCACTCCGCCACCGCGCGGGAGGTGCTCGACCTGATCGCGCTGAACCTCGACGGGGCCGTCGTGGGGTGTGCCACCGCCGTCCGCCGCTTCCTCGCCGCCGCGACGCCGGGGGCGATCGTCAACGTCTCCTCGCACCAGGCCCGGCAGGCGGTGGTGGGCTGCCTGCCGTACGTGACGGCGAAGGCGGCCATGGAGGGGATGACCCGCGCGCTCGCGGTCGAGTACGGGCCGCGGGGGATCCGGGTCAACGCCGTGGCGCCGGGCTCGGTCGACACCGAGCGCTACGCGGAGTTCCTCGGCTCGCGCGGGCCGGACGAGGCCGCCCTGGTGGAGCGGGAGATGGCCCTGCTGCACCCGATCGGCAGGGTGGCGCGTCCCGAGGAGGTCGCGTCCGCGATCGTCCACCTGCTCTCCGACGACGCGGCCTTCATCACCGGCGCGACCGTGCCCGTCGACGGCGGCCGGACGGTGCTGGCCCGCGACCCCGAGGGGTGAGCGGGGCACGGCGTCACAGCAGCAGGCGCACCGCGGCGAGCAGCGTGAGGCCCAGCGTGATCCGTTCGAAGAGCGTGCGGTCGATGTGGCCGATGACGACGCGGCCGATCGCGGCTCCGGCGAGGACCGCCGGGGCGCCCAGCGCGGCGAAGACGAGGGTGGCGGGGGTGATGAGGCCCAGCGCGACGCTGAACGGCACCTTGAAGGCGTTGATCGTCAGGAAGAACCAGGCGCTGGTGCCCAGGAAGCCCAGCATCGGCAGGCCCGCCGCCAGGAGGTAGACGGCCATGATGGGGCCGGCCGCGTTCGCCGTCATGGTGGCGAAGCCGGCGAAGGCGCCCGCGAGGGCGGCCACCGGGCGGCGATGGGCGAGCGAGTCCTCCGGCGCCCGGCGCCGGTTCCACAGGTGAACGGCGATGATCACCAGCAGGATCGCCCCGATGAGCCGTCTCATCTGCGCGTCGTCGACCCAGCGCACCACCACGGCTCCGGCGACCACACCCAGCGCGACCCACGGGAACAGCCTGATCAGCCTCGGCCAGTCGGCGTGGCGCCGGTAGGAGGCCACGGCGACCAGGTCGCCGACGAGCAGGAGCGGCAGCAGCGCACCGGTGGACTGCCTGGTCGGCAGCACGAGCGCGAAGAGGGCGACCGCCACCGTCCCGGTGCCGGAGACGCCGGTCTTGGAGAAGCCCACCAGGAACAGGGCGGCCAGCAGGATGAGCCACTGGACGGCGTCGAGGGAGGGCATCAGCCTCGCCGACGGGAGGAGGAGGGAGAAAAGGTCACAGGTGACCGTACATGATGCCTCAGCCGGCGAATTCTCTGGCCGGGCCCCCGAGGTTCCGGTGAGCGCGCCGGCGCCTCGGCGCCGGGCGGCCCCGGCGGCGTAGGCGGCCTCACCGTCCCGACACCGATGGCCTCACCACTCCGATACCGGTGACTTCACCACTCCGGTGTCGGCGGCCTCACCGTCCCGGGGCGGGCGGCTCACCCGGTGCCGGCGGCCTCGTCACCCGAGGGCCCGTGCCGGACCGGACTTCGGTGCCGGTGGCCTCATCGCCCCGGGGCCGGTGCCGAGGGGCGCGCGGCCTCGCCCGCGACGGCCTCACCCGGTGTCGAGGCCGCCGTGTGGCACGCGCCGCGGCCGTCGGCGCGCACGACGATCCGGCCCGCCTCGACGCGGACGGCGGCCTCGGTCGCGTCGCTGACGGCCGGGACGCCGGCCGCCGCGGCCAGTGTGCCCGAGCCGTCGAGCACCACCTGCAGGCGCGGCCACGCCGAGGGCGGGAAGGCCTGGCGCAGGCAGCCGCAGAAGTCGGCGACGACCAGCCGGGCCAGCGGTGCCAGTTCGTCGGGGTCGCCGGTGACCAGGACGGCGGTGACCGCGGCATCCGGCGGTGCGGCCCGTACCGCCTCCTCGGCGGCTTCGAGGCGGTGCAGCCCGAGGATCGCCACCACGCCGTCGCCGGTGAGCCGCGCGGCCTCGGCGCGTACCGCGTCCGGCGCGGGCGGCGGGGACCACGCCTCGTCGGCGGGTCTGGCCCGCGGGATCCACGGCGTGGACGGCCACCTGTCGTCGAGGTCGAGGTCGGCGAGCCGCTCGCAGGCGCCGACGATGGTGAAGGGGTCGGTGAAGCCGGGGGCGGCGGCGGCCAGCTGGCTCGCGCCGTGCAGGGTGGTGAGCGCGGCCTCGGCCACGCGCGTCAGGCGGCCGTCGGGGGTGGCGGGCGGGCGCAGGCGCTCCAGGGCGAGCCCGAGCAGGAGCGCGTTCAGCTTCGTCAGCTGCGTGAACGGCCGCCGGGTCCGCTCGTCGGCGAGGATCTCCGGCATCAGGTCCACGCCGATCCTGGCCAGGCCGTGCTGCCCGTCGGTGGTCAGGGGGAGCCGGGCCAGCCAGGCACGGGCGAGCGCGCCGAGCGCCTCGCGGAGGGTGAGGCTCGGCTCCGGGTTCGGTGGCTCGGGGGCGCGCTCGGCGAGGTCGGCCAGGACCGTGAAGTACAGGGCCCGCTTGCCGGGGAAGTTGGAGTAGACCGCGCCGCGGGTGAGCTCGGCGCGCTCGGCGATGGCGTCGATCTTCGCGTCGCGGAAACCGTGCTCGGCGAACTCCTCCACCGCCGCGGCCAGCACCCTGGCGCGGTTGCGCTCCTGCAGCTGCGCCCTGCTGAGCCGGGTCATCGTCCCCCTCGTCACCGCGTTGCCGTCGATCCGGATCCAAGATACCGTGACCACTCAGATGACGGGATCATCTGTTTACATCATCTGAAATTCAGGAGGATCCATGACCGCTGCCGGCCAGGACGTGAACGGCGTCCCCGAGGCTCCTGAGGTCCCCGAGACCTCCGAGGCTCCTGAGGTCTCGGAGACCTCCGAGGCTTCTGAGGTCTCCGAGACCCCTGCGGCTCCCGAGGTCCCCGAGATCCACCTCACCGACGCCGAGGTGCTGCGCGACCCCTTCGCCGCGTACGGGCGCGCCAGGGAGGTCTCGCCGCTGGCGCGGCTGGTGGCCCCGGGTTTCGGCCCGATGCTGGCCCTCACCCGGCACGAGGACGTCAGGGCGATGCTGAGCGATCCGCGGTTCGAGATCAACGCCGCCAGCTTCATGCGGCCCGACGTGCCCGAGGACTGCCTGCCCTACATGCGGACCATGAGTGAGATGGACGGGCCCGAGCACCTGCGGCTGCGCAGGCTGGTGTCGCCGGCGTTCAGCGCGCGCCGCGCCGCCGAGTTCCGGCCGCGGATCGAGCCCATCGTCGACGCCCTGCTCGACGACCTGCCCGGCCTGGCCGAGCAGGCCGAGCAGGCCGAGCAGGCCCGGCACGGCGTGGTGGACCTGCTGGGGCACTTCGCCCGGCCGCTGCCGATGGACGTCATCTGCGAGCTGGTCGGTATTCCCGGCGCCGACCGCCCGCGCTGGCGCGAGTACGGCGCCACCGTCGTGGGGGGCGGCGGCCAGAGGTTCGCCGAGGCCATCCCGGGCATCATGGAGGGCGCCAGGGCGGCGGTCGCGCGCCGACGCGCCGAACCCGGCGACGACCTGCTGTCGGACCTCATCCGCGCCCAGGCCGACGACGGCGACCGGCTCAGCGACACCGAGCTGGTCACCATGGTCTGGCACCTGGTCATGGCGGGGCAGACACCCACGAACCTCATCGCCAACGCCGTGGAGGTCCTGCTCACCCACCCCGGCCACCTCGCCGCGCTGCGCGAGGACGCCGGGCTCATGCCGCGCGCCGTCGAGGAGCTGACGCGCTGGTGCGGCCCGACGCTGTTGTCGATCCCCCGCTACGCGCGCGAGGACGTCGAGCTGCACGGCACGCTGGTGCGCAAGGGCGAGCCCGTCACCGCCGCGATCGCCGCCGCCAACCGCGACCCGCGCGCGTTCGCCGACCCCGACCTGCTCGACCTGGGCCGGTCCACCGCGACGGCGGGACACCTCGGGTTCGCCCACGGGCCGCATTTCTGCCTGGGGGCCTCGCTGGCCCGCGTGCAGACCGAGGTCGCGCTCACGGCGCTGCTGCGCCGCTTTCCCGGTCTGGCCCTCGCCCCGGAGAACGCCGGACGCGCCCCCGACCCGGGCACCTGGCGCCTGGCCTCACTACTCGTGACCCTCTGAAACGCCCCGCCCCCTGCTTCGTACGACCGTCGAGGAGACGCTTTCCCATGGCACGCACCGGTGACCGCGGCGCCCCGCTGAGATGCACGTTCTGCGGGAAGAGCCAGAGACAGGTCATGAGGCTCATCGCGGGCCCCGGCGGCGTCTGCATCTGCGACGAGTGCGTCGAGCTGTGCAACGAGCTCATCGAGGAGGAGTTCGGAGAGACCTCGGGCTCCTCCGGGAGCGGGCCCGGCGGGCCGCCGAAGCCGCGGGAGATCCACGAGTTCCTCGGGCGGTACGTCGTCGGGCAGGAGAACGCCAAGAGATCCCTCGCGGTCGCGGTCTACAACCACTACAAGCGCGTGCGCCCGGACGCGCGGCACGCCTCGGGCGGGGAGCCGGTCGAGCTGGGCAAGTCCAACATCCTGCTGGTCGGCCCGACCGGTTGCGGCAAGACCCATCTCCTCCAGACCCTCGCCCGGATGCTCGACGTCCCGTTCGCGATCGCCGACGCCACCGCCCTGACGGAGGCGGGCTACGTGGGCGAGGACGTCGAGAACATCCTGCTCAAGCTGATCCAGGCCGCCGACCACGACGTCAGGAAGGCCGAGACCGGCATCGTCTACATCGACGAGATCGACAAGATCGCCCGCAGGGGCGAGAACCCGTCGATCACCCGCGACGTCTCCGGCGAGGGCGTGCAGCAGGCCCTGCTGAAGATCCTGGAGGGCACTGTCGCGAGCGTGCCGCCGCAGGGCGGGCGCAAGCACCCGCAGCAGGAGTTCATCCAGATCGACACCACCAACGTGCTGTTCGTCGCCGGTGGCGCGTTCTCCGGCCTGGAACAGATCATCGAGTCCCGGACCGGCCACAAGGGCGCCGGGTTCGGCGCCCCGCTCCGCGCCGCGCCGGAGCGGGACGTCCTCTCGGAGGTCATGCCCGAGGACCTGCTGAGGTTCGGGCTCATCCCCGAGCTGGTCGGCCGGCTTCCGGTGGTGGCGACCTTCCAGCCGCTGGACCACGCGGCGCTGGTGCGGATCCTCACCGAACCGCGCGACGCCCTGACCAAGCAGTACCGCAGGCTCTTCGAGATGGACGGCGTCGAGCTGGAGTTCACCGAGGGGGCCCTCGGCGCGATCGCCGACCAGGCGCTGCTGCGGCGCACCGGCGCCCGCGCGACCCGCGCGATCCTTGAGGAGATCCTGCTCAACGTGATGTACGAGGTGCCGGGCCGCGAGGACGTGGCCCGCGTCGTGATCGACCGCGACACCGTGCTCGGCACCGTCAACCCGACACTGGTGCCGCGCCGCCACCCCGAGCGCGGCCCCGAACGCCGCGACCGGTCCGCCTGAGAGGGGTCCCCGTAGCGAACAGCGAAAATCCAACGGATATGGATCTGACCTGCGGTTAGTGGGTTCGGCGTGGCGGGGCGAGGATGCTGGTGATCTCGGCCACGGCCTCGCCGCCGGGGCGGGTGTAGCGCATGGCGGTGCGGGGGTTCTTGTGGCGGGTCTTGGCCATGATGAGTTGGAGCGGCACTTTCTGTTCGCCCAGGTGGGTGGCGGCCGAATGGCGCAGCTGGTGCGGGTCGAGGCCGAGATGCCGCTCCATGAGCACGCGCACCCGGTCGTAGCCCAAACGGGGTCGTTCGGTGTGGGGGCAGATGTGCTCGGGGCTGGGACGCCGGGCGGGGACAGGGCGTCGGTCGGCGAGGAACAGCGGGCCGCGCGTTCGGACAAGCCCGTCGGGGTGGCCGTTGGGCAGTCGGAGCAGGCGGGGTAGGAGGCGGGCGGTGCCGGCGTCCCAGTACACCCACTCAATGTCGCCGCCCTTGGACCGCAGCGGCGCGCGCCGGTTCTCCAGGTCCAGGTCCTCGACGTTCAACGAGAGGACTTCGAAGGCGCGGGCGGCGGTCTCGTACAGCATCCGGTAGAGCGTCTTGTCCCGCAGCGGGAGGTCGCGCCGGGACAGCAGCCGTTCCAGCTTGGTCTTGGCGACGGCCTTGGTGTGGTCGACGCTCTCGCGGCGACGTTCGACGTCGGCGGGGACCGACGGCGCCGCCCATCTCTTCTTGGTGGCGCACCAGGTGAGCCAGGAGGAGACGGCGGCGCGGTTGCGGTTCCAGGTGGCCGGCGCGCATCCGCCCCACAAGATGGTGAGGGCATCGCCGATCTCGGTGTCGGCGACGTCGGCCAGGAGCCGCTCGCGGCCGCCGACCGCGGCGATGGTCCGGTCGATGGCCGAGGCGTAGGCGCGGCGGGTGTTGTCGTTGGCGACCCGGTGGGTGGACAGGAATTCGTCGGCCGCGTCGCCGAGGTTGATCGCGGTGCCGCGTAGCGCGGTGACCTTCGCGTTGGCCGCGCTCACCGCTCGCCGCCCGACACGGGAGCGATGTACCGGATAACGTGCCCGAGTCGCGCACCGGCCGCGAGGGCGGATCCCCAGCCCGGCGAAGATCGTTCAACGCTCATGTACGTGATAATAGGCCATTATCACGTACAGCAAAGTGGTGGCGTCGGCGGTGAGCGTGAGGGTTGCCCGGTATCGCCGATCCTCTGCCGGCACGGAGGCCTGAGTAGGCGTGCCTGAGCACTGTCCGGTGTTCAGATGAGTTCAGTGCGGCGATTGACCTCTATAAAAGGTGCAGCACCCCGCTGCAACGCTCTGGGCAGGGGGCGTGTTGTGATGCGCGATCAGGTAGGTGATGCAGTTCGCAGCGATGTGCGTGACTGGGTCAGCTGATGGTCCGGTTGAGGGCCTCGGGGGCATTTACGATGGATGAGCGGCTCCGGGCGCATGTCCAGTCAGCAGATCTTTCGGTACGCCGGGCCTTCCGGCACGTACTGCTTCCATTCCTCCTGAGTAAAGGAACGGCCCACCTGGGCACACAGAAATCCCAAGGTATCGACAAGATAACTCACGTCCCACAACCGCACCGTCCCGTCGCTGCCGCCGCTGGCCAGGGTTTGGCCGTCCGACGTGAACGCCACCGAGTCGACCGGGCCCTGGCCGCCGTCGAGCCGGACTATTTCCCGGCCGCTGGCCACGTCCCATAACCGCACCGTCCCGTCGTAGCTGCCGCTGGCCAGGGTTTGGCCGTCCGGTGTGAACGCCACCGAGTCGACATAGTCCTGGTGGCCGGCGAGCTGGGCTGTTTCCCGGCCGCTTGCCACGTCCCACAACCGCACCCTTCCGTCGTCGCCGCCGGCGGCCAGGGTGCGGCCGTCCTGCGTGAACGCCAGCGAGTCGACCGAGCCGGCGAGCTGGGCTGTTTCCCGGCCGCTAGCCACGTCCCACAACCGCACCCTTCCGTCGCTGCCGCCGCTGGCCAGGGTTTGGCCGTCCGACGTGAACGCCACTGAGGTGACATGATCCTTGTGGCCGGTGAGCTGGGCTGTTTCCCGGCCGCTGGCCACGTCCCACAACCGCACCGCCCCGTAGTCGCGGTGGCCGCTGGCCAGAGTTTTGCCGTCCTGCGTGAACGCCACCGAGAGGACCGCGCCCTGGTGGCCGGCGAGCTGAGCTGTTTCCCGGCCGGTGGCCACGTCCCACAAGCGCACCGTCCTGTCTTCGCCGCCGCTGGCCAGGGTTTTGCCGTCCCGCGTGAACGCCACCGAGCTGAACCCGTCCCGTATCAGCGCGTTGACCCAGTCCTGGCGGCTAGTGAGATAGGTTTCCTGGTAGCTGGTCACGTCCCACAAGCGCACCGTCCCGTCTTCGCCGCCGCTGGCCAGAGTTTTGCCGTCCCGCGTGAACGCCACCGAGTAGACATAACCCTCGTGGCCGGTGAGCTGGGCCATTTCCCGGCGGCTGGCCATGTCCCACAAGCGCACCGTCCCGTCTTCGCCGCCGCTGGCCAGAGTTTTGCCGTCCCGCGTGAACGCCACCGAGTGGACCGGGCCCTGGTAGTCGGCGAGCTGAGCTGTTTCCCGGCCGGTGGCCACGTCCCACAACCGCACCGCCCTGTCGCTACCGCTGCTGCCGCTGGCCAGGGTTTTGCCGTCTTCCGTGAACGCCACTGAGGTGACATGATCCTTGTGGCCGGTGAGCTGGGCTGTTTCCCGGCCGCTGGCTACGTCCCACAACCGCACCGTCCCGTCGCTGCCGCCGCCGGCCAGGGTACGGCCGTCCGACGTGAACGCCACCGAGGAGACATAACCCTTGTGGCCGGTGAGCTGGGCTGTTTCCCGGCCGCTGGCTACGTCCCACAACCGCACCGTCCTGTCGCTACCGCCGCCGCCGCTGGCCAGGGTTTTGCCGTCTTCCGTGAACGCCACCGAGTCGACCCAGCCCTTGTGACCGGTGAGCCGGGCTGTTTCCCGGCCGGTGGCCACGTCCCACAACCGCACCGTCCCGTCGCCGCCGCCGCCGGCCAGGGTTTGGCCGTCCGACGTGAACGCCACCGAGTAGACCGATTCTTCGTGGATGGTGGGCTGGGCTGGGCCGGTGAGCCGGGCTGTTTCCCGGCCGGTGGCCACGTCCCACAAGCGCACCGTCCCGTCGCCGCCGCCGCCGGCCAGGGTACGGCCATCCGACGTGAACGCCACCGAGAGAACCCAGCGCGGGAGGTCGACAAGAGTGGCGATTCCGGGGCGGGTGGCTGCGGCCTTGAGGCTGTACTCGGCCTCTATCGCGGCGGGGCTGTTCTGGTTCAAGGAGTCACTGATGCTGCTGGCGGTCATGCTCAGCCGTTTGGCCTGGACGGGGTTGCTGTCGTCCGTGGTTTCGCTTCGTTTGCTGAGCAGGGCGACGATGGAGGCGTCGCGTTGATCCACAGCCGCTTGCTGGCTGCGCTGGACGATGATCGTGGCGGTGGCCAGGAGCGCGACCAATACCACCAGGATGGTGCTGGTGGCCCGGCGGCGGTGGGTGCGGCGCTGCTGGGCGCGGGTACTGGCGGCGAGGAATTCGTGTTCGGCGGGTGTGAGGGGCAGGGGGAAGGCGGGGTCGGCGAGGCGTTGCGCGGCGGTTTCCAGCAGGCTGCCGGTGTACAGGTAGGACGGGTCGCGGCTGGGGGCCCATTCGGCGGCGGCGGCGCGCAGCCGGGTGTGGATCAGGCGGTCGGCGTGGGTTTGGGCCAGCCATTCCTCGCTGAGCAGGGGCCAGGCGCGCAGCAGTACCTCGTGGCTAATCTCCACGGTGTCGGCGGCCAGGGTGAGCAGGCGTTCGGCGGCGAACGCCTGCAGCACCGCCTCCACCTCGCCTACCTGGGCGGGGGTTCGGCCGTCGGTCAGGGCGGCGCGGGGGACGCGGTCGGCGGTGTCGATGCCGTCGCTGCCGGTGGTGGTCAGGCGCAGGAAGATCTGCCGGGTGAGGTCCTGCTGGGCGGGGGTGAGCCGGTTGTAGACGCGTTGCGCGCTGTCGGCGACCGCGCCTTCGATGCCGCCGGTGCGCTCGTAGTCGGCCAGGGTCAGCAGCTGGCCGGTGCGGTGGCGCCAGGCCTGGTCCAGCGCGTGGGACAGCAGCGGCAGCGTCCCGGCGCCGCCGGCCGCCGCGGTGGAGGGCGGGCCGGGTGCTGCGGGCTGGCGGGTGTGGATCTCCCGCAGCAGCGTCTGGACCAGGTCGTCCTCCACCTCCGAGCTGGCCCGGCGGGCCGGTTCGGTGATGGCCAGGCGCAGTTGCCGCTCGGTCATTCCGGTGAGCAGGTGACGGTCCTGGACCGCCTGGGCCAGGGGCGGGTAGTCGGCGCAGCGGGCCTCGAAGTCGGCCCGGACCACCAGCACCACCAGCGCCGCCGGTGCTTGGTCGGGGCCGTGCCCGACGGTGGCGGCGGCGTGCAGCGCGGTGATGAACGCGGCGCGCTGGCCGTCGTCGGCGCACTGGGTGAACAACTGCTCGAACTGGTCGATGAGCAGGACCAGCCGCCGCTGCCCATCCGGTTCTGGGATTGCCGGCTCCTGCCCGTCCGGTTCTGATGTCGGCGGGTGTGGCACCGGCGGGGTTGGTGGTGGGGGGATTGGTGGTGCAGCGCCGGCGTGCAGGGCGGCCTGGCGGGCGGTCAGGGCGAACCCTTCCGGATCCTGGGCCAGGGCGTGCCGGACCGTGCCGGCATCGGTCCCGGCCAGGGCCGCGACCCGGGCCGCCAGTTCCTCCAGCGGGGTCCGGGTCGGGGTGAACAGCAGGCAGGGCCAGCGGGCCGCGTGCGGCGCGCCGTCCAGACCGCTGCCGCGCAACCGGGGCAGGATCCCGGCGCGCAGCACGGAGGACTTGCCCGCGCCGGACACCCCAGAGACCATCAGCAGGCCGCCGGCCGCCGCCTGGCGGGACAGGCGGGCCATGAGCCGGCCGGTGACCTGCTCGCGGCCGAAGAAGTAGGCCGCGTCGCGTTCCTGGAAGGCGTTCAGTCCGCGGTAGGGGGAGTCGACTGTGCCGCGCACGTCCACCAGCGGCGGCACACCCGCCGTGTCGCTCCAGGTGTGACGGCCGTAGCTGTAGATGATCTGGGTGTTGCCCTCGCCGATCTGCACCCCGGTCGCGGTACGCGCGTCGATCACGTACTGCGGGCCGTCCCCGCCCGGCTCAGCATTCGACTCGGCGGTCGGCGTTGCGGACGGCCCGGCAGGAGGTGCAGGCGGGCCGGGAGCGGGCTGCGGATCCATCGGGGGCCTCGTGTCCTGCGGGGGTCAGGTCGGGTCAGGCGGGGTCGGTGGGCGGGTGGAAGGTGTTGTGCTGGGTGAGGTGCTCACCGACTTGGACGGCGTGGGCATGCCGCAGGTCCACCACGTATTTGCCGGTGCCGGTGGACGGCTCATCGGTGTCACTAGGCCGCGGGGCGCGCTCGTCGCCCCCGTTGTCGCCCGCGTCGGCGGGTGCGGAGACCGGTCGCCGGCCGCCACCGGCGGAGCCTGCTGCGCGGCTGCTGCCGTCTCGGGCGGGGCGATGCCGGCCGGGATGCGGCCGGCGCGGGCCTGCGCGCGCAACGCCAGCACCGCGACCACGAGCCCGGCCGCGCCCAGCAGCATGCCGGAGAACATGCCAATCACGCTGGCCCGCTGGTCCAAACTGTCCAGCAGTTTCGGGGGCAGGTTCAGCGGGTCGGCGAAGAACCACAGCAGCCCCGCCACCAGACAGGCCGCCAGCACCACCAACGCGATGATCGCCATGCCGCGCCACAGCCGCGAACCCGTCGCTCGCCCCGCCTCGGGCGTCGTCTTCGACATGCCTCCAGAGTGCCCCCTGAACCGGCGCGAGCGGGGCCGAAAGCAGCAAAGCGTTACAGTCGGCGGGACCGTTGGTTGCGGGACAGCCTGGAACCCTCTGGATGATGCAACGCCGCCGGGCCCTGCGCCATCTCATCGGCGACGCCTGTGCCACTCTTGGCGTCGGCACCTTGAGCACCGCGAAGATCAGCCAACGTGGCACACGTGAAAGAAAAGATCATCTCGCGCTGGCCTGCGAGAAGCGGCCACGAACCCAAGATAACGATCGCCAGGTCAGGGGTTGAGCAGGAAGGTGGTGCCGGCCTCGTTCACCAGTGTCGGGCGCAGTGGCCGCCATCCGTCGTCGAGCTTGGCGGTCTCGCCTTCGATGTCGACCTCGATGAATCCGAAGAAGTTGATGTTCTCTCGGTGGCCTGGTGCGATGAACGACAGCAGCTCGTCGGGGACCTCGCGGCCCTGCTCGCGCAGCTCGGTGATGCCCATTGCGTAGTACTCCGTCGTCCACGTGGTATCTGGGGCTGCGATCTTGAAAAGAATTGTCCTTGCAGGTCGATCACTTGCGGTCGCGTCCGTATGAAAACGTAGGGGCATGCCAGAACCTGCCCTTACCAACCTGGAGAAGAACTTCCTGCGCACGTTGCGCCGAGGTCAGCGCATCGAAGGAACAGTGATCGAGGTCGCTGACTTCGGCGTCACCTTTGTTGATATCGGCGGATTCACCGCGATGATCAACATTCCCGAGCTGTCGTGGCGTCGCTTCAACCACCCCTCTGACGTCGTTTCCGTTGGGCAGCAGGTCACCGCCGAGATCCTTGATATAGATCTCGAACGTGGGCGGGTGGCGTTGTCGCTGAAGGAGTTGCAGGATGATCCGTTTCCTGAGCTTGAGCAGCAGATCGGATCGCTTGTCAGCGGACCGGTCACCAAAATCGCGCCGATCGGGGTCTTCGTCCGCGTGGAGGACAGAGACGACGGCTTCGAGGGTCTCGTGCCGAGCACAGAACTCGCAGGTAATGAGGTGGAGGTCGGCGACATCCTCACTGTGAAGATCAATCTTGTCGACGTTATCCGGCGGCGAATCGGCCTGACGCTCGTGCAGGCGCCGACTGGTCTCAATGGTGCCGATGACGGCCATGTGTGAATGTGCGCGGTCGATGTTGACTCTCGTCTCGAGGATGTCTCGTCACGGAGGTAGAAGCAGTCGGCTCGGGTCGTCATTTGTCGGGAGCGGAACCTGTTCCTCGCGGCCCCAGACGTCTGCGTAGTTCGAGGTTCTCACCGTGCGCAGCCTCGAGTGCTTGTTTGAGTGCGGTGATTTCGTCGCGGTGACGGCGTTTGAGGTCGGCGAGTTGTGTGGTGAGGGTGCGGACCACGCTGCTGGGCCGGTCGGGATCGGGCGACGCAGGGGTCGGTTGTGGAGTGGCTCGTTGCTGGTCGCGTAGCTGTTCGACGCGGCGGCGGAGTTCGGCGTTGCGATAGAGGAAATCGAGGGAAACGCCTGCGGCCTGGGCCAGGGCTCGGAAGGTGATCGGGTCTCCGCGGCGGATCATGTCGCGCAGACCTTGTTCGGCCCGTTGGGCGGCTGCTGTGCTCTTGGCGGCGGCAGCTCGGCGTAGGTTGTCGGGATTACCGCGCATCGTGACGCTTCTCCTCTGCCTGGACGGCCTGGGCATCGGTGCGAGCAGAGACGCCCGCGCCGCGGACGGCCCTGGCGCCATCGGCGGGAGCGGTCTGCTCGATTTTGAGGATGATCCGGCCGAGGGCGTCTTGTTCTTGGAGGCGCCCTGCGAGCCAGATGTTGTCGGTGCTCATCGGCTGGCCGGTGCGGGTTTGGAAGGTGCGGCGGCGTTCGGTGATGAGCTGCTCGGTGCGTTGCTGCTGCGTGCGCAGTTCAGGCAGGAAGCTGGCGTCGGTGGTGAACTTGTCGCAGGTCAGGCAGGCGTTGCCCTTGTCGCAGCTCTGACGTGGGGGCAGCAGGCACCAGCCGTTGGGCAGGATTCGGTCGGTGCGTTTGTCCAGCTCCAGCATGTCGTAGAGGTCTCGTGGGTCGGTCTGCAGATCACGGCCGTCGGCGGTGATCTTGCGATAGCGCAGGAACTCGGCCTCATGCGTGGCGGCGAGGGTTTCGGCGTACTCCATGGTCATGGTCGGAGACAGGTGGCCCATGTAGCGCTGGACGACGTGCAGCGGGACGCCGGCGTTCAGCAGGCTGGTGGCTTTGGTGTGGCGGAAGCGGTGGGTGCGGTTGAAGTCGACCAGCCGTCCGATGCTGTCACGGATGTCCAGCTGCTGGGCGAACTCGGCGAGCGTCTGATGGACTCGTTCCAGTGGGAAGGCCTTGTCAGCGTGCCGGTTCATCTTGTGCGCCAGGAACAGATATTTCGCCCTCACGCCGGACGCCCAGCGTGGCGCGAGGTGGGTGTCGGCCCACTGCTGCTGCTCACGGATGATCGCAACGATCTCGGCGTCGACCAGCAGGGTGTCCGGAGCCTGCTCGATCTTCGTTTGCTGATAATGAAGCTTGGCGACGAACGCGCCGTCGGCTGCGTCCTGCGCGCTGGGTGGGGTGAGCTGGTCCAGCGGCAGCAGCGGGTCGCGGTCGAGCATGCGGATCTCGCTGATCCGACGGCCGGTGCGGGCCACCAGCATTACGATCCGCATCACCTGCTCATCGTCGATCCCGCCCGCTTCGGCTGATGCGCCGAGGAGATGGAGGTTGGCCATGATCTGCGAAAAGGCGGCATCGTCGATGACCTCCCGCCGCTCGGGCCGGACCTTGGGGCGGCCCTTCTCCCCGTGCCGCCACAAGATGGCGTGATAAGGGCCCAGCTTCAACCAGCCCGGCTCCTCCAGGACGCGCGCCGCGCTCTCGCGGTGGTCGGTCATGAACGCGTAGAACTTCTCGACATCAGTGACGATGTCGTTCACCCGCAGTTGAGACAGCGGCTTGCCGCGGTTAGGGCCGGTGCGGGCGGTCAGCGTGCGGACATGGGCGAGGTAGTCCAGCATGAACAACCGGACTGCGGCCGGATCCTCGCGCAGCCACGGCGGCGGGGCCGGCTGCAGCCCGGCAAGCCAGTCGCCGAAGACCTGTAGCCCAGATCGGCGGGAGCGCAGAGTGGTCCAGGTCAGATCGCCGGTCTCCAACGAGATCTTGAAGTACCACTGGGTCGCATGCCGGAGCCAGAGCGGATGCAGCTGCTGGAAGTAGACGCTGTGGTCACCATGCGGTTCGTGTTCCCGGCGTGGAATCTGCGGATCAAGTTCGGGGTCCCAGACCTCGCGCCGCCACCAGGGCCGCTGGTCATAGGCGGTCCACAGCATCTGGTAGCACCGCCGCATCAGCGTGGTTCTGCTGAGCAGCCAATGCTGGCCGGGCACGCGGCCGTTGGCCCGGGCCCAGGTGACCGCAAGCGCGCGTTCCCATTCGCGAGGCGTTCCCGCCATCAACGATTCGCGCAGCTGCGGATGCTCCTCGACCGTCGCAGCCAGCCAGCGGACCAGCGAGCTGAGCGCCCCGACCGGAACGCGGCCGCCGAGCTCGACCATGCGCCAGCAGCACCAGGCCAGCTCCCGGTCCATCGGCTCGGGCAACTGCCCAAACCGAAGCCGAAAACCGCGCTGATGGCTGATCGAAAACGCCGAGGCGTCCTCAGGCCGCAGGTCGCCAGAGGCCAGCTCGACCGTTCGAAACCGCGCCGGAACCGCCAACCACAACGCATCCAGGACCCGCCCCTGGAAGCTGCCGGACGTGTCACGCAGGTTCTCCAGCAGCAGCTTGGAACCCATCAGCACGGCCCGATCTGCGTGCCGTCGGCGGACATCGCCCGCCAGCCAGCGGTGAGCTTCGCCCAATCAGCGACGGCTCGTAGCTCGGCATCGTCGGTGACGTGAGCATAGGTGTTTAGTGTGGTCTGCACGTCGGCGTGTCCGAGCCGACGGCTCACCACATGCACCGGCACGCCAGAAAGCAGCAGCGCGGTGGCATGGGTGTGGCGGAACCAGTGCGGCGTCCAACCGTCCGGAGCCTGCCCGGAAAGATCCCGGCGAAGACGATCCACCAGGTCATAGACACTGTCAGGCTGCCACGGCGCAAAGCGCGGCTCGCGCTCCAGGTTCACGAACACGCAAGTGCCGTCGAAGTTGTCGGTGACCAGATCGGCGCCGGCTTCGCAGAGTTGCCAGACGTACTCGCCGTAGAGACGATCGAGATCGTCGGAGACGAACAGTCGCCGGTAGCCGCTCTTGGCCCGGACCTCGTGCGGGTGCTCGCGCGGGACCACCTCGATGAACGGGGTGTCGCCCCGGCCGGTGTGCCAGTCCTGGTGCTGCAGTCCCAACGCCTCACCCAGCCGCAAACCGGTCTCCGCGAGCAGGCACCACAGCAGCCGGTTGCGAACCGATCCGCGCCATTCCCGGGCGTCGTCGTCCCAGCTCGCGCACGCGTCGCAGATCCGGTCGATCTGACCGGGCGTCAACGTCGGCGGCACCGAACGGCGCTGACGAACCCGGATCACCGACTGGCGGCGGCCAGACCGCCGCGCAATGTGCTCCAACAGAGGTTTGTAGGCGACTCCGCCTCCGTGCACGACCCGGCGCAGGTCCGCACCGACGCTGACCCCGTTGAGCAGGTGATAGCCATAGAAGGAGATCACGGCCCGCAACCGGACGGCGATCGTCGACTCGGCGAACCGGGACGGATGAGGCTCGATCGGCGCAACCTGCGGGCCGTTCCCCGTCCGCAGCCAAGTCAAGAACGCGCCGAAGTCCTGCAGCGTTACCTGTGTCCAGCCGAGCTCGAACTGCCCCAGGTAGTCCCACCACAGCGCCAGCGCCCGCGCGTAGGACTTCACCGTATTCGGCGAGCATCGCTGTGCTCGCAGGTACTCCAGATACTCTTCGGCCGGTCCGATCGGAAGATGATCAGCGCCGAGCACCGTCCACGTCCGCTCCCCGCTCGGCAGCGCCACACGCTGAGCCCGGCAGAGACCGGCAGCCGTTCCCGTTGTCACCCTGCGTAGCGTAGAGACCTCAGATAATCCGTACGCAAGGAACGGTGAGACCTCCTGAAATGCCTCTTACGCTGCGTTGCAGACGGCTTCTTCCCGCCCCAGATAACACGTGATGACGGCGTTGGTGAGGATGGTCAGACACCAGGACTGCTCGGTCTGGTCGGTCAGGTGGGGCCGGACGATCGTGCCTTGCTGGGCGTAGTGCAGGTCCCGGCGCAGCGCGTGCAAGCTCTCGCCCTTGTTGAGCTGCCGGGAGATCTTCCGCCGGTACACCGGGTCTGACAGGTACCGGGCGGCATGGATCGTGCGGCGGATGCGCCCCCATTCCTTGATCGCCGCTGCGAGAGTGTTCTGCCGTGAGGCCGCCGACCATTTCCCGACCACCAGGGACGCGGTCGCCTCCCCGAACTTCAGCGATCCGGCCATCCGCAGCATGTCGTCCCAGGTGGCGCGGATCAGATCCTCGTTCCACCGGTCGGCCAGCAAAGGTCCGGCGTGCGGGTAGAGGGCGTTGGTGGCGGTCGGGTTGTCGACCCGCTGCATCGTGATCTTCCCCAGATCGCGGATCCGCGGGGTCAGCGCCTTGCCGACGAGGTCGAACAGCCCGAAGTTCACGAGCGTGGCGCCGTGGGTGTCGGTCGCGTGCTCGTGGATCGGCAGGTCGGTCTCGTTGCCGAGCAGCTCGTCCAGGGTGTAGTTGGCCTCGCGGGTGGTGGGGACGATCTGCTTGGTGCCGTAGGTGGACCACTGATCGGAGACATGGGTGTAGGTCGACAAGACCTTTCCCCCGTGGATGTTCATGTCACGGCCGGTCAACGACTTGCCGCGGATGGGGAAGCGCTGGCCGTCGGAGGAGGACATGGTGCCGCCACCGAACTTCCCGGCCAGCTCCAGCTGGTAGTGGTGGTTGACCAGCACCGTGTTGGCCTCGCGCAGCGTCTCCTCCCGCACGTACCACTCCTGGGTCCAGGCGAGGGTGTCGTAGGAGACGCCGCAGGCCTCCGACATCCGGGTCAGTCCGAGGTTGGTGGCGCCTGCGATGAGCACCGCGAGGATGTTGCGGCGGGTCTCCACTGACAGGTTGATCTTCCGGCCGCCGGCATGGGTGAAGCAGTCCAGGAACTTCGTGCGGACGTCCAGCTCGATCAGCAGCGAGGCGATCGGCACGAACGGCAACATCCCCGCCAGCTCCTCCCGCAGCGCCTTGGCCTCGGCGGGGATGTCCTCGGCCGACAGTGGCGGGATGACCAGCCGACCTTCCTCGTCCAGGCGGACCGCGCCCACGTCGTTCGGAGCGGCGTTCGCCAGGGTCTCCTCCAGTTCCTCCAACGCCTGGTGGAATTCTTCCTTGACCTGGTCGATCGCCTCGGACGCGGTGGCGGACCTGCGGACCAGCTGGCAGAACTCCGCCCGCTTGCCCTCCCACTGCTCCGGGGTGAACAGGTAGGTGCCCGGGTCGGCGTACCGGCGCGAGCCGGGCACGAACACATCTCCGGAGCGGAGCCCGTCTCGCAGGGCGAGTACCACGCATAGCTCCCAGTAGTGCCGAAACGCCGTGTCATCACCAGCCTTACGGGCCTTGGCCAGGTAGTCGGCGTACCGAGCCGGAACGAACGACGTCGGCGCCTCGGCCGGGACCTTGCGCCCGTGAGTCCGGTTCAGTTCCTTCAAAATCATCAACGCGGTCATCAGATCCTGGGCGCCGGGCCCACCCTGAAAATCGATCACCGACAGCACCCTCGGAGTGAAGCGGCGCAGGTAGGTGTAGGAAGCCTCCAGCGCCGCCAGCCGCCCGTGGTCGCGGGGCAACGGCTTCCACGACACCGAGGCGACCTCGCGGAGCTTGTCGAGTCCGATCTGGTCGCGCAGCAGACCGCCGACCTCCTCGTCCGGGATGCCCGGGTCGTTCAGCACCGGCAAGATCACATCCATCAGCAGCTGACGGGCCTCGCCCCTCTTGGCCCGCTCCGCCAGGGCCTCGTCAGTCTTGGCCTTCGCGTGGGACTCGCGCGCCGATACCGCCTGGTCGAACAAGGCGATGACCTCGTCCAGCTGGTCGACCGCCGACTGCGCGACCAGCGAAAGCAAGATCGGGTAGCGGCGCTCCTCCCGCCGTTCCAAGCCCTGCACCGTGGACCGGCGGGCCACCGTGGCCAGGAAGCGGCGCCGCTCCCGGGGCAGCATTGACAGGTCCAGCTGGTGGGCGTCCATCCCCCGCAGATACAGCAGCTTGTCGACCGACACCCCGATCGCCGGGACACTCGCCTCCACCGCCGGCGTCGTCAGCCACCGCAGCCGGGACGTCCCGATCTCCGGATCATCCAGCAGCAAACCGTCCAGGCCGGCCCGCATGGATCGGGTGAGCAGATGCCCGACCTTCTGAGTGGTCAGCTTCCCCGCCGCCGCGCGGGCCGTGGTCACCAGCTCCATCAGCGTGACCACACCGGGCCGCACCACCTGGGCGGCCTGCAGGTGCTCCACCGCCTGCTGGAACAGCAGACTCGGAGTGTCGTGCTCCATCGCCCGATCCAAAAGGAACTGCTCCAGCTCCTTCCACTGGATACTGCCCGGCTTTGGATTCTTCCACGTCAGGTACTTCAGAACCGCCTTCAGATGATCGCTGCGGGTCTGTGGCCGCTTCCGCGTCACCCGGTCGTACTGTTCGAGCATCCCGGGGAACACCGCCATCTGGCCCGCCAGACGCAGCAGCGCCGCCTGCGGGATCTCAAGGAGGTCGTCGGGGATGTAACCGAGCCACGGCAACGTACACAGCTGAACGGCCAGCCCCAACCGAGCCTCCGGGCCCCGGCCCGGTGCGTCCAGGAACCCATGCTCGCGCGGCGTCAACGTGAAGTACTTGTTCAGCTCCTCGCGTCCGATATCCGGGAACGACCGCAGACGCTCCAACTGCTCATCCGACAGGAACCGCGTTGACATCAACCACCTCGTACGTCACAGAACACACGAACCATGACGAACCGTAGTCGAGAAGATCAACAACCGTCCCAGAAACCTGTGTAACCGCAGCTCAGAGGCCTATCCGTTGGATTTGCGCTGTTCGCTACGGGGACCCCTGAGAGCTCCGGACCTTGCGGCCAGGCTCACGTGCCCTCCCGCTCGCACGTCCGGACGCAGGCCGGTCTCGCTCAGGTGCCGGTCCGCGTGCGCACCGGGACGCCGGCGGCTCCGCTCAGCACGTGCCGCCGGGACGCCGGCGGTCTCGCTCAGGGGGTCCGCCCGTCCTCCAGGCGTGCCGCCTTGGCGTGCAGGTAGCGCTGCTGGGGGAGGCCGGTCGCGCGCCGGGCCGCCTCCCGGTAGCCCTCACGCGCCGCCGCGTGATCACCGGCCATCTCCAGCAGGTGCGCGCGGACCGCGTGCAGCCGGTGGTCCGCGGCGATCCGCCCGTCGGCCGCGAGCGGATCGAGCAGGCCGAGCCCGGCGTGCGGGCCCCGGGCCATGGCCACCGCCACCACGTGGTTCAGCGCCACCATCGGGTTGTCGGTGATCCGCATCAGCAGCTCGTACAGCGCGGTGATCTGCGGCCAGTCGGTCTCCTCGGCGCTCGGCGCCTCGTCGTGGATCGCGGCGATCGCCGCCTGGAGCTGATAGGGGCCGGCCGTCCCCCGGGAGAGCGCGCCGGTGATGAGCGCCACGCCCTCGGCGATGGCGGCCGCGTCCCACCGGCTGCGGTCCTGCTCGGCCATCGGGATGAGCGAGCCGTCCGGCCCGGTGCGCGCCGGCCGGCGCGCGTCGGTGAGCACCATGAGCGCGAGCAGCCCCGTCACCTCGCCGTCGTCGGGCAGCAGCCGGTGGACCATCCGGGCCAGCCGGATCGCCTCCGCCGACAGCTCGACGCGCTGCAGGTGCGGCCCCGAGGTGCTGGCGTAGCCCTCGTTGAAGATCAGGTAGAGCACGTGCAGGACCACGCGGAGCCGTTCGGCGCGCTCCGCGCCCGAGGGCATGCCGAACGGGACGCCGCTGTCCTTGACGCTGCTCTTGGCCCGGGTGATGCGCCGGGTCATGGTCGCCTCCGGCACCAGGAACGCCCGCGCGATCTCGGCGGTGGTCAGGCCGCCGACCGCCCGCAGGGTGAGGGCGATCTGCGAGGCCGCCGACAGCGAGGGGTGACAGCACATGAACAGCAGGATGAGCGTGTCGTCGGACTCCGCGGCGGGCCGGTCGGCGGCGGGCGCGTGCCACCGGCCGGGCGGCGTCCACCGGGCGACGGTGTCCTCACGGCGCCTGCGCGCCTGCTCGGCGCGCAGCAGGTCGGTCAGCCTGCGCGAGGCGACCGTGATCAGCCAGCCCAGCGGGTTGTCCGGGAGCCCGTCGCCGGGCCAGCGCGTGGCGGCGGCGAGGAGCGCCTCCTGCGTCGCGTCGTCGGCGGCGTCGAAACGCCCGTAGCGCCGTACCACCGCGCCGAGGACCTGCGGCGCCAGCCGGCGCAGCAGGTCCTCGAACTCGGTGCCGGGCACGGTGCCGGGCTCAGGGACGATCAGATCGCCATTTCGCCCTGGAACTCCTCGACCGGCCGTACGTCGGCGTAGGAGTTCGCGGCGATGTCCCCGGGGGCGGGACACTCGCCCAGCCGGGCGGCGATCTCGGTCGCCCGGTCGAAGCTCTCGCACTCCACGATCCAGTAGCCGGCCAGGACCTCCTGGGTCTCGGCGTAGGGGCCGTCGGTCACGACCGGGACACCGTCCTTCGACCCCACCCTGCGGGTGTGGACCGGAGCGGCCAGCCCCCGCGTCTCGACGAACTCACCGGACTCCTCCAGGTCCCTGGAGAACTCCTCCATGAACGCGTGCATCGGCGCGAAGTCCTCCGGCGACAGGGCCGGCCGGCCGCCGTCCTTGCCCGCCATGGCGTCGTAGTCCCGCTGCGAGCCGTACATCAAGATCATGTATTTCACGGTCTCTTCCTCTCCGCCGGCGCCGCCGTGGCGCCCGGCACCGGAGACGTCGGAGCCGCGGACCTCCACCGGACATCCGCTCGCAGCCAGATCGCCGACGCCCGCTCCTCAGGTTATTGGACGCCTCCACCGGCCGGCGGTCAGGTGACGGGAACCAGGTCGGGGCCCACGACGTGCCCCTGGTGGGGCTCGGGGTCGTTCTGGTCGTGCCGGAAGTGCCCGGCGTACCAGACGACGACGTTGGTGGCGCTGACGCTCTCGCCGTTGACGAAGCGGTTCAGCATCGCCCGGTTGTCGGGGCCGGTGTTGCCGTCGTGCAGCTCGGCCGGGTGGTGGCGCAGGAACCACAGGTCGGCGACGCCGTAGGGGTCGGTGGTGTTGTCGTGCTCGCCGGGGTGTATCCGCCACCCCCGGCCGCTGGTCTTGTCGGTGACCTGCCAGAACAGGGCGGGGTGGCGTCGTTTGCGGGCGACCTCGCGCACGATCGGCACCGCCTGGGGCACGGTCGAGCCGGTGTCGTCGAACTGCTCGATCACGTCGTTGGCCGACCCCTCCACGTCGAAGTCGAAGCGCCAGTAGACGTGGTGGCGGTGGCGCATGCAGGTGCGCGGGTTGCGCACCCCGGCGAACCCGAAGCGCGGCTTGATCGTGCCGTCGTCGGTCAGGCGCCACTCCGAGGCGTAGCGGTACCAGCCGGCCGCCAGCTCGCTGACGATGCGCAGCTCGTGTCCGTCGTGGTGGAAGGCCACGCCCTGGAAGTTGCCGGCGTCGTTGTCGGGCCGTTCCAGGATGGTCCGGGGCGGCTCGGAGCAGAGGCGCCATCCCCAGCCCACCGGCTCGGTGCCGGTCGCCGAGAAGCGGGTCTCCTCGTACTGCCAGTCGCGGTAGGTGACGCCGTCCTCCTCGTACTGGACGTTGAGGATCGGCACGTGGGCCTGGCGCAGCACGAGCCTGCCCCGATGGCGCACCTCCCTCAGCTCGACCCCCGAGCCGTCGCCGGGGTTGGTGGGCGTCGAGGCGCGCGGCCGTACCACGATCATGTTCCACAGCTCGGTGGTGCCGTCGAGCACGCGCAGCCGCACCTGGTCGGGGCCGCCCCGGTCGCGCAGGCTCTCCACGGGGACGGGCAGGTGCGACTCGCAGTCGCCCGGGTGGTGCATCGCGACGCTGACACCGGCGGGGGACCAGTCGACGACACCGGCGCCGACGTCCACCGCGACGACGCGGTGCCGGGTGGCGCCCGAGGGGTCGTAGACGCCCAGGGTGGGGCGGCGGGTGGTGGTGCCGTCGGGGTTGTCCAGGTCGGCCAGCGGCGGCATGGGCTGGTAGACCAGCACGTCGTCCCCGGCGGGGAAGCGCTCGTCCGCGCGCAGGATCGCCGCGGCGGCCCGCAGCTCCTCGTGGCGCGGGTTGGGCCGGTGCGCGCTGGGCAGCACCTGCGCCTCCTCGGGCCGGTCCAGGGTCCCGCGCAGCTCGACCCCGCGGTTGGAGACCGGGTCGAACACCCCCGCCCGGAACGGGGCGCCCTCGTCCGGGGCGTGGCCGAGCGCCACCGCGGGTCCCACGATCAGCCGCCCGGGGTCGGCGCCCTCCAGGTGGGCGAGCACGGCGGGGTGGGCTCCGGCCACCTCCCGTACCCGCTCGGCCGTCAGCTCCGCCCGGCCGACTGCTTCGATGATCACTTGTACGGTCAAGGTGGTCTCCCCGTCGCGACGTCCGATGGCCGTGCCGCCCCCGACATACGGCGCCTCCCTGTCATATCGCTCCGCTCCGGCGCTGGGAAGACCCTGGATCTTCGCGTACGGCGGCACCGCGCCGGCGCGCGGGGCGGAGTGGAGCGGTGCGGTGCGGTGTGGTGACGCCGTACCGGTACGGGACGGCCGCGTCGCGGAGCGGCGGCGCGATCCGCACGCGGTCGCCGAAGGCCGAGACGGATGAGGACGGCCGGGACATGGGGCTTGCCCGTGGGAGTCGGCGGGACTCGCCCGTGGGAGGTGACCGTGGGGACGCAGGGACGGGGAGCGGCCGCGATCGGACCCGGCTCAGCCGCGGTCGAGCCGCAGGGCGATGTCGACCACCTGCCGGCCGGCGGGGAAGGCGCCGTAGTTGTAGTTGACGGAACCGGTGAGCAGGTTGACGCCGTAGAACCTGTAGCGTCCGCCGACCTTCAGCGTGGCGAAGGCGCTGTTGGAGACGGTGACGCCGTTGTCCAGCGAGCTGTGGACGTCGAAGCCCGCCGCGCCGGTCGCGGCCACCCGCAGGTTGCCGGTCGGCACCACCACGCCCGCGTTGGCGGGTGACTGCAGGAGCACCCGGGCGGACGTGGTGCCCAGGTCGAAGAGCGTCGTGGCGGTGGCCGGGCTGAGATCGTTGTTGGTGTATCCGGCGCTCAGCACGCCGGTCACGATCGGCGACGGGGCCGGGCCGGTCAGCGCGCCGTCGGCGACGGTCTGCCCCGGCGCCGGGGTGCCCACCGGGTCGTCGATGTTGTGGCGCAGGTTCTGCCCGGTGTCGCTGATCACGCGCAGCCGGTTGGCGGCGGGGTTGAAGTCGACGCCGAAGCCGGTGCCGTTCAGCGGCACGGTCAGCTGCGAGACCTTGACCGCACTGGCCCGCCCGCTGAGGGTGTAGACGCCTCCCTGGTTCCCGACGCCGTACAGCTTGCCGTCCTGTACGCGGTAGTCGATGCCGACGAGCGCGGTGTCACCGGCGAGCCCGTTGACCGCGCCGAGGTCGCGGGCGCGGCCGGGGGAGCGGATCTCGAAGCCCGCCAGACGCTGGTTGCCGGTGAGCCCGATGGCGTCGAAGCCGGGCACGGCCGCCGCCGGTGCCGCGCTCCTTACCGTGCTCCCTGCTGTGTTCTTTGTCGTGTTCCTTGACGTGCCGCTCGCCGCGCTCCTCACCGGGCTCACCGTGCCGCTCGCCCCGCTGTCCGCCGCGCCGCTCGTCGCACCGGCCGCCACCGTGCTCAGTGCCATCACGATGGCGATGAGTGTCCTTCGCATGTGCCTCTCCTTCGTGTCCTGCGTGTCCTTCGCGGCCGGGTGTCGTCGCGTCCGTACTTCGACACCAGGGCGGCCGCAGGCAGCGAACACTCCATCACAGAAGGTGACGGCGGGGCGCGCGAAAGCGGGGAGGGTCATCGGCGTGTTCGGAAACGGCGGGGATCCGCCCCGCTCGCGTTCGGGTGGAGCCTGGCGAAACCAGTGAAACCCCGCCCTCGCGTCGCGGGCGCGCGTTCGCCGGGGCTCGCCGCCCCCGAGGAGATGCGCGGCACGGCCGTCATCCGTTCGGTACGGCCCATCGACTTTCCGGGGCGCCACGCCTTCGCCCGCGCCGGCCCCGCCGCAGACCCGCGTCCCTTCCGCGACGGCCTCGGCCGGGTGTGCCGACCGGGGCGTCGGCCGAGAGGCGCGCCCGCGCGTTCTCTTCCGCCGGTCCCCGCGACGCGGCCGCGGGGTCGAGACCTACGAGGCCAGCCGTTCGCGTGCGTTGCGCCCCGGTCTCGTGGGTTCGGCTCCGCCGTCGGGCTGGTTGATCTCGGCCCACACCTCGTCGAGGGAGAGACCGAGAACGTCGGCGATCGCCGCGATGGTCGGGAAGGCGGGGGTCGCCACGCGGCCCGACTCGATCTTCCGAAGGGTCTCCGGCGAGACACCTGCGTCCAGCGCGGTGTCCAGCATCGAGCGTTCGCCTCTGGCGCGACGCAGCAGGGCACCGAGGCGCTGTCCGCGCTCGACCTCCGCGGGTGTGAGCGGCAACCTGACCATGGCCTCGATTCTAGGGCCTGTACGGGGTCGAGATCGGAGAGATCTCACCGCGCGGCGATCCGCCGTTCCGGCGGGCCGTCGTCACCGGGCGCGAGACCTTGCCGACGGCGAGCGGGCTCGATCGCCACGTGCGGCCGGCGGGGCCGAGCCGGGCCGCTTTCGAGGCGGGCCGGACGGCGAGGTCCGCCCGCCGGCCGACCGGCGATGCCGTCCACCCCTCTCCCCGGGATAATATGGCCGGGATAGTTATTGGTTGCATGAGAAGGGCGCCGCATGATCGAGATCCTGACCCCCCCGGACCTGGCCCGAGCGAAGGAGACA
>NZ_JBHMBS010000045.1:0-43695 GCF_042428775.1 Streptosporangium vulgare | reverse complement strand
CGTGCGGCCAGTGCTCGATCCGCGCGATCTCCTCCTCACTCAACCCCACCGGGACGAACTGGACGAGCGTGCTGTGCTCCCCGGCCACGCCCAGCGCACCGTAGGTGGCGTCGACCAGCCGGGTCGCGGTCTCCACGATCCTGCGCAGCACGGTCTCCAGGTCCAGGTCGCTGCCCACCGCGACCACCGCCTCCAGCAGCGCGTGCACCCGGTCGCGGGTGGCCAGCACCGCCTCCAGACGCCCCTGCAGCTCTGACAGCAGCTCGTCCAGCCGCATGTTCGGGATCAGGGAACGCGGCTCCTTTTCCGTCATAGGGCGAAGTCTCGCATCCGGTGGCCCCGGCGCCCACCCCGCATCCGAGCTCGGTCCACCTCCGCCGCGCCGCTCGCCACCCACGTACGCACCGCGCCCGCCGCGCCCGTGCGGGCCGTTCACCGGACCTGCGGGCACGCCATCGCGACCACCGAGGGCGACCCGTGCGCCGCGAGGAGGAGGCCCGGGACGGCCCCGGCGGTCGTCCGGGCAGCTCAGGCGGAGAGGCGGAAATCGGCCGGGCCCCCCGGGGATCCGGGGTTTGCCTGTCGGCGGCTCTGGGCTACTGTTCTAGAACAGTCGAGAGAGAGAAGTCGATCATGGGCGAGATGTCCTGGTCCGGCCGGCGGGGCGTCACGATGCCCGCCGCCGCCCGCGCGATGAGCGATCCCGGCGCCACCGGCCGGTTCGGAGCCTACGGCGGGCGGTACGTGCCGGAGTCGCTGATCCCGGCCTGCCACGAGATCGAGGCGGCGTTCCGCGAGGCCTGGGGCGACCCCGGGTTCCGCGGCGGGCTCGACACCCTGCTCACGGTCTACGCCGGCCGTCCCACTCCACTGACCCCCGCCCGGCGGCTCTCCCGCGAGCTCGGCATCGCCCTGTTCCTCAAGCGCGAGGATCTCACGCACACCGGCTCACACAAGATCAACAATGTGATCGGCCAGGCGTTGCTCGCTCACCGGATGGGCAGGCAGCGGCTGCTGGCCGAGACCGGCGCGGGCCAGCACGGCGTCGCCACGGCCACCGCCGCGGCGCTCCTGGGCCTCAGGGCGACCGTGTTCATGGGCGAGCGCGACATCGAGCGGCAGGAGCTCAACGTTCTGCGGATGAACGCGCTGGGCGCGGAGGTCGTACCGGTCACGACCGGGAGCCGTACCCTCAAGGACGCCTGCAACGAGGCGATGCGGCACTGGGTGTCGTCGGTGGACGACTCCTACTACTGCGTCGGGTCGGTGATGGGCCCGCACCCCTATCCGTGGATGGTGCGCGAGTTCCAGCGGGTGATCGGCGAGGAGGCCCGCGCCCAGTGCGCCGCCGAACTCCCCGTCGGCGTGCCCGACTACGTCGTCGCCTGCATCGGTGGCGGCTCCAACGCCGCGGGCACGTTCGCCGGCTTCGCCGACACCACCGCCCGGCTCGTCGGGGTCGAGGCCGAGGGCGGCGCGGCGGCGACCTTCGGCAGGGCCGGGGTGCTGCACGGCTTCCGCTCGCTGGTCCTCCAGGACGAGGACGGCCAGGTGAGGGAGGCCCACTCGGTCGCGGCGGGCCTCGACTATCCGGGGATCGGCCCCGAGCACGCCCATCTACGCGACGGCGGGCGCGCCCGCTACGAGACCGTGAACGACGAGGAGGTCGTCCAGGCGCTGCTCCGCCTGGCCCGTACCGAGGGGATCCTGGCCGCGCTGGAGTCCTCGCACGCCGTGGCCTGGGTGATCCGGGCCGCCACCTCCGGCGAGATCGCGCCGGGATCGACCGTGATGCTGACTCTCTCCGGCAGGGGAGACAAGGACATCGCCTCCATCAAGGAGCTGCTGTGACCGGATCCCTGGAAGAGTTCCTGGTCGCGCGCCGCGGCGCGGGACGTCCCCTGCTGGTGCCCTACGTCACCGCCGGGGTCACCCCCGGGTGGACGGACGTCGTGCGCGCCTACGCCGACGCCGGAGCCGACGCCGTCGAGCTGGGCCTCCCCTTCTCCGACCCCATGCTGGACGGCGTCACGATCCAGGAGACCTCCGACCGGGCGATCGCGGCCGGGACCACGGTCGGGGGGATCCTCCGGGAGGTCGCGGCACTCGACGTCGGCGTACCGCTCATCGCGATGACCTACAGCAACCTGGTGGTGCAGCGAAGCGCCGCGGAGTTCTGTGCGGCGCTCACCGCGAGCGGGCTGCGCGGGCTGATCGTGCCCGACTCGCCCCTGGAGGAGGCCGGGGAGCTGGCGGACGCCGCGGCGGCCGAGGGCCTGGACCTCGTGCTGCTCGCCGCTCCGTCCTCCTCCCGGGCCAGGCTGCGCGAGATCACCGAGCGCAGCCGGGGCTTCGTCTACGCCCTGACCCGCATGGGCACCACCGGCGAGCGCGGCGAGATTCCCGAGCGGGCCGCCCGGCTCGGCCGCGAGCTCAAGGAACTCACCGACCGGCCGGTCCTGTTCGGTTTCGGGGTCTCCAACCCGGCGCAGGCCGCCGAGCTGGCGGGTCACGCCGACGGCGTCGTGGTGGCCTCGGCGCTGATGCGCGCGCTCCTCGACGGCGCCCGGCCGCACGAACTGGGAGAATACGTGGCGAGCATTCGACGCGCACTCGACCAGGGAGCCAGATGAGCAGTACGCCCCGCTACCGCGCCATCGCCGACGACCTGACCCACAAGATCAGGTCGGGCCACTACCGCGCGGGCGAGGCGTTGCCCGCGCAGCGTGAGCTCAGCGCCTCCTACGGCGTGACGATGATGACGCTGCGGCAGGCGTTGCAGGTCCTCAGCGGCGAGGGCCTGATCGTCCAGCGGGCCGGTCGCGGCACCTATGTGACGCCGGCCAGTGCGGAGTACCCCCTCGACACACTGCGCAGCCTTGGTGACGACCTGCGCAGGCAGGGGTACCCCCTGCGGACCGAGGTGCTGTCGGCCGCGATCCGGCGGGCCCCGCGCTCGCTCACCCGGCTGCTGGGCGACGCGCCGTCCGACCGCCGGGCCCTCCGGCTGGCACGCGTACGGCACCTGCTGGGCCGGCCCGCCGTCCACCAGGTCTCCTGGGTCGTCGAGCCGCACGCCTCGGCGATCAGGGGGGCCGACTTCACCGAGACCCCGCTGTACACCGCGCTCACCGACGCCGGCGCGCGGGTGCACCGGGCGACCGAACGGATCAGGCCGGCCCTGCTCACCGCCCCGGTCGCGGCGCTGCTACGGCACCCGGCGGGCGCCCCGGTCTTCGTCAGCGAACGGGCGACCTATGACGACCAGGGCGCCCTGGTCGTCATGGACCACGCCACGATCCTCGGCGAGTGGATGGAGATCAGGGCCGAGCGCAAGGCCACGGACCTGTCGCTGCACTGGGTCTCCCAGCACTGACCGTTCACGGTCCGGGGGAAGGCTCCGGACGGCGGCCCGCGCCCCCTCCCCCTCGGGGAGGCGCCCGGCCCTCGCGGGGGCATACCCCGACGCCAACTACGAAACGTTTCGACGGCCGTCGAACGGAGGCGGGGTTAACCTGGCCGCATGGGACATCCGGAACCCGCGCCACGGGCAGGTGGGGACGCCGACATCGCGGTGATCGGCGCGCTGGTCGCCGACCCCGGGCGGTGCCGGATCCTGCTCGCCCTCGACGACGGCCGGGCCCTGCCCGCCACCCGCCTGGCCGCCGAAGCCGGGGTGAGCCCCGCCACCGCCAGCAGCCATCTGGGCAAGCTGACGGAAGGAGGGCTGCTCGCAGTCGAGGCCCGTGGGCGCCACCGCTACTACCGGCTCGCCGGGCCCGCCGTCGCACGCCTCATCGAAGCCCTGCAACAGCTCGCGCCCGCCATGCCGATCAGCTCGCTACGCCAGCACACCCGCGCCCACGCGCTGCGCGAGGCCCGCACCTGCTACGACCACCTCGCCGGGCGGCTGGGCGTCGAACTCATGTCCGCGATGATCGGAAACGGTCACCTGACCGGGGGCGACGGCACCTTCGACCTCGCGCGCGCCCGGCAGGACCGGCCCACCGGCTACGGCCACGACGTCGACTACACCCTCACCGCGTCCGGTGAGGAACTCCTGGCCGGCCTCGGCCTGCGCCTGCCGGCGCGGCGGCGGCCCGTCCGCTACTGCGTCGACTGGAGCGAGCAACGCCACCACCTCGCCGGGGCCCTCGGCCGGGGCCTGCTCGACCGGTTCACGCAGGCCGGCTGGATACGGCGCACCGGCACCACCCGCGCCGTCAGCGTCACCGACGCCGGCCGCCGGGGCCTGCGCGACGTCCTCGGCATCGACCTCACGCCACCGTGAGCGGGTCCGCCCCGCGCGATCGAGGAACCACGGCGAAGACACCGCGGATCGCGCCGACCGGCCGGGCCGGCCCGGCCGGTCGGCGCGATCACCTGGCGGGCGGGGGCTCACGCCGATCGGCTCCCCTCAGGCACGCGTGACGTTCACGAGGCGAGCGTGATCTCGGCCAGCTCACGCCAGTCCTGCCGCCGCCCGGCACGGGTCTCCTCGGCGAACGCGGCCTCCCCGAGGCGACTCCGCGTTTCCGCGGCGATCCTGGAAGCGTCCGGCTGCGAACGATCCGGCGTGCCGCGCACCTCGTCGCTCGCCCCGAGCAGTCGCGCGGCCTGTTCGTACTGTCCCCGGCGCAGCGCGAGATCCGCGAGCCCGATCAGCACCTCGGCGATCAGCGGCGGATAGGTGTACTTCACGGCCGTGCGGAACGCCTCGGTCCGATACGAGCGGGCCTGGTCGAGATCCTCGGCGAGGTAGCCGTACAGGTCCAGGGCCTTGGCGCGGACGGAGTCGCCCAGTTCCGCCCGCGCCGTGGCCAGGTGCCGGTGTGCCTCGTCCGGCTCGCCGCGCCAGCGCGCCAGCTGCGCCTTCGAGAGCGCCAGCTCGGCGAGCGCGTCCGGCCAGGTGACCCCGCTCGCGCACCGCCGCGCTTCGGCCATGGCGTACGTGCTGGACCGCTCGTCGCCGAGCAGCCAGTACAGCTGGGCCTGCCGCGCCCGCAGGCCGACCACGTCCTCGTCCGTGCCCACCTCGGTCAGCGCCGTGACCGCCTCCCCGTAGTGCTCGCACGCGCGCGCGAACTCTCCGCGCATGGCGAGCCGGTCGGCCAGGAAGGTCAGCGCCATCGAGATCCCCCACCGGTCACCCAGCGCGCGGAACTCGGCGAGGGCGATCTCGACGTCGGCGTCCACGTCGGTCTCGTCGCCGCCGAGCGTGAGCCGCAACCGTCCGCGGGTGAGCCTGGCCTGCGCTCGCACCCACGGGTCGCCGTCGGCGATGAGCGGCTCGAACGCGGGCAGGAAGTCGGCCACGTCCCGCACCATCCGCTCCAGCGGCTCGACGAACCCGAGCAGCGGGTTGCGATACCCGCCGCGCCGGGTGAGCCGGTGCGCCTCGTGGATCCACTCCCGCGCCTGGTACTGGTCGCCGACCCCGGAGGTCACGAAAATCGCCACGATGGTGTACGCCATCGCCCGCACCTCGTCGGACACCTCACCGTCCAGCGAGGCCGCCGCGATGCTCAGCTTGGTGCCCTCGGTCCTGTACCCGGTGAGGAACCAGTACCAGCCTACGGCCGCGACCAGCCGCATCGCCTCCTGCGCCCATCCCTCGGCGATCGCCCCGCGCAGGCCGACGTTGATGTTGTCCTTCTCGGCGTCGAGCGTGGACAGCCACTCCAGCTGCCCGGCCCGGCGCAGGTGCGGGTCGGCCGTCTCGGCCAGCTCGGTGAAGTAGGCGAGGTGTGCCCGGCGCGCCTGCTCGCTCTCCCCGGCCTCGGCGAGCCGGTGCGCCGCGTACTCCCTGATGGTGTTGAGCATCCGGTAGCGAGGCGTGCCCTCGCCGTCGGCGAGCAGCAGCGACTTCTCGATCAACGCGGTCAGCACGTCGAGTGTCTGCTCCCCGGACGCCTCGTCCCCGCACACCCGTTCGGCCGCCTCCAGGCTCGCCCCGCCGGAGAACACCGAGAGCCGCCGCAGCACGCCGCGTTCGGCCTCGGTCAGCAGGTCCCAGCTCCAGTCCACGACCGCGCGCAGCGTCTTGTGCCGGGGAAGCGCCGTACGGCTGCCGCCGGTCAGCAGGCGGAACCGGTCGTCGAGCCGTCGTGCCAGCTGATCGACGGACATGGTGCGCAGCCGTGCCGCGGCCAGCTCGATCGCCAGCGGCATCCCGTCGAGCGCCCGGCAGATCCGCGCCATGGCCGACAGGGTGTGCGGGTCGGAGCCGATGTCGTGGCGTACCAGATCCGCGCGGTCCCGCAGCAGCCGCACCGCGGGCGAGGATCCGGCCTCGGAGGGGGCCGCTCCCGGTGCGGGCAGCGCGAGGGGCTCGACCTGCCACAGCACCTCCCCGGTGATACCGAGCGGCTCCCTGCTCGTGGCCAGGATCCGCAGCATCCGGCACTCCCCCAGCAGCCGGTCCGCGAAAGCCGCGGCCTCCTCGATCACGTGCTCGCAGTTGTCCAGGATCAGCAGGATCGTGCGCCCCCGGACCGCGGCGATGAGCCGATCCATCGGCTCCCCGGCCCGCGCGCCACCGAGCAGTGCCTGGTCACGCAGGCCGATCGCGGTGAGGGCGGCCTGCGCCGGCTCACCGCCCGCCCGCACCGAGGCCAGCTCGACCAGCCACGCCCCGTCCGGCAGCCCGGCGAGCATCGTGCGGGCGGTCTCCGTGGCCAGCCTCGTCTTGCCGGAGCCGCCCGCCCCCGTCAAGGTGACCAGCCGGTGCCCGACGGCCAGGGCGGCGACCGCGGAGACGTCGTCGTCCTTGCCGACGAAACTCGTCAGCTCGGCGCGCAGGTTCGTCCTGCGACTCTCCGCCCGCTCGCCCAGCTCGCCCCGCAGCAACGCGGTGTGCAGCGCGGAGAGCTCGGCCGACGGATCGGCGCCCAGCTCCTCGGCGAGCCGCTCGCGCGTGCGCTGGTAAACGGTCAACGCCTCGTTGCCGCGCCCGGCCTCGGCGAGCGCCCGCATCAGGGCCGCCACGAACCCCTCCCGCAGCGGATGGGCGGCGACCAGCTCGGTCAGCTCGGAGACCAGCTCCGCGCCACGGCCGAGGCGGACGTCGGCGTCCACCCGATCCCCCAGCGCGGCGACGTGGAGTTCGTCCAGGCGGGCGACCGCGGTGTCGAACGCGTCGCTGTCTCGCAGCGCGATGTCCGCCATGGCCGTACCGCGCCACAGGGCCAGGGCCGAGCGCAGCAGATCCGCCCGCGCCGCGGGCTCGGCGGCACGGGCCTGCCCGATCAGGTGCTCGAACCGGTGCGCGTCCACGGCGTCGGGAGGCACGGCCAGCCGGTACCCGCCGGAATCGGCCTCGATCACACCGTCCGGCAGCACCCTGCGCAGCCTGGACACCAGCGCCTGCAGGGCGTTCACCTCGTCGGCGGGCGGCCGTCGCCCCCAGATCCAGTCCACCAGCCTCCCGCGCGAGACGCTCCGGCCGGGTTCGAGGGCGAGTGCGGCCAGCAGCGCGCGCAGCCGGATCCCGGGAACCTCCACCACGGCCCCGTCGCGGTCCCGGACCTCGAACGGACCAAGCAGTTCAACTCGCACATCAGTCATTGTGCCGAACCGTGGCGACGTCCCGAGCCGGTCGCCGGACCGGCCGGCCCCGGCTTCGGCACGTGCTTCGGCGCGGCTTCGGTGCGGTCTCGGCACGGTCTCGGCACGGTCGAGCCCTCCCCGGCGATCACGAGGCCGATCGTGGGGGTCGGCGGCGCCGGGGCGGACGGCGCTGACGCGCAGGTCACGCGGGGCGTGTTCGAGGACGGCGCCGCGGGTCAGGACGATCGGCCTCGTGCTCGGACGCGGTGTCGTGTCAGCGGCCGCGTCAGCACGGCGACAGCCCCGTGTCAGGGCGGTCGGCGATGGTGAACGCCATGAACGGTTCGAGCGGGTGCGGCCCCATCGCCCCGACCCCGCCCGATGTCGGGCGATGCCGAGCGAGATCGAGCGAGATCGCCAGACGCCGGGCGAGGTCGCTTTGATCCGTGCTGACCACCTGCCCGCGAGCACCTCCTGCGGCTGACACGAATTCCGAACGCGACGCGGCTTTCGAGCCACGCCGGACACGTACTATCGCGAAATGGGGAACGACCATGGAACACACCGTCACCACGCTGCCGGCCGCGCGTGAGCCCGGCTGCCCCTTCGACCCGCCCAGGGAGCTGATCCAGGCCCGCGAGCACGGCCCGATCAGCCGCTACCCCTTCCCCGACGGGCATCAGGGCTGGCTGGTCACCGGCTACGACCTGGTCCGGTCGGTCCTGGCCGACTCGCGCTTCAGCTCCCGCAAGGAGCTCATGCGCCACCACCCGACCATCGACATGGGCGACATCGAGGTCCCACCCGCGGCGCCCGGCGAGTTCCTTCTCATGGACGAGCCGCAGCACGGCCGCTACCGGAAACCGCTGGTGGGCAGGTTCACCGTCCGGCGGATGCGGCTGCTCACCGAGCGCGTCGAGCAGATCACCGCCGAGCATCTGGACGCCATGGAGGAGGCCGGGCCGCCAACCGACCTGGTGACCGCGTTCGCCAAGCCCATTCCCTCCATCGTGATCTGCGAGCTGCTGGGGGTGCCGTACCGGGACCGGGGCTCCTTCCAGGAGAACATCGACAAGTTCCTCGGCGGGGAGGTCGGCGACGAGGAGCTGATCGCGGCCTACACCGCGACCCAGCACTATCTCGCCGAGCTGGTGGCCGCCAAGCGCGCGAACCCCACCGACGACGTGCTCAGTGACCTGCTCGACAGCGACCTGACCGACGAGGAGCTGAGGGGCATCGCCCTGATCCTGCTGGCGGCCGGGTTCGACACCACCGCGAACATGCTGGCGCTGGGCACCTTCGCCCTGCTGAGCAACCCCGCGCAACTCACCGCGCTGCGCGCCGACCCCACCCTCACCGACAAGGCCGTCGAAGAGCTGCTGCGGTATCTCAGCGTCGCCAAGACCTTCATGAGAACGACCCTGGAGGACGTCGAACTGGGCGGCCACACCATCAAGGCCGGCACCACGGTCATCCTGTCCTACAACACCGCCAACCGCGACCCCGACCGCTTCACCGACCCCCACACCCTCGACCTCGCCAGACAGGACGGCGGGCACCTGGCCTTCGGCCACGGCATCCACCAGTGCCTGGGCCAGCAACTGGCCCGCGTCGAGATGCGAGTCGCCCTCCCCGCCCTGCTCAACCGCCTCCCCACCCTGCGCCTGGCCGTACCCGCCGAGGAGGTCGGCCTGCGCCCGGAGACCGCGGACATCTACGGGGTGAAGAGCCTTCCGGTCACCTGGGACGTATGACCGCGAGCCGGTGACGGGAGGCGGCTGTTCCGGAACCGGCCCGGCGTGCCGGTGGCGAGCGAGCGGGTAGACGGGTGGGTGGAGATGCCGGCGAAGCCCGGTGGCGGCTTTCGATGACGCCGGGCACCTCGACGCGCGAGAACGGGCTAGCCGTCGACGATCACACCTCCGATCGCGGTGCGGCCGGCCGGGGTCGCGACGAGCTCGACCGTGACGGTGTCGCGCAGGTGCGCCCCGAGGACCCCGGCGGCGGCGTCGGTGACGGTTCGCACGAGCCTGGCGATGATCTCGCCGCTGTCGGGGCGGGCGAACGCCGCTTCGCGGATACCGAACACGATCACGGGTGGGGCCTCGTCGACCGGCTTGCCGCGCAGGCCCCACCGTCCTGCGGGTACGCCCTCCAGGTGGATGACCGCGACGTCGCGCGCCCACTCGCCGTACACGTCGACCACCGCGTCGGTCAGGGCGGCGATGAGGGCCGGTTCGTTGCCTTCGAGCTGCGGCTCCAGGACCCGGACAGTCAGATGTGGCATCGTGGGCCTCCCGTTTGTTCCCAAATTAGCTTTAAGTTCAAAGGTAATTGGTGAGGTGCCAGATGGTCAACGACGCGGACGGTATGACGGCCCAGCAGGCGGTGCGGTCGATGCTGCTGCTGATGCCCAGACTCGTCGGGCGAGCCAAGCGGCTGCCCGTTCCGGAGCCGCTGCGGACGCTCGACCTCGCGCCCCGCCACCTGTCGCTGCTCTCCTACCTGCAGTACGACGGTCCTCTCACGGTGAGCGGGCTGGCGGAGCGGCTGGAGGTCGCTCCGACGACCGTCAGCCTCATGGTGGGCGACCTGTCCCGCCGCGGCGTCCTGACGCGGAAGGAGGACGACGCCGACCGGCGACGGCGGGTCGTCGCGATCGCGCCGCGGTACGCCGAGCCGATCCGCGAGTGGCTGTCGGGCAGCGCGCTGGCGTGGACCGAGGTCCTGACCGACCTCACCCCGGCCGAACGCGCCACGATCGTGCGGACGATGCGCGCCTTCGAGACCGCCCTGGGCAGGCGGATGCCCACCTGAGGCGAGGTGCAGGTTCCGAAGGCCCTGGAGGCCCTGGAGACCCCGGAAGCCCTGCCCGCCCCGGCATGGTGTCCTCGCGGGCGACGCGGCGCGCGTGGCGACGATCGCCGGCCTCACCGCGACGGCCCGCGGGACGCGAGGCGCCGCCCGACACCACGGGCGCTCTCGGATCGGCCCCCGAATCACCGGCGGAACGCGGAACACGGGGCGCCCTGGCTACGCGGGTTCTCCCTCGCGGGCGCCGGCGCGAAGCTGTGTCACCGCGCGGGCGATGAGGTCGCCACGGCGCCGGTCCTGGCGGGCGTGCACGACGATGCGCCGCAGGACGGTGGGGCGGACCACGGGCCTGGCGACGACTCCGCCGGGAAGCTCCGCGACGGCCAGGCGCGGCAGCACGGTGACGCCGATTCCCGTCTCCACCAGCCGCAGCGCCGCCCGGTGGTCGTCCAGGCGGGCGGCGTAGCGCGGCGTGAAGCCGGCGGCCCGGCAGGCGGTCACGATGATCTGCCCGATCGGGCTGTCGTAGATGTCGTGGTCGATCCAGGGTTCCCCTTCGAGGTCCCGGAGGGCGACCTCGTGGGCGTCGGCGAGGGGGTGGGAGGCAGGGAGCACGGCGACGAGCTCCTCGACGGCGAGCTCGTGACGCCGGTAGCCGTCGAGGTGCACCCCGGCTCCGCCCACCGGCTCGGTCCGGATGTCGAGGTCAGGCCGCCGGCGGCCACGCCCGTCGACGGGCTCGTTGAGGCTGATCTCGACGGTGAGGTTCGGCCGGTGCCGGCGAACGGTCCGCACGACCTCCGGGATCCACCGCTCGGCCGCGGAGGCGAAGCAGGCGATCGCCAGATGCTGCGCCTGACCGCCCCGCAGGTCCGCGACGACGCGTTCGAGGCGCCCGAAGTCGGCGAGGAGCGACTGAGCCTGATCCGCCAGGTGCCGCGCGGCGTCGGTGGGGCTGATGCCGCGCCCCTGCTTCTCGAAGAGGACCAGCCCGGTCTCCCTCGCGAGGGTGGTCATGTGCTGGCTGATCGTCGCGGGAGAGTAGCCGAGGTTGCGTGCCGCTTTGTTGATCGACCCGGCCGCCAGGACAGCGCGCAGGATCGCGAGACGTTGCGGGTTGAGCATGGCGTCAAACATAAGGCAGTACCGAACGACGAGGCGTATTTGTTTGCTTGTTCCGAGCGTTGCCGCCGATGGAGGATGGCATCGAGCAGGACATCGGGCGTCCTTCCGGGCGCGGTGAGAGAGGGCTGGCGATGGACACGACGTTCTGGGAGGAGGCGGACCGCCTCCTGATCCGCTACGGGGCCGGCTTCACCCCCCGGGTCATCGAACGCGCCTCCGGCGCCTACGTCTTCGATCGCGAGGGCAGGCCGATCCTCGACTTCACCTCCGGGCAGATGAGTTCCATCCTCGGCCACGCGCACCCGGACATCGTGGCGACGGTCTCGTCCGCGGTCGCGTCGCTGGACCACCTCTTCAGCGGCATGCTCAGCACGCCCGTGCTGGAGCTCGCCCGCAGGCTCACCGCGACCCTGCCCCCGTCGCTCGGCAAGATGCTGCTGCTCACCACGGGGGCCGAGGCGAACGAGGCCGCGATCAAGATGGCCAAGCTCTCCACCGGCCGCTTCGAGATCGTCTCCTTCGACCGCTCCTGGCACGGCATGACCCAGGGGGCCGCGGCCGCGACCTTCTCGGCCGGGCGGCACGGCTACGGTCCCCCGATGCCGGGGAACCTCGCGCTGCCCACACCGAACGCCTATCGTTCGCCGTTCCGCTCCTGCGACGGCTCCCACGACTGGGAGGCCGAGCTCGCCTACGGCTTCGCCCTGGTCGACCGCCAGTCCGCCGGGAGTCTCGCCGCCTGCCTCGTCGAGCCCATCCTGTCCTCGGGCGGGATCATCGACCTGCCGCCCGGGTATCTGCGCCGCCTCAGGGAGATGTGCGACGAGCGCGGGATGCTGCTCATCCTGGACGAGGCGCAGACCGGTCTCGGCCGCACCGGGACGATGTACGCGTTCGAGCGCGACGGGGTCGCGCCCGACATCCTGACGCTGTCGAAGACCTTGGGAGCCGGGCTGCCCGTGGCGGCCGTCGTCACGACCGCCGAGATCGAGCGACTCTGCCACGAACGGGGCTTCCTCTTCTACACCACCCACGTCTCCGACCCCCTGGCGGCCGCCGTCGCGCTGACGGTCCTCGACGTCATCGACCGCGAGAACCTCACGGAACGCGCCGCGAGGCTGGGCGGCCGGCTCACCGAACGGCTGCTCGCGCTTCGCGACACCTACGAGGTCGTCGGTGACGTCCGCGGCCGTGGCCTGCTGCAGGGCATCGAGCTCGTCAAGGACAAGAGAAGCAAGGTGCCCGCCGACGCGCTGGGCAACGCGATCACCTCGGCCTGTCTCGAACGCGGCCTGCACGTGAACATCGTCCAGCTGCCCGGGATGGGCGGCATCTTCCGCCTCGCCCCGCCTCTCACGATCGGCGACGACGAACTGCACGCCGGAGTGGACATCCTCGAATCGTCCCTCAAGGCCGTGCTCGACGCCACCGCCGCCAGGTGAGGTGGGAGCCGGCCTTCACCCCCACCGCCCGCGCGTCACCCCCGCCTACGCGTTCGGGCCGGAGTACTCCAGGGCCGGTCCGCCGGCCAGGCCGGACGCGACTTCGACGGCGATCTCGATCGCCCGGGCCGCCAGGGGGGAGTGGGTACGGCCGGCCCGCCAGTGCAGGCAGACCTCGCGCGGGGGAATGGCCGGCCGCAGCTCGTGGACGCGGAGCCGGTCGTCGGAGTCGGCCTCGGCGGCGTGGACGGCGAGCCACGGCAGCACCGCGGACCCCATCCCGGCCCGCACCATCGACAGCAGCGTGTCGTTGCCCGCCGTGCGAAAGACGATCTTCGGGGTCACGCCGGCGCGGGCGAACGCCTCCTCCACCCTGGGCTGGTCGCAGGTCGAGGGCCAGGCCACCAGCGGCGCGCCGTCGAGCCGGTCCAGCGGGACGGAACGCCCGGAGAAGGTGCCGCGCCCGGCCACCAGCAGGTACGGGTCGTCGAGCAGCTTGACGTGCTCGACGTCGCCGTCGAGGGGGCCGTCGTAGAACAGCAGGTCGAGGTCGCCGATCCGGGGCGACTCCGGCTCCCCCTCGAACAGCCGGATGTCGCAGCCGGGGTGCTCGTCGCGCAGCCGCCGGACGACGACCGGCAAGATCACCGTGGAGACGCTCTGGAGGGTGCCGATGTCGATCCGGCCCTCGCCGGCCCGGAACCGGTCCACGGCCTCGGCCAGGGCCGCCGCCTTCGCCAGCAGCTCGCGTCCGTGTCCGAGGACGACGGCGCCGAGCGGTGTGATCCGCACAGGCTTGGGCCCACCCGGCCGGTCGAACACCGGGCCGCCGACGGACCTCTCCAACGCGGCGATCTGCTGGCTCACGGTCGACTGGGTGTAGCCGAGGCGGGTCGCCGCCCGGCCGAACGAGCCCTCCTCGGCGACGGCGGCCATCGCGGCCAGGTGCCTCAGTTCGAGATCGGTCACGGGTCCCAGCGTACTCACATTCATCGCTTCTAGCGATTGACTCAATCGGAAACAATCGCTTTTCACGATGGCTCTCGGCTCCTAGCGTGACCGGTATGACAGCAGCCACCGTTGTGCCGGCGAAAGCCCGAAGCCCTCTCCTGCTCGTCGGGGCCGCCCTGGCGATCGTCTACGTCGTCTGGGGCTCGACCTACCTCGCGATCCGGATCATGGTCGAGGAGATGCCGCCCCTCGTGAGCGCCGGTGTCCGCTTCCTGGCGGCCGGCCTGCTTCTGGGCGGGGCGCTGGCGGCGCGTGGCGGTCCGGGCCGACTGGCCGTGACCCGCCGGCAGCTGCTGGGATGCGCGCGGATCGGGCTCTTGCTGCTCGTACTCGGCCAGGGCCTGGTGACCCTCGCCGAGTACGGCGGGGCTCCGTCGGGGATCACGGCGTTGCTGGTCGCGGCAGTGCCGCTGTGGGTGATCTGCTATCGGGTACTGTCGGGCGAGCGACCCGCCGGCCGGACGGTGGCGGGCGTGGCGACGGGCTTCTGCGGCATGGTCGTGGTGGTCACCGCGAACGGTCTCGGTGGCACCTTTCCGGTCTGGACCATGGCGGTCGTCCTCGTCGCCGGCCTGTCGTGGGCGTTCGGCTCGTGGTACCAGCCGCGGATCGAGCTGCCGCGTGACCCGTTCGCGGTCGCGGTCTACGAGATGCTCGTCGGTGGTGGGGCGCTGACGATCATCGGGCTGGCCGCCGGCGAGCGCTTCGACCCGGTCGCCTACTCGGCCCGGTCCTGGGCGGCGTGGGCCTACCTGGTCCTGTTCGGATCCGTCCTGGCGTTCTCGGCCTACATCTGGCTGCTGCAGTCGACCGCGACCTCTTTGGCGGCCACGTACGCGTACGTCAATCCGCTGGTGGCCCTGTGCCTGGGATGGCTGCTCCTCGCCGAACCGGTCACGGTGCCGACCCTCGCCGGCGGCGTGATCGTGGTGCTCGCGGTCGCCGTCGTCGTGCGCTCCGAGTTCCGCCGCTGAATCCGGGTTCCACCGAATCCGGGATCCACCGACCAAGGGAGAGTCCGATGAGCACATTCGTATTGATCCACGGCGGAGGGGACGCCGGATGGTCCTGGCACCTGGTGGCGGCCGGGCTGCGAGCACGCGGGCACGACGCGCTGGCTCCCGACCTTCCGGGTGATGACGCGTCGAAGACCCTGGCGGACTACGCCGACGCCGTGGTCGAGGCCGTCGGCGACAAGCGGGACCTGGTCGTCGTGGGCCACTCGTTCGGCGCGTTCACCGCCTCGCTGGTCGCCGATCGGCTGCCCGTCGACGTGCTGGTCCTGCTGGCCGGCATGATCCCGTCGCCGGGTGAGTCCCCGGACGAGTGGTGGGCCAACACCGGCTACCGCGACGCGGTGGAGGAGCAGGCCGAGCGCGACGGCGGCTTGACCGGCAACGCGGATCCGTTCGTGAGCTTCTACCACGACGTACCCCGGGAACTGGCCGCGGAGGCGATGGGCAGGGAGCGCGACCATCCGTCCAGGGCCGCGTCGGCCGCTCCGTGGCCGCTGGAGGCGTGGCCGGACGTGCCGACGAGGTTCGTGCTGTGCGGTGAGGACCGCTTCTTCCCGCCCGGCTTCTTTCGCCGGCTGGTGCCCGAGCGCCTGGGCATCGTCCCCGACGAGATCGCGGGCGGCCACTGCGTCGCCCTCAGCCGCCCCGAAGAGGTGGCGGACATCCTGGCGGGCTACGCGGCCACCGCGTCCGCCACGAGGGCCGAGCGGTGAACCGTCCCTCGGCGGCCGGCCCGCCCAGCCTTCCGGAAACGGCGTCGCCGGACCGGATGCGAGGCGCACCCGGCGAAGGACCCGGCGAAGCCCTGACGCGTCGGCATCCGCCCGGCCGGCACGCCGACGGGCAGCCGATCGACGACCGGCGAGACACCCGGGCGCGGCCGGACCCCGAACCGACCGCGGGCGAGCACGGGACCAGGCAGACCGGCCTGTTCGACTACGACGCGGAGTTGCGTCCGCACAACGAACTCTTCCGTGCCGCCGCCCGCGTCGGCTCGCGCGACCGTGTGCTCGACATCGGCTGCGGCACGGGGCAGTCCACCCGCGAGGCCGCCCGCGCCGCCGCCGCCGGAAGCGTGACAGGGGTCGACCTCTCCGCGCCGATGCTCGAACGGGCCCGCCGGCTCAGCGACGAGCAGGGACTGCCCAACATCACCTACCAGTGCGCGGACGCCCAGGTTCACCCCTTCCCGTCGACGCACTTCGACCTTTGCATCAGCAGGTTCGGAACGATGTTCTTCGCCGACCCGGTCGCCGCGTTCACCAACATCCGGCGCGCCTTGCGCCCCGGAGCGCGTCTCGTGCTGCTGGTCTGGCAAGATCGCGACCGCAATGAGTGGGCCTCCGCGATCCGCCGGAGCCTCACCGCCGCGACGGCCGCGCCCGCCCCTCTCTCCGGCGGCCCGGGCCCGTTCTCACTCGCCGACCCGGCCATCGCACGAGGCGTCCTGACGGCGGCGGGCTTCACCCAGGTCGGCTTCACCGACGTGCACGAGCCCGTCTACTACGGCCCGGACACCGCCGCCGCCTTCGACAACGTGATGCGCCTACGGGAGTACGAAGACCTGCTCGCCGACCTCGACGCCGCGGCAGCCGAGCAGGCGCGCACGCGGCTGCGCGCCACCCTCGCCGCCCACGACACCGGCGGCGTCTACTTCGACTCGCGTGCCTGGATCATCACCGCCCGCCGTCGCCGGCCACCCGGCGCCACCCGGACGGCGTAAGCGATCGGGCCGTTGCGCGTACGGCGTTCGTGAACTCGTCTCCGGCCATGGCCGGCCGCGCCCTGCGCGTCACGCAAGATGCCAAGGTCCGCCGCGCCCTCCAGTCCGCGGGGGGGCGTTCACCACCGGCACCGATCGGGCGGTGGATACAGGGCCGGGTCGACGGGGGTCACTTCTCGGCCGTGCCGGGTCTCCCCCCGATGGACTCCTGATAGACGTCCGCGTAGGTGCGCGAGTCCTTGACCAGGTCGTCGCAGAAGGCGGCGACGTCGTCGCCGATGAGTTCCAGGACTCCCTTGCCGGCTGCGACGCCCTCCTCGAAGAAATCGACGATCCCCGAGAGCAGGGACCCGTCGGGCAGGTCGACCGGCCCGACCTTGAAGAGGTACCTCTGAATCTCCTTGTAGACGATCTGGTAGTCCGGCGGGAGCGCCTTGACCCGCGCCACGTGCGCCCGCCACTGCCTCTTGCCCTCGATGATGTCCTGGATGCCCACGTCAGCCTCCCAGCCGGTTCAATTTCCTCGCGACGTTCCTGTTCAGCTGCTCGCGCCACCGGTCGCGATAGCTCCGGGCCCCTTCTCCGCCGGCCAGCGCCGCGCAGAAGCCCTTGACGTCGTCACCCACCACCTCGTGAATGTCCTGCCCGTCGGCCGCCGTCTCTTCGAGCAGCCCCAGGGCGCCGTCGAGAATCGGCATCAGGTTCCGGCCCGTGAAGTCCGCGTAGGGAGAGAGGTGCCCCTTGATCTCCTCCCACGCCGCCCGGTGGCCGGCCGGCAACGCCTCGGCCCGGGCATCGAACGCCTTCCACTCCCTGGTGAGGTCGCTGCCCGTGATGGTCTCCCAGAAGTTCATCTCCCGCCCTCCTTGAGCTTGTCGATCCGCGATGTGACGTACTCCCATTTCGCCCAGAACGTCGCGAGCTCCTCGCGCCCCGCGTCGTTGAGCGCGTAGAACTTGCGTGGCGGGCCGAGCCCGGACGGTCGTTTCGTCACCCGGACGAGCCCGTTCCTCTCCAGCCGCAGCAGGATGGTGTACACCGTCCCCTCGACGACGTCGGCGAAGCCGAGCTCGTTCAGCCGGCGCGTGATGGCGTACCCGTAGGTCTCCTCGCCGCCGATGATCTCGAGCACGCAGCCCTCAAGCGTGCCCTTCAGCATCTCCGTCAGGTCGTCCATCGTGGGTCCTCTTCGGTCTCCTGGTACTCGGTGGCACCGAGTACCAGTACACGGTACCACCGAGTAGTGGGCGATGCCAGCGGGCGGCGAGCACGGAGCACGGACCGTGGAAGCGATTCGAACCATCGGCGCCGCGCCCGGCGCGCGGCCGATGGGAGGGGACCGCAGGAGGCCCGTCGGCGGGAGCGGGCCGGCGTGGGCCGGCGAAAGCTCCGGCCCACGCCGTGATCCACATCTGATCACCCGCCTGGACCGGGCCGGCGCTTCCGCCGAGAGGCGGGCGCCCGGCCACGTCGAGCCGTTTTTCCGGGTTATGGCTGATCTTGGAAAGAGTCTCGCGCCTTCACGACGCGGCTTCCCGGAGAGACCGTCCCGACCCCCCTGGACGGTCTGCCACGATAGGGCGCATGCCCGAGCTTCGATCCGGCCCGCGCGACGTGGACGTGTGGGCCGCCGACGAGAGCCCGTTCCCCCCTGACTCCTGGGGGCGTGAGGGTTCCGCCAGACACGCTTTGCCGTGGGGGTTCGCGTTCGTCGTCGTCCTGCTGGTGGTGGGCCGTCTCACTCTGGCGCCGCACCTGACGGCACCCGCGCTGCGGACGTGGGCCACGATCTTCGTCGCGATCTGCGTGCAGGCGTTGCCGTTCCTGGTCTTCGGGGTGGCGCTGTCGGCGGCGATCACGGCGTTCGTCCCGGCGTCGTTCTGGACCAGGGCGCTGCCCAGGCACCCGGCCGCCGCCGTCCCCGTCGCCGGGGTGGCCGGGGCCGTGCTGCCGGGGTGTGAGTGCGCGTCCGTCCCGGTCGCCTCGGGCCTGATGGCCAGGGGGGTGGCCCCGGCCGCCGCGCTGGCGTTCCTGCTCGCCTCCCCCGCGATCAACCCGATCGTGCTGGTCGCGACCGCCGTCGCCTTCCCCGGCCAGCCGCTGATGGTGCTGGCCCGCTTCGGCGCGTCCCTGACCGTGGCGGTGCTGGTCGGCTGGCTGTGGCTGAGGTTCGGCCGTGCCGGCTGGCTGCGGATCCCCTCCCGGCCACACGGCGACGGCCGTAAATGGGCGCGGTTCGGCGAGGCGATGCGGCACGACCTGTTGCACGCGGGCGGGTTCCTCATCGTCGGCGGCCTGGCCGCGGCCACGCTGAACGTCACGGTCCCCCGCGAGTGGCTCACCGCGATCGCCGAGGTGCCCTGGCTCGCCGTCCTGGTCATGGCGCTGCTGGCGGTGCTGCTGTCGATCTGCTCGGAGGCCGACGCGTTCGTGGCCGCCTCGATGACCGCCTTCTCCCCCACCGCCAAACTCGCCTTCCTGGTGGTCGGCCCGATGGTCGACCTGAAGCTGATCGCGCTGCAGGCCGGCACGTTCGGCAGGGCCTTCACGGTGAGGTTCGTCCCGCTGACCTTCGCCCTCGCCGTCCTGGTGAGCATCCTGTTCGGCCGGTTACTGCTGTGACGCCCCCGTCCCCCTCCCCCTCGCGCCCCGTTGCGGCGGAAGGAACCCGCGCTTCCCGATGAACCGTGTGACCCAGAACCTCGTCCTCACCCTGCTGGGCTGCGCCGTGCTGCGCATCTCGGCGTTCTCCACGACCTACCTCAACTACGTCAAACCCGGCTTCCGGCCGTTCCTGATCGGCGCCGGGGTGGTGCTGGTGGCCCTCGGGCTCATCGGGCTGTTCCAGGCGGTCCGGGCCGGGAAGACCGCGGCGGAGGAGGGCGTACGGGACGGCACGCGCGAGCACCCGCATAATCACTCCGGCGCGTACGAACACCCGCATGATCATGACCGGTCCGGTGCGGGCGGGCACGGGCACGGGCCCGCAGACGGTGCCGGAAACAGTGGCGGTGACGGTGGCGGGCACGACCACGCGCACGGCGGCCCCCGGGTCGCGTGGCTGCTGTGCCTGCCGGTGTTCGCGATCTTCCTGATCGCGCCGCCCGCGCTGGGCTCCTTCGCCGCCTCCCGCGACGACACCCCGCCGCCCCGCGACCAGAGCCTGGGCTCCTTCACCCCGCTCACCGGCACCGGCCCCGTGGAGATGACCATCGGCGACTTCATCGGCCGCGCCTGGGACGACGACAAGAAATCCCTCACCGGCCGCGAGGTCAGGCTGACCGGCTTCGTCTCCCCCGCCAAGAAGAAGGGCCAGTGGTACGTCACCCGCATGCAGATCGCCTGCTGCGCCGCCGACGCGTTCCCCCTGAAGGTCGCGGTCAGGGGGCTGCAGGCACCGCCCGCCGACACCTGGGTCGAGGTCACCGGCACCTGGATCCCGCAGACCTTCGGCAAGATGACCACCGGCGTCATCTACCCCCAGCTCACCGGTAAGAGCCTCACCAGGGTCGAGGCCCCCGACGAGCAGTACGAGTGACACCGAAGGACGCCTGCGGGCTCGGATTCACCGGCGCGTTCTCTCCGCGGGCCCGTGGGTGACCCTCCCGGGCCGAGGGCGCCGGCGGGCGCGGCGCGTCTCCCGAGGAGGTGGCCCGTCCATGGCGGGCGATGGGAAAGGGGAGTTATCCACTCCTTTCCACTTTTAACGTATAGCGCACCGGGGGGCTTGCCGCAAGACCCGGGTCGTACCGCATAATCGTCCGCCGGGGCCGGAACCTGCGGAAACGGGGGATACGAAATGCGTGTGCCGTTGTCGACACCGCTCGACGCGATCAGCAGGGAAAGGCCGCCCCTGTCCTCCGCGTGACCCCCACGGGACCGACGACCCGGAACCCGGAACCGGCGAACCCGCGAGTCCGCCAACTCGCGAACTCGCGAACTCGCGAATCCTGACGCCCCGGAGCGGCGGCGGCCACGGGAACCGTGCCCGGCGAAGCGCCGCCCGGCACGGCCGCCGGTCGTCACGCCGGTCCGGACGCCCTGCCACGCGCGACGGTCGCAAACGACCTCAGATCGGAGCCGATGACGTGAACCCGCTGACCACCAGCGCGTTTGACCTTCCCGACCACCTCTCCCCCAAGGCCGACCCGGCGCTGATCGCCGACGACGAGCGGCACTTCGCGGCCATCGCGCGGAGCCTCGAACAGTCGATCACCGACCTGTCCGACCGCCTCGCCGCCGAACGCAGGGCACCCGGCGGCAAGGGCCGGCAGGTGCTGGACCGGGACCTGGAGATCCACCGGCTCACCGCTCGCCTGCGCACCCTGCGCCGCTTCGGCCTGGACCTGTGCCTCGGGCACATGGTCGGCGCGGACGACCCCGAACCCGTGTACGTCGGACGGCTCGGCCTCACCGACAGCACGGGCCGCCGGCTGCTGCTCGACTGGCGATCCCCCGCGGCCGAGCCGTTCTTCGGAGCCACCCACGCCAACCCGATGGGCCTGGCGAGCCGCCGCAGGTACCGCTGGACCCGCGGCCGGATCAGCGACTACTGGGACGAGGTGTTCACCCAGGACGGATTCGAGGGACACGCCGCGCTCGACGACCAGTCCGCCTTCATCGCCAGCCTGGGCGCCGACCGGTCGCCCCGGATGCGAGACGTGCTCGGCACCATCCAGGCCGACCAGGACGCCATCATCCGAGCGGGATCCCGCGGCGCCCTCGTCGTCGACGGCGGCCCCGGAACGGGCAAGACCGTCGTCGCCCTGCACCGCTCCGCCTACCTCCTCTACTCCGACCCCCGCCTCGGCCACAGCCGGGGCGGCGTGCTGTTCGTCGGCCCGCACCAGCCCTACCTGGCCTACGTCGCCGACGTCCTGCCCAGCCTCGGGGAGGACGGCGTACGGACCTGCACCCTGCGAGACCTCGTCGCCGAGGGAGCGGCGGCGACGACCGAGGCCGACCCGGAGGTGGCCCGCCTGAAGTCGTCCGCGGACCTGGTACGGGCGATCGAGCCGGCCGTCAGGTTCTACGAGAACCCGCCCACCCAGGCGATGACGGTCACGACCGACTGGGCCGACATCCGGCTGAGCGCCGACGACTGGGCCGAGGCGTTCGAGGCGGCGGAACCCGGTACGCCGCACAACGAGGCGCGCGACCGGATCTGGGAGGAACTGCTCACGATCCTGACGGACAAGCACGACGACGAGGAGGCCCCGGCCCACCTGCTGCGCAAGTCGCTGCTGCGCAACAGGGAGCTGCTCACGGTCTTCAACCGCGCGTGGCCGCTGATCGAGGCGGCCGACCTCGTCGCAGACCTGTGGTCGGTGCCCGCCTACCTGCGGATGTGCGCCCCCTGGCTCGGCTCCGACGACATCCGGCGGCTGCGGCGCGAGAACGCCCAGGCCTGGACGGTGTCCGACCTGCCGCTCCTGGACGCGGCGCGACAGCGGCTCGGCGACCCGGAGGCGTCACGGCGCAGGCGCCGCCAGGAGGCCGCCGTCGCCGCCGAACGCGAGCGCATGGCCACCGTCGTCGACGCCCTGCTCGAAGCCGACGACGACGGCGAGGGGGCGGTGACGATGCTGCACGGACAGGACATGAAGGACGCCCTGGTCGACGAGACCGTACTGCCCGGCGCCGAACCGGACCCGCTCGCCGGCCCGTTCGCGCACATCGTCGTGGACGAGGCCCAGGAACTGACCGACGCGGAGTGGCAGATGCTGCTGCTGCGCTGCCCGTCCCGGAGCTTCACCATCGTCGGGGACCGCGCCCAGGCCAGGCACGGGTTCACGGAGTCGTGGCGGGAACGGCTGGAGCGGATCGGGATCGACCGGATCGAGCTGGCCTCCCTGAGCGTCAACTACCGGACCCCGGAAGAGATCATGGCGGAGGCCGAACCGGTCATCCGGGCCGTACTCCCGGACGCCAACGTGCCGACGTCCATCCGCAGCGGCGACGTCCCCGTCGTACGCGGGTCCGTCTCCGAGCTGCGCTCGATCCTCGACACCTGGCTCGCCGCGCACGCCGAGGGGATCGCCTGCGTCATCGGCGACCCCGCGTTCCCGGCGACGTCCCGCGTCCGGTCGCTCACCCCGGAGCTGGCGAAGGGGCTCGAGTTCGACCTGGTCGTCCTCGTCGACCCGGAGGCGTTCGGCGAGGGCGTCGCGGGAGCGGTCGACCGCTACGTCGCCATGACCCGGGCGACCCAGCGGCTCGTCATCCTCACGAGCCCCTGACGCCGGGCGAGCGCCCGCTCCCCGCCTGACCGGAGCGCGTCCGGGGCCGGGGCCGGGCGGAGGGCGCGGTCACTCGGCGACGGCGTCGAGCAGGTAGCGGCGTTGTCCCTCGGTCAGGTCACCGACGTGGCGGCTGGCCTCGATCCCGCCTGCCGTCAGGAGCCTGGTGATCTCGGCGGGGCTGTGGCCGGGCAGGATCGACAGGAGCCATCCGACCCAGGCGTTCTTGACGACCTCGTCGGTGCGGGTCAGCACCTCGCTCAGGGGCATCCGCCCGGTGGTCACCGCTTCGCGCAGCTGGGCCTGGGTCAGGGGGGCCGTCGCCCGCGGGGTCGGCGGCCGGGCGGCGGGCGTGGGGGCGGGTGAGACCGGTGCCGCACGGCCGGCGACGTGGGACCCGTGCCCGGCCGGCGGGTGGTCCTCACCCAGTACGCCGTGCGTGGCGACCAGGAGGACGCCCCCGGTGACGGCGACGCCCGCGGCGATGGCCAGATGGCGCCCCGACAGCCGCCCGCCCTCCTGGCCGGCGGCGGCGAGCCTGAGCCCGACGACCGCGGTGCGCAGCAGCACACCGGTGACCATGCCGAGCAGGAGCGGCACCGTCTGGCCGGGCAGCGGGGCGACGGCGGCGATCAGGATGCCGGCGGCCGGGCTGAGGCAGGAGACGACCAGCCACGGGGCCAGGCGCTGCCGGGCCATGTCCAGCAGGGCGGCCAGCGCCAGGCCCTCGCCGGCCGAGTGGACCATGAGGGCGATGACGACCACGGCGGAGGCGGTCAGTGCCAGCGTCGCGCCTTCGATCGCCCGGTGCAGGGTGAGGGCGGCCGCGGTGCCCATGCCGCCGAACAGGGCGGCGTCGACGGCTTCCTTGACGCGGCGGTGCAGGCCGGGCGCGTGCCTGCCGCCGACCGGCCTGGATCCCTCGTGCCCGTGCCTGTGCCCGCAGCCTTTGCGGGTGAAGTAGGTGATCACCAGGAAGCCGAACACGATGGCCAGCCCGACCGCCCACAGGGGCACTCCCGTTTCCGTGGCGTCTCGCCAGGCGTCGGGCAGCAGGTCGGCCAGGGCGGTGATCAGCATCATCGCCGAGGCGATCGCGAGCCACACCGTCACCTTCGCGGAGTTACGCCGGGCCAGCCACGCCCCGGCGAGCGTGGACAGCGACACCAGCAGCACCGCCGCCCACGCGCCGGCACCGGGAGAGGCTCCCTCCAGCGCCGGTCCCAGCGCCGATGTCCCTTCGGCCGTCAACATGTCTCACCACCTCTTGTCGGCATTGGATCGCGGAAGGGTCTCGAACCGGCCGACGGGCCGTTCGGCGCTCTTTGACGGCGACGCCCGTGGGCCTGTCCGTGGGCGTGTCCGCCGGTGCGTCGGCCAGTGTGTCCGTGGGCGTGTCGGCCGGTGCGTCGGCCAGTGTGTCCGTGGGCGTGTCGGCCGGTGCGTCGCCCGACGGCGGCCGCCGTCGAGGCGGCCGGTGTCGTCACCGGCCGCCGGTCATCGGCGAGGGGGCGGTGCCGGCCCCGGCTCGCCGGAGTCGGCGAGTTCACCGAGCAGGCTCCGCAGTTGGTCGACCTGCGCCTGCAGGCTGCGCCTGAGCCGGTTGCCGTAGTCGGCGGCGAAGGCGTTGAACTCCTCGGTCCGGCGTTCCAGTTCCTGCCCGCAGGAGGCGTGCACCTCCTGCCGCAGAACGGCGGCGCGGTCGCGGGCCTGCGCCACGATCACCTCGGCCTGCCGCTCGGCGGCGGCCAGCATCCGGTCGGCGCTGTCCTGGGCCATCGCCATGATCCGCGTCACGCGCTCCTCCGCCGGTCCGGCCTGCCTGGCGGCGCGCTCGGCGGCGGTCGCGCGGGCGTACAGCTCCGCGTTCTCCTGTACGAGCATGGTGAAGGTGGCTTCGATCTGGCCGAGGAAGGTGTCCACCTCGGCCAGGTCGTAGCCTTCGCGCAGCCGGACCACGGTGAACACCTGGTTGCGCACGGCGGCAGGGCTCAACCGGCTCACGCCGGCGGAAAGGCCCGTGCCGAGCGGGGAGGTAGGGGCGTGATCGATCTCGTCGAGGGAGGCGGGTGCGTGGCCTGGCTCGTCGTGCATGGCCTTTCACGTGACCTTTCACCATGGTTTTCGAAACGTGACCGGGACCGGTGAGCTCGGGAATCGGTGTCGTCCGACCGTCGTGGTTCCGGGTTCTGCGGAGTTCTGCGGAGTTTTGCGGAAGGCACCTGGCGGTGTGGCACGCACCAGGCCGGCTCATCGTGCCCTGACCTGGCCGCGTGACGTCGGATGAGGGCGGGCGGCCTCACGACCGGCGTGTTCCTCGGGTCCAGGTGCCGACGGCCGGATGACGGCGCTCCGGTCGGATGACGGCGGCCCGGTCGGCGAGGACGCGGGCGGCGCCGTGGCCGGTCAGGCGCCGTCAGGTGTCACGAGGGTGGTCAGGGTAACGGTGGTTCGCTTCGTGGTCATCGCCGTGTTTCCCTTCGATCGGCATCTGTCCACCGGCGCGGAGTCGGCGGCCCGGCCAGGCGGAGGGCACTTGACCTGCGATGCTCACGAAGCGTAATTTCCTCATTACCTAACGCTTAAACATGTGAGCAACCGAGCACACATGCATTGCGACCAGCAGCCCTCGCCCCGACGAGGAAAAGAGGTGGGCGCCGTGCCCCCCCGAATCACGGTCCGCGCCCCCGCGGACCCGAGCGGCCACTCCCCCGCGACGGTGACCGTGCGTCCCGACACCCCCTCCGGCTCGGCGGTGGACGCCGAGCGGGTGCAGAGCGTCCGGCGGGCGCTGCCGCCCGAACCGGTGGTGCAGGAGCTCGCGCAGGTCTTCGCACTACTGGCCGACCCCGGAAGACTGCGGCTGACGGCCGCCCTGCTGCACGCCGGGGAGATGTGCGTACGCGATCTGGCGGCGGTCACCGGCCAGAGCATGTCGGCCACCTCGTGCGCGCTGCGACTGCTGCGCGCCCACCACGTGGTGCAGGTCCGCCGCGCCGGGCGGCTGGCGCACTACCGGCTGGCCGACTCTCACATGCGGATGCTGTTCGCCCAGGCGATCACCCACATCGGGCACGAAACAGGCACCCACCACGGGGAGTGAAGCGATGGCCGAGCACGGACACGCGGACGGACACAGCGACGGGCACCGGCACGGGCACGCGGACGGACACAACGCCGGGCACCGGCACCGGCACGGACACGGGGTGAGCGCGGAGGCCGATCGCCGCTATCTGACCGGAGCGCTGGCGCTGATCGCCGGATTCATGGCGGTCGAGGTCGTCGCCGGCCTCATCGCCCGTTCCCTGGCCCTGATCTCCGACGCCGGGCACATGCTCACCGACGCCATCGCCGTCGTCTTCGCGCTGATCGCCATGCGGATCGCCGCCCGGCCGCCCCAGGGCGGCTTCACCTACGGGCTCAAACGCGCCGAGATCATCTCCGCGCAGGTCAACGGCATCACCCTGCTGCTGCTGGCAGCCTGCTTCGTCTTCGAGGGCGTCCGCCGCCTGGTCGCCCCTCCCGACGTCGAGGGCCTGTACGTGGTGGTGACCGGCCTGGCCGGGATCGCCGTCAACCTGGCCGCCACCTGGCTGCTGTCTCGGGCCGACCGCTCCAGCCTCAACGTCGAGGGCGCCTACCAGCACATCCTCAACGACCTGTTCGCCTTCGTCGCCACCACGGTCGCCGGAGCCGCCATCTGGTTCACCGGCTGGACCCGGGCCGACGCGATCGCCGCCCTCGTCACCGCCTCCCTGATGTTCAAAGCGGGCTGGGGCCTGGTCCGCGACGCGGGCCGGGTCTTCATGGAAGCCGCCCCCGTGGGCATGAGTCCCGCCGAGATCGGCGCCAGGACCGCCACCCTGGAACACGTCGTCGAGGTGCACGACCTGCACATCTGGGAGGTCACCTCCGGCTACGCCGCGCTGTCGGCGCACATCCTGGTCGCTCACGGCGCCGACTGCCACACCGTGCGCCAGGCCGCCGAGCGGATGTTCCGCGACACCTACGGTATCGAGCACATCACCTTGCAGGTCGACCACGTCCCACCGGGGCTGCTGACCATCGGCGACGCCGCCCCCCACTGCGCCGCACCGCACGGCCCCGCCCACCGCAGCCCGCCACGGCCCGAGCCGCGGCACTGACCCTCGGTGCCGTCACCGGACCGGCGCGCCCGCCGGGGGCGGCGGCCGCGTAGCGCCCTCGTACCCGGCCCCTCGCGCTTTTGGAGCTCGCCGGAAGGCGTCCTCCGAGGATCAGGGCGAACGGCCGGTCTCCGGGCGCTACCGCGCGCCGCCCGCTCACCGGTATCCGCAGAACACGATGTGCCAGACCTCCCGGATACACCCCCGCGGCCGGGGGCCGGACCGGGAGCCCGGCCTCGCCACGGGCGGGCCGCTAGGCGGGCACCACGATGGGGGTTCCGGCGACCGGGTCGGGGACGACCACGCAGGAGAGGCCGAAGACCTTCTCGACCAGCTCGGCGGTGATCACCGCGCCCGGGGGCCCCTCGGCGACGACGGCGCCGCCTGCCATGGCGATGATGTGGTCGCAGAAGCGGGAGGCGAGGTTGAGGTCGTGCAGCACGGCGACGATGGTCTTGCCGGACTCGGCGTTGAGCCTGCGCAGCAGCCGCAGCAGCTCCACCTGGTGGTTGATGTCCAGGAACGTGGTGGGCTCGTCGAGCAGCAGCAGGTCGGTGTCCTGGGCCAGCGCCATCGCGACCCAGACCCGCTGCCGCTGCCCGCCGGACAGGGCGCGCAGCGGGCGGTCGATCAGGTCGGCCGTGTCGGTCGCGGCCAGCGCCCGGGTCACCGCCTCGTGGTCGCGGTCGGTCCACCGGCGAAACCAGCCCTGGTGCGGGTAGCGGCCGCGGGAGACCAGGTCGGCGACCGTGATGCCGTCGGGCGCCACGGGGGTCTGCGGCAGCAGGCCGAGCACCTTGGCCACGTCGAGGGTGCTCAGCTCGTTGAGCGTCCTGTCGTCGAGGTACACGGCTCCCCGGCGTGGTTTGAGGAGCCGGGCCAGGCCGCGCAGCAGCGTCGACTTGCCACAGGCGTTGGCGCCGACGATCGCGGTGATCTTTCCGTCGAGTACGGAGACGTCGAGGTCGGTGATGACGGCCCGATCGTCGTAGCCCAGGGACAGGCCCTCGGCGCGGAGGCGGCTCATCCGCCCGCTCCTTGTCTGTTCGTGGTGGCGAGCAGCCACAGCAGGTACGGTGCGCCGACCGCGCCGGTGACCACGCCGGTGGGCAGTGCCGTCGGCAGCAGGTGAACGGCGACCAGGTCGGAGGTGAGCAGGACCGCCGCGCCCACCAGGGCGGCGGCGGCGATGCCGCCGGTGGCCGGGCCCAGCAGCCGGTTGGCGATCGGTCCTGCGACGAGCGCGACGAAGACGAGGGGCCCGGCCGCCGCGACGGCCAGCGCGACCAGGATCACGGCGGTGGCCAGCAGGCCGGCACGGGCGAGCTCGGTGGGAACGCCCAGTCCTCGCGCGGCGTCGTCACCGAGTTCGAGCACCCGCAGCTGCCGTTGCAGCAGCATGGCCAGGGGCAGCAGGACGGCCAGCGCGCCGAGCAGGAGCCGCAGCTCGGTGTCGTCGGCCTGCCCGACCGAGCCGGTCAGCCAGTGCATCGCCTGGCGCGCCTCGAACAGCTGGGCGCGGGTCAGCACGAACCCGGTGAGGCCCTCGAAGAAGGCCGCCACGCCGATGCCGATCAGGATGAAGCGGTAGCCGCTCACGCCGTCGCGCCAGGCGAGCACGTACATCAGCAGCGCGGCCACGAGCGCCCCGCCCAGCGCGAGCCCGGCGACGGCGATCCCGCTGACGTGCAGGAACACCAGCCCGGTGACCGCGGCCAGGCTTGCCCCCGAGGAGATGCCGACGAAGTCGGGGGAGGCGAGGGGATTGCGGAGCAGCTGCTGGAAGATCGTCCCGGACGCGCCGAGGGCGAGCCCGACCGCGAGCGCGGTCGCGGCGGTGGGGAGCCGCAGGCCCAGGACGACGAAGTCGAGGCTCGGGTCGTCGATCGTGCCCAGCAGCGACCCGATCACCTCGGTGGCGGAGAGACGGAAGCTGCCCACCATCATCGTCACCACGAACAGGGTGGCGACGACCGCGGCGAGCGCGGAGGTCACCACCACGATCCGGGCCGTACGGCCGCGCCGGGTGGCGCGGACCGCGCCTGAGACGGCCGTGAGGGCATCGTGGGGCTCGTGGGTCTCGTGGATCGTCGCCGCCATCGTCGTCACACCTCCGACAGCCGGCCGTAGCGCACGATCACCACGAAGACCGGCGCGCCGAGCACCCCGAGGACCACCCCGACCTGCAGCTCCCCCGGGGCGCCCGCGACCCGGCCGAGCACGTCGGCCAGCAGCAGCACGATCGGCGCCAGCAGCATCGAGTACGGCAGGATCCACCGGTGGTCCGGACCGCAGAGCGTCCGCGCGAGGTGCGGCACCACCAGCCCGACGAAGACGATCGGCCCGCAGGCCGCCGTGGCCGCGCCCGCGAGGATCGCGACGACCCCGAAGGCGACGGCCCTGGTGAGGCCGACCCGCTGGCCGAGCCCCCGCGCGACGTCCTCGCCGAGGGCGAGCCCGTTGAGCGCCCTGCCCAGGCACAGTGCCGCGACCAGGCCCGCGAGCAGGAACGGCGCGACCCCGGTCAGGGTCGGCGCGTACCGGCCGGCGAGCGATCCGACCTGCCAGAAACGCAGCTCGTTCAGCGCGTCGACGTTGGTCATGACGATGCCCGAGGTGACCGAGCCGAGGCCGGCGGTGACCGCCGCGCCGGCGAGGGCCAGCTTGACGGGGGTGGCGCCCTCGCGGCCCAGCGACGCGATCGCGTACCCCAGCAGGGTCGCGACGATCGCGCCCGCGAAGGCGAACCAGATGTAGACGTTCACGCCCCGGATGCCCAGGACCGTGAACGCGAAGACCACGAGGACGGCCGCGCCGGAGTTGATCCCCATGATCCCGGCGTCGGCCAGCGGGTTGCGCGTGACGCCCTGCAGGATCGCGCCCGCCAGGCCCAGGGCGGCGCCCACCAGGACGCCCAGGAGCGTGCGCGGCACGCGCAGCTCCAGGGTCACCGTGCTGGTGATCGACTCCTCGGCCCCGAAGCCGCCCAGCGCCCGCAGGACGTCGGGCAGCCCGATGTCACGTGAGCCGAAGGTCACGCTGAGGAAGGCCACCGCGGCGAGCAGGGCGCAGAGCACGACGAGCCCGAGCCCGAGGACCGGGGCCCGTCGTGGTGAGAACGCACTGTTCGAAAGCGTGCTGGACATCGAAGGGGATCAGTCGCCGAGGTTCTCGTCAGCGACCTTGATCGCTTCGGTGAGCTTGTCCACCTCGGTGGCGAAGTCGCCGAACGTGTGCAGCCAGTACGCGGGCCAGGCCGCCACCGCACCGGCCTTGGCGGCCTTGATCTTGAACCAGGTGGGCTGCTTCTTGCCCCACTCGGCGTTGGCCGTGGGTGTGAAGGACCTGCCGTCCCACAGGATGAGGTCGGGCTGGTACTTGTCGGCGTTCTCCCAGCTGAGGTTCTCCCAGTACGGGAAGCCCGGGTCCGGCTTGGCCGGGTTGATCACCTTCAGTCCCCAGCGCTGGAAGTCCAGCAGCTCGGGCGCGTACTCGGGGTTGGCGGCGTACAGCTTGTCGTCGGCGGGCGACATGCCCAGGGCCGTCAGGCCGGGCTTGCGCGCGACCGCCGCCTTGAACTTCTCGACCGACTCCTCGAAACGCTTCTTGTTCGCGGCGATCTCGGGAGCGTCCACCTTGGCGCCCAGGCTCTGGGCGAGGCTCTCGTATCCCTCGGCGAGGTCCTCGATGGACTTGCCCTGGGAGACGCCCACCACCGGGGCCAGCTCGGCGAGCTTCTTGCTCTTCTCGTCGACCCCCTCCTCCAGGCCGCTGTGCGCCTTCTCCGCCGGCCACCAGTCCGCGACGATCAGATCGGGCCGCAACGCGGCCGCCTTCTCCACGTCGATCTTCCCCCACTCCTGGCCGAGCAGCTCGATCCCGGAAAGGTCGAGGTCCTTCAGGTTGGGGTCGGTCTTGACCGGCTCGTCGGCGTAGATGCCGACCGGCTTGATGCCGAACGACATCAGCGCGGCCGCCTCACCGGCGTGCGCGATGATCCGGGTGGGGGTCTTGTCGGCCTTGACCGTCTCGCCGGAGCCGTCGGTGAACGACCACGGGCCGGGCGACGAGGGCTGGGCGCCCGAGGACGGCTGTGTGCCTGATGTGGCCGGGGGATTCTGTGCACCGCAACCGGTGAGCGCAAGGCCCAACGCCGCCACGGCGAGAACCCGACGCGACGTGCGCATGCGGTGTTCCTATCTCGCAAGGGGAAACTTCGCCACAAAGTTAGGTTAGCCTATCCAAAATTACAACCCGGGGACGGCGTGACCAATCTCGCACCTCCCGTCACACGCCTTCCATCCGTACCACCCCTCCCACCCCACCCCACCCCGCTCGGCTCGGCGCGGTACGGCGTTCGTGCGAGGCGGCCCGATCGACGGCCGGGACGGGCATCGGCCGCACGCCACCGCCGCAAGCGCCCCGACGAACCGGCCGTCGCCGCCCGCGCCCGGCGGAACGTCCCCGGCACCGCCCCACCGGCAGGCGAGCGCGGTCGGCCCCGGCCGGAGTTCGCGACCGCGGACGCCTCCCCCGCGCCCGGAAAAGGACCGGCACGACTTCCCATGATTCGGCACTCCCATTCGGGGGCTGTTCACGCAAGTGACACCGGGCGGCGGGGAATGCCGTCGATACGCCCATCCCGGTCGGCGGTCGGATCGATAAGAAAAGAGAGCGTGGCGTCATGTGCACCAGCACGGGCCGCAGTGGCGTATCAATTCACGGTTAATCCGCTCATAGAACCAGGCCAGAACACGAAAGGCCCTGTTTCGGCGGATGCCCTCGGCCGTGACCGGCCGATCGGCCCGGCACGTAAGGGCTTCTCGCTGTCGCCTCCGCCCGCCGCCGGGCGCGGCGCGGCCTCCGGCGCCTTTCTCCGAACCTCCGAACCTCACCCTCGCCCGGCCGGCGGCCACGTTATGGGGACGCCAATCCGGCCCCCCGAGAAAGCCCGATCACCCCTATCTCTGACTGCTCACTTGACCGGGGCGTAAGTTTTCTGTTTTCCCTATGTACGGCCGCCCCTCGGCGATGCACGATCAGCATCCGGCACACCCCCCTTGATAGAGGTAGGTCCCTTGTTCAAACGCCATGCCCTTCGCATCGCCCTCGTCCTGGCCGCGGCCCTCGGCTGCTCCGTGCTCCCCGCCGGGACGGCGACCTCGGACTCCGTCGCGCCGCCCGGCTCCATGGCCGGGCTGGGCGACTCCATCACCCGCGGGTTCAACGCCTGCGGCTGGTTCGCCGACTGCACCAGCCGGTCGTGGTCGACGGGCTCGAGCACCTCGGTCGACAGTCACCGCAACCGGATCAGGACGCAGAACCCCGATCTCACCGCCCACAACGACGCCCGGTCGGGCGCGAAGATCGCCGACCTCGCCGGGCAGGCGAGGGCCGCGGTCTCCCAGGGGGTCGACTACGTGACGATCCTGATGGGCGCCAACGACGCGTGCGCCTCCTCGGAGTCGTCGATGACCTCGGTCGCCGACTTCGAGAGCCGCTTCCGGGCGGCGATGCAGGAACTGGCGGCCGGGATCCCGCAGGCGTCGGTGTTCGTCGCCAGCATCCCCGACCTCAAGCGCCTGTGGTCGGTCGGCAAGGACAGCTCCTCGGCGCGCACGGCCTGGGCCGCCTTCGGCATCTGCCAGTCGATGCTGGCCGCTCCCCGCTCGACCTCCGCCGAGGACGAGGCACGCCGCGACCGGGTCAGGCAGCGGGTCACCGACTTCAACGGCGTGCTCGCCCGGGTCTGCGCGGAGTACGGCACCTGCAGGTATGACGGCGGCGCCGTCTTCGCCTACCCCTTCACGCTGGGGCAGCTCAGCACCTGGGACTACTTCCATCCCAACACCAGCGGGCAGCGGGCCCTCGCCGAGGTGACCTACCAGGTCCTCCAGTCCAGCTCACCGGCGGTGGCGGACGTGTAGTCGCCAGGAGGACGCGGCCCGGTGACGAACCGCGGCGGGACACCCCTCACGGGCGGGGACGGTCCCGTTCCGCGGGCTCCCCGGCCTGTTCCAGGAGGGCGCGGACCTCCTCGGCCTCGGGGACACCGAGCTCCCGGTAGAGGCCCAGAGCCAGCCGCCCGTGCTCACCGGCCCGTTCCGGACTCCCGAGCGCGAGGTGGGCGCGTGCCAGCCCGTCGTGGGCACGCGCCTGCTCGGGCCGGTTGCGCGTCAGGCCGGCGAGCGCGAGCGCGGCCGTGTGCTCGGCGACCGCGCGGGCCGGGTCGCCCGCCGCCTCTGCCAGCCCGTTGAGCGCGGCCGCCTCGTCGGTGGTGTTGCCGAGCTCACGGTAGAGGGCCGCGGCCCGCTCGTGGCGGGTGCGTGCCCGGGCGAGCTCGCCCTGACGCCGCAGGACGACGCCGAGGTGGTCGAGGGTCATCGCCTCCCCGGCCGGGTTGCCGACCTTGCGGTGCAGCGCCAGGGCCAGGTCCAGATGGCGCCGGGCCTCCTGCGCGCGGCCCGCGCGGTCGAGGACGAGCGCGAGGATGCCGAGCACGTGGGCCTCGCCCCAGGTGTCGGCGCCGATCCGGGTGAGGTCGAGCGCCCGCTTGAGGTATCGCTCGGCCCGCGCGTCCCGCCGCCGCAGGGCCACGTTGCCCAGCGTGAGCAGCGCCCTGGCCCGTTCGCCGACCTCCTCGCACGTGTCGAGGGCCTGGTGGGCGTGCTCCTCGGCTCGCTCGTAGTCGCCGAGCCGCCAGTGGGTCCACGCCAGGTCGGTGAGGGCTCGCGCCTGGACCGCGCGGTCGCCGAGCTCGCGGCTGCGCTGCAGCGCCAGGGTGTGCAGGGTGAGCGCGTCGTCGTGGTGGGCCCGCCGGTCGAGGAAGGGGCGCATCGTCAGGGCCAGGAAGCCGAGACAGATCTCGGGGCCGTGGACGGCGGTCGCGATGATGTTGGAGCGCTCGGCGTCGAGCCAGGCGTTCGCCTCGGCGGCGTCGCGGATGGGCGCGACCGGGGCGGCCGGCTGGGGGATGCCCTCCCGATGGCCGACGCTGTCGGGAAAGAGCCGGTCCATCGCCGCGCGGGAGCGGTGCAGGTAGTAGGCGAGCAGCCGCATGACGGCACCGTCGTCCTCGGCGATCGAGCGGGCGTGCTCGCGCAGCAGGTCGTGGAAGGTGTAACGGCCGGGTTCGAGCTGCAGGAGCATGTGGGCGTCGAGGAGTCCTTCGAGGAGCTCCTCCGCCTCCTCCTGCGAGATCCCCGCCAGCGCGGCCGCGCCGCAGGGGTCGATGTCGCGGCCGGGCACCAGCCCGAGCAGCCGGAACATGCGCCGCTCGTCCTCGCGAAGGTGCTCGTAGGAGAGGGTGAAGGCCGCCGACACCCCGTCCAGGAGCCGGCGATGGTCTCGCAGCCGGCCCGCGAGGTAGGACACGCTCCAGCGCGGGCGGTGCTGGAGGCGGGCGGCCGAGATCCGGATGGCGAGCGGGAGGTGCCCGCACAGCCGCAGCACCTCGCGTACGGCGTCCGGCTCGCGGTGGGCGCGCTCGCCCACGATCCGCCCGAACAGCCCGGCGGCGTCCTCCTGCCCCAGCGAGTCGACCGAGAGGACGTGCGCGCCGTCCAGGTCGACGAGCCGCCGCCTGCTGGTGACCAGGACGAGGGTCTCGGAGTGCCCCGGCAGCAGGGGCCGCACGTGCTCGGCGTCGAGGGCGTTGTCCAGCACGGCGAGCACGCGGCGGCCGGCCAGCTCGGCGCGCCACAGGGCGCCGCGCTCGGCCGGGGCGGCCGGGATGCGCTCGGCGGGCACCCCGAGCTGGCGCAGGAGGGTCTCCAGCGCGGCCGCGGCCTCGACCGGCTCCCGGCCCGCGGTGTGGGCCCGCAGGTCGATGAAGAGCCGTCCGTCCGGATAGCGGGCGGCGAGCCGGTGGGCCGCGTGGACGGCGAGCGCGGTCTTGCCGACCCCGGCCATGCCGTCGATCGTGACGACCGCCGGCCCGTGGTACCCGCCCGCGAGCCACTCCAGCTCAGCGGTCCGTCCAGAGAAGTCGGGAATGTCGTAGGGCAGGAAGGTGGAGCGACGCGGCGGGCCGGGAACCACCGGCGCCGCGGCGGCCGGGCGCAGGGCCGGATCGTCCGCCAGGACCGCCCGTTCCAGCTCGGTGAAGGCGCGCCCGGGGTCGAGGCCCTGCTCGTCCGCGAGAGCCGTGCGGTGGGAGCGCGCCGCGGCCAGGGCGTCGGCCTGCCGTCCGGCCCGGTGCAGGGCCAGGACGAGGTGGCCGGCGAGCCTTTCGCGCAGCGGGTTGGCGCTCACCTGGGCGGCGAGCTCGTCGAGCAGCTCACCGTGCCGCCCGGCGGCGAGCTCGGCCTCCACCAGGCGCTCGTACGCCGACAGCCGCCGGTCCTTCCACAGCTCCCGGACGCCGTCGGCGTAGTGCGCGTGCACGTCCTGCAGCGCCTCGCCGCTCCACAGCTCCAGGGCTTCGCGCAGCTCACCGGCGGCCACCAGCTCGGTGAACTCCTGCGTGTCGAGCTGCCCCGGCTCGGGCCGCGCGACGTAGCCACCGGCACGCGTCTCCAGCAGCCGCGCGGCTCCGGCGCCACGCAGCACCCTGCGGACCGCGGTGAGCGAGGCGTGGATCTGCGACCGGGCGGTGTCGGGCCGGTCGTGGCCCCACATCGCGTCGATCAGCCGATCGATGCTGACCACCCGGCCGGCGTTGAGCAGGAGGTAGGCCAGGACGGCCCGGTGGCGCGGGGCGACCCCCGTCAGGGGCGCGCCGTCGACGACCAGCTGGACGGGACCCAGAAGGGTGAGGCGCAGCATCGTCCCTCCAACACCGTCGCATCGCGCGCGCATAGCGAATCTATCAATCCGGGCGGCCACTCTGGATCTCACACGAACCGAGACGAAGGAAACACGATGCAAGCCCGGATGAAGAACCCCGCCACGCTCGTTCCCGCCGCGATCCAGCCGATCCAGGAGCTGATGAAGGCGGCCCAGTCACAAGGGCTCCCCCAGGAGCTCATGGAGATGATCCACCTGAGGGTCAGCCAGATCAACCGGTGCAGCTTCTGCGTCGACGCCGGCCTGAAGAACCTGCGCAAGCTCGGCGAGAGCGACGAGCGCATCGGCCTGGTCACCGCCTGGCGCGAGGCCCCGTACTACACCGACGCCGAGCGGGCCGCGCTGGAGCTGGCGGAGGCCGCGACCCGGCTGGCCGACCGCGACGACGCCGTCCCCGACGAGGTCTGGGACAACGCCGCCGGCCACTTCGACGAGCGCCAGCTCGCCTCGATCCTGCTGATGACCGCCGTCACCAACCTCTTCAACCGCCTGAACGCCCCGATCCGCCAGGTCGCCGGCAGCTGGTGAGCACCGCCCCCCACGCACCCCTCATATTCAAGGAGGCATCGACATGCCCGTCGTCCGCTCGCACCGCTACTCCGTCGCCGACGCCGGCCTGGAGGAGTTCCTGGCCCGCCGGAGCTCGCTGATCGCGACCGTCCGGGAGGGACACCCCGGGCTCAGCCGCGCCGTGCTGATCCGGCTCGACGACGGCACCTACACCGACACCTGGTACTGGGAGAGCGCCGGGCAGCTGGACGCCGCGCTCGCCGCCCTGCCCACGTTCCCCGAGGCGCCGCTGACCATGGCCCTCACCAGGGACGACACCGCCCTGAACGGCCGGGTCGTCGACGAGCGCTGAGATCCGGCGACCGCCCCTCGGCCGACCGTCTCCGGTGCCGCCGCCCGGCCCGCTCCCGGAGCCACGGCCCCTCGCCTCCCGGCCCGTCGCCGCTTTCCACCGGGTGTCCCCCGCGTCGCGGGGGGCACCCCGCCCCGTTGCCATGCGGAATACGGCGGAATTCCTTGATAACTGCATACTGAATATGCATACTTAGTATCCATGTCGATCAGGCACGGGCTGCTCGCCCTCCTCAGCAGGGGGCCCCGGCACGGCTACCAGCTACGGGTGGAGTTCGAGGGGTCGACCGGGGCGACCTGGCCGCTCAACATCGGCCAGGTCTACACGACACTGTCCCGCCTGGAGCGCGACGGCCTGGTCGAGCCGGGCGAGTCCGACGAGCAGGGCCGGGTCGTCTACACGATCACCGCGGCCGGCCTGACGGAGATGACGCGATGGTTCGACACCCCGGTCGTCCAGTCCGACCGGCCACGCGACGAGCTGGTCATCAAGCTCGCCATGGCCGTCGCCGCCAGGCAGGTCGACGTCGCCGAGGTCATCCGCAGGCAGCGGACCGCGACCATGCGCACCCTCCAGCAGCTGACCAGGGCCAAGCGATCCGCGACGGAGCGAACCGCCACCGAAGGCGCGGCCCAGCGGCTCGTGCTCGACTCCATGATCTTCCAGGCCGAGGCCGAGCAACGGTGGCTGGACCACTGCGAAGCCGTTCTCAAGGAGGAAAGATGACGGTCCTACGGCTGGCCGAGGTGGCCAGGGTCCACGGCGAGGGGGCGACCGCCGTCCACGCCCTGAGAGGCGTGAGCCTCGAAGTCGGCGCGGGAGAACTGGTCGCGGTCATGGGCCCGTCCGGATCGGGCAAGTCCACCCTGCTCAACCTCGCGGGCGGGCTCGACCGGCCCACGTCGGGAACGGTACACCTCGGCGAACAGGACCTGTCCACCGTACGCGACCTGGCGTCACTGCGGCGCCGCGGCGTCGGCTACGTCTTCCAGGACCTCAACCTGATCACCTCGCTGACGGCGGCGGAGAACGTGATGCTGCCACGCGAACTCGACGGCGTACGCTCACGCCTCGCCAGGCAGGAGGCCATGACCGTACTCACACAGATCGACGCGGCACACCTGGCCGACCGCTTCCCCGACGAGCTGTCCGGCGGCCAGCGCCAGCGGGTCGCGATCGCCCGCGCCCTGGTGGGCGAACGGCGCCTGCTGCTGGCCGACGAACCGACCGGCGCACTCGACACACGCGCCGGCGACGAGATCCTGCAAACACTGCGCGCCCGCTGCGACGCGGGCGCGGCGGTCCTGCTCGTCACCCACGAGCCGCGCTACGCCGCCTGGGCCGATCGGGTCGTGTTCCTCCGCGACGGAATGATCACCGACTCCACGGACGTGTCACTGGCGAGCGCCCGGTGAGCGCCGTTCGCGTCGCGCTGCGCCTCGCCCGCCGCGGCGCGTGGCGCGCCCGGGGACGAAGCGCGCTCATCATGGTGATGATCGGCCTGCCCGTCCTGGTGATCACGGCGCTTCTCACCCTCACCGAGACGATGAACATCACACCGCGAGAAGGACTGACGGCCGAACTCGGCGCGGCCGACGCCCACATCTCACAGGCACCCGAGGGAACGGTGCTCAGTCAGCAGGGCGGCGGAGCGAACTGGAGCACCGGCCGCGACGAAGCGGCCGCGCCCAGGCTCGCCGCCACCGAGGTGGCCGCACTGCTCGGACCCGGCACCCGGCTGATCCCCTTCAACGAAGGCGTCCTCCAACTGGGCACCAAGCGGGTCGACGCACTGGAGACCGACCTGCGCGACCCCCTCACCAAGGGAACGCTGACGCTGAGCGAGGGCAGGCTCCCCTCCGCCCGCGAGGTCGCGGTGACACCCGCGCTCGGCCTGCGGCCCGGCGATCTCCTGCGACCGGCCGGCGCGGAGCCACTGACGGTGGTGGGCGTGGTCCAACACCCCCACCGGCCGTCACTGCGCAAGGTCGTGGGCCCCGACCTCCCCCTGCTGCGGAACGAGTTCTGGTCTCCACGCGGGTACGGCACCGGATGGCTCGCCGACACCACGAAGCCCGTGACCTGGACCGACGTGCCCGCGCTGAACAGAGCCGGCCTGTACGTCACCTCCCGCACCATGATCACAGACTCGCCACCCTCCCCGGTCCGCGCCCCGGCCCTCACCCTCCGGTACACGGTCGGAATCGCCACCATGGTGATCATGGTGGCACTGGTGACCGTACTGCTGGCCGGACCCGCCTTCGCGGTCGGACTCCGCAGACGGCGCAGGGAACTGGCCGAGATCGCCGCACAGGGCGGCTCGGCCGGGCAACTGCGGACCATCGTGCTGGCCGACGGCCTCATCCTCGGCGGCGCGGCCACCCTCGTCGCGACGGTGCTCGGCATCGGAGCCGGAACACTGGGCGCCCCGGTCACGGCGCGCTGGGGCGGGCAGACCGGCCCACCCCAGGTGCCATGGCCACCGGTTCTGGCCGTCGCCGCACTGGGCCTGCTCACCGGGCTCGTGGCGGCACTGGTACCCGCCCTGCAGGCGGCCCGGCAGAACACCGCGACCGTGCTGGCCGACCGCACCCCCGCGGCGGCCGACCGGCGCGGCTGGCCCCTGGCGGGGGCCGCGCTGATACTGGCCGGACTGGGGGCGACCGTGATCGCGCGACGCCAGCCGGACTCGGTGTGGGTGCTCGCCTCCGCGGTACCGGTCCTGCTCGGACTGGTGGCACTGACACCATGGCTGGTCCGCCAGACAGGACGACCGGCCGCGCGACTGTGGCTCCCGCTGCGCATATCCGTCCGCGACGCCGTCCGCCACCGATCCCGGACGGCGAGCGCCGTGGCGGCCGTCATGGCGGTCACCGCCACCGCCGTGGCGGTGGGCATCGGCACCCACAGCGAGTACATGGACCGGCGCAACGCCTACACCTCGGCACGCCCGGCCGGCATGCTCGCGATCTGGGCCGGCACCATCGACGACGCCACCTGGAGAAGACTTCACGCCGAGGCGACCCGCCTGCTGCCCGGCGTACCGCTGGCCACCGGCTACCAGGCGAGAAACGCCGAGAACCGCCGCTACGCGCTGCGCTACACCGTCCGCTGGAACGGGATACGGACACGTCGCACGGCGGCCATCGGAGACCAGGCCCTGCTCGAACTCCTGCAGGGACGCCACGACCCCCAGGCGGCCGCGGCACTGGCGAACGGCAAGGCCGTGGTGTTCGACGCCACCGCGCTACGAAACGGCAAACTGACGCTGCGGGCCGGCTCCACCTCCGGCCCCCCGCGCACGATCGAGGTCCCCGCCGTGCCGGCCACCCCCGCCGACGAACACCAGGGCGGCGCCCTGCTACCACGCGCCCTGGTCGAACAGGCCGGTTTCTCGACGAAGGAGAGCCAGCTCTACGCGATGCACCGGCCACCGGCCGACTCGACACTCTGGCGCGACCTCGCCAAGGTGACCCCCCGCGTCACCGTCGCCTCCGAGGAGGGCTACCAAAACACCCCCGACCCCGGACTGTGGGGCTGGCTCGTCGGCGCCCTCGTCCTCGTCGTGGGCGGCACCCTGGCCGCCACCCGCCTGGCAGCCGCCGACATGCGCCCCGAGCGAGCGACGATGGCCGCCATCGGCGCCCCGCCCAGGACGCTACGAACGGTCGTCGCCGGCCAGGCCCTCTACATCTCCGGACTCGGCGCGCTGGTGGGACTGGCCGCCGGAGCGGTGACGGGCGTGGCGCTGAGCCGGCCGATGACGACACACGGCGCCGGCGACCCCGCCACGATCGCCGTACCGTGGCCGTTCGTGATCGCCGTGGTGGTGGGACTCCCCCTCCTGGCGACCGCGGCGGCACTGATCACCCGGACCCGGCTCCCCCTCGCCCGCCGTCTCCTGTGACCTCCTCAGGCCCAGGGATCGAAGGGAATACCCCCCGGCTTGGAACGCGAGAGAAGGTCCCCGAACCTGCCGTCATTGATCTTGATGGTCGCGGAACCGAAGTTCGCGTTCATCAACCTGTCACGCAGCGAGGTACTGGGCCAGCCGTTCCAGTCCACCAGCGGAGGATAACGCCAGTTGTGGTAATGGTTCTCCGGCGGCTCGTCGTTGCCGTTGGCGAGCCGGATGAAGTGCGTGGACGCCCCGTCCTTGTGGTAGACGACCTTGGGATGCGACCCGTCGAAACGCACCTGCGAACGCGGATAGGTCACAACGCTGCTGTGCTGCGTGGTCGAGACGTACTCCACCTGGTTGGACGCCTGATTCACCCAGGAGACGACATGCTCCCAGTCGTGACGATGACCGCCGAGACTGATGCCGGGCAACGCCTGGTCCTTCTCGAAGTAGCTCGCGTACACGATGGCGCACCAGCCGTTGTTGCACTTGGCGCGGGCGTAGGTCTGCGAGTTGTCCAGGTCCGACTGGTCACGGCAGTTGCCGTTGACCGCACCGGTCGGGTTCAGCCCCGGAGCGAGGGTCCCGTCCGGCCCGATGGCGGGAGTGGCATAGCAGCCGTCACCGTCGTAGTCATAGGCCGGCGAGAACGACGACTCATACCCTCCGGCCGACTGAGGCAGATTTTGGGGCGGATCGGCGTAGGCCGCCGACGCGGGGATCACAACCCCCAGAACGGCGACACCGAACACGATCCCGAACCGGGAACGCCTACGTGTGAGAGATGCGGGAAAAGATGTCCTCCTCTCCGACCCGGTCGCTGACCTCGGTGCCCTCGCGGTGGACGTGAACGACGACAGCTTTCGCATTCTTCCGCTTTCTCGAAGGACTGCTCCATGACCTGACAGCGCATCGGCGTGGTGCTCACACCGGCGCGTTCTCCACACCGGTATGAGCGTGCCTCGCACTTGCACGGCACCACGGAACCGGCGCTTGATCAAGGTCTCCGCGGCAAATGACGCCGACATGTATCGGCGACGGTCAGCGGGTGAACCACGAGCGAAAGATCACGAATCACCGGCCCCACAGCCTCACCACCACCGCCCGCACCACCACCCGACCGGCCCGCCCAGGCACCCCGGCATGAGACGTCCCGGCTCCGCCCGGAGACCCCTGTGCCCCGGACCGTCACCGGCACGAAAGCCCGCGAGCCACCACGCGGAAAAGATGTCGCCCGAGCGGACGACGGAACGTAACGTCACCGTTATGAAGCTGCTCTCGGTCAACATCGGCCGACCCCGCCCCAACCCATGGAAGGGGCTGAGCCTGACGGGCATCGACAAACGACCCGTCGACGGCCCGGTCACCGTCACCGCCCCCGGCCCCAAAGGCACCGGCGCGGTCGGCCTCACCGGCGACCGCGTCCACGACGTCAAACACCACGGCGGCTCCGACCAGGCCGTCTACGCATACGCCCGCGAGGACCTCGACAGATGGGAGACCGAACTGGGCAGGCCACTCCCCAACGGAGTCTTCGGGGAGAACCTCACGACCCTGGGCCTGGACGTCAACGACGCCCTGATCGGTGAGCGCTGGCGCATCGGGGCGGACGTCGTCCTGGAGGTCTCATGCCCGCGCCTCCCATGCGCGACGTTCCAGGGCTGGCTGGAACGCGAGGGCTGGATCAAACAGTTCACCCGGGCCGCACAACCGGGCGCGTACCTACGGGTGATCGAACCCGGCGACATCCGCGCCACCGACCCGATCGAGATCGCGCACCGGCCCGACCACCAGGTGACCGTCGCGCTCGTCTTCCGGGCGATGACATCGCAACCAAGCCTGCTGCCACAACTGCCCGCCGCCGACGCGCTACCGGAGGAGATCAAGGAACGGGCCCGCCGCCGCACCACGTAGACACCGGCCTCAGCACATCACCCGCGCCGCACCACCAAGCTCACCCGAACGAGCCGGACCCGCACGCCGAACCACTTCAAGACCCGGCCCGTAGCACTCGGCGAACCGACGACCGACCGCACACCGCGAGCGGCTGACCGAAACGCCCCCGCCCGGCCCCGGCACACGGCGGAAGACCACGGGCCGGTGCGGGTCAGACCGGCTCCCGCTCGCCGGGCGTGCGGGTGTAGGTAAGAAAAAGCGTGCCACTGTCCAGGACGGTGTGGTCGGCCAGCTCCCAGACACGCGAATCGAAGGCCGCGCCGCGGCCGAACAGCGGGATGCCGACGCCGACGGTCACCGGCGCCAACTTAAGAACAAGCCGGTCGATCTCGGGATAAAGAGCGCCGGCCAGCTCGCCACCACCGACCACCCAGATGTCCTTGCCGTCCTGCCGCTTCAACTCCCGGACCCTGACGACCGGATCACCCGACACGATCTCCACAGCCGGGTCCGGGCTCCGCGACAAAGTACGGGAGAACACCAGGTGACGCAGATGGGGGTAGGCGTCGGTGATGCCGGCCCGCAACCCGATCTCGTAGGAGCGCCGCCCCTCCAGGACGGTGTCAAAATGAGTTCCCTCGGCCGTGACACCGAGAGCCTGCCGGGCCAGGGCGGGCAGGGTCTCCGGATACCGAGCGGCCAGATGACGCACGTAGTCCTCCGACATCGGCCAGAAACCGCCAGGACCGGTAGGGTCGGCACCGTCCGGCCCCGCGACGAACCCGTCCAGGGTCGAGGCGACGTAATACACGAGCTTGCGCATGAACAACTCCCCTTCAAACATGCCCAACATCGGAAACCGGCGGCGAGCCGCACACCACCGGGCAAGAGCACGGAAGTACCCCGTCAGGTGACAACGATTCAGGCCCCGCATGAAACGGACGACTCCCAATCCAAGAGCGACCGGCCGATGAAACCCGGCGACGGCGCCTGCGACGTGACCGACAGTGCCCACGCCGGGCTCGTTCTGGTACGGGCCGCCCACCCAGGGCAGATCGGCGGCGACGAAGAGGACTTTCGCCCCTAACATTCTCGTGGAACGCGAGGGCAGCCTGAAGGGCATGAAGCTCGACTCGGCAGGTCTGCAGATCCTCTCGCGCCAGGAGTGCCTCGCGCTCCTGGCGTC
>NZ_JBHMBS010000044.1:20618-44251 GCF_042428775.1 Streptosporangium vulgare | reverse complement strand
TGTCTCCTTCGCTCGGGCCAGGTCCGGGGGGGTCAGGATCTCGATCATGCGGCGCCCTTCTCATGCAACCAATAACTATCCCGGCCATATTATCCCGACACTAGGGGCTGTGCGGATTTTGGATCTTCAACGGGTTGAAGGCTTCGACCCCATAAGATGGCTCCGCGTAGACGAAGGCCCGCAAGATAGCCGCCGGGGTCTCGCCGAAGCAGAAGGCAGGTCCCCGCCACTCCTTGATCCGGTCGATGCGCCGCTCAGCCCTGTTGTGCGGCTTGCGGAGACCTGGATCATGCCTGACCAGGCGGCCGCCCCGGGCGCCGCGCAGCAAATTCCTCTGCTCTCAAACCCGTACAGGCCCTAGAATCGAGGCCATGGTCAGGTTGCCGCTCACACCCGCGGAGGTCGAGCGCGGACAACGTCTCGGTGCCCTGTTGCGTCGCGCCAGGGGGGAGCGCCCGATGCTCGATACCGCGCTGGACGCAGGTGTGTCGCCGGAGACTCTCCGGAAGATCGAGTCGGGCCGCGTGGCGACCCCCGCCTTTCCGACCATCGCGGCGATCGCCGATGTTCTCAGTCTTTCCCTCGACGCGGTGTGGGCCGAGATCAACCAGCCTGACGACGGGGTCGAACCCACGAGACCGGGGCGCAACGCACGCGAACGATTGGCCTCGTAACCCCCAAGCCCGCAGCTGTGTTGTCCGACCTGATCAATCGACCGTTTCGGCCGTTCAGCCGGTTCGGCTCCCGCAAAATCCGCAAGCCCTCCATCAGGTCCGCGGTTCCGGGACCGCCCTGAAAGTCGATCGCGTTCAGCACAATCGGGGTGAACTGCCGCAGGTAAGAGCCTGCTGACAAAGGCTTAAGTGCCCGCGGGTAGGGGTCCGTAGAGGGCTGGTCCGATCTTGTCGATGTAGCCCTGGTGGGACCATTGGGACAGTTGGCAACGGAAGCTGTTGATGTTCTCGATTCCGAGAATGGCGGCCGACTCGGCGGTCCCGGCCAAGCCGCGCAGACTGGCCCTGGGCACGTCTGCCCAAGCGGCGGCGGCCAGGCCGTCGAACGCGTGCAACTGCTTTGTGCTTGATTGCCGCCCAGGTGAGCCAGTCGGTCTGAGCTTTCCGTCACGCCCAGCCCACCTGCGGCTGAGCGACTGTTCGGCGGCCCGTTCCGCTGTGCGGATTGGTCCATTGTCGTGACGTTCCAGTCACTACAGAGTGGGCGCAACGCAAAACGGTCGTTACCTAACGGCCACACGCACGACATCTTCGCTGTCGCAGCGCGAATCTGTAGGGAGCCCAGTGTGGGAACTACGACGGACACCGCCGTGCGGTTCTTCGTCGGCACGGATGTCGGGGGAACGTTCACCGATCTGGTGGTTCTCCAGGACAATCAGCCGCCGCGCCTGTTCAAGGCGCCGACAACGCCGCATGACCGGTCCGAAGGCGTGGTCAACGCGCTCGCCCTCGCGGCCGCGTCCTATGACATGAGCCTGCCGGAGTTCTGTGCGGCGATCACTTACTTCTCGCACGGTACGACGGCCGCCACCAACGCCCTCATCGAGCGCAAGGGAACTCCGACCGCGCTGCTGACCACTCGCGGCTTCACCGACACCATGCTCATCCAGCGATCGATGACCTCCTGGGTCGGCATGGGGGCGGCGACCGGCCACTACAGCCGCCGCCGCAATCCCGATCCCATCGTCCCTCGGGACAGGATCTCCGGCGTCACCGAGCGCATCGACGCCACGGGCGTGGAGGTGGTGGCGCTGGATGAGGAGGAGGTACGCGGCCTGTTGCGGCGTCTGCGCGGCGAGGGCGTCCAGGCACTGGCCGTGTCCTTCCTGTGGTCCTTCGTCAACGCCGAGCACGAGACCGCAGTGGGCCGCATCGTGACTGAGGAGTGGCCCGAGGCTTATGTGACCCTGTCCCATGAGGTCGCGCCGGTGCTGGGCGAGTATGAGCGGTCCGCCACCACGGTGGTGAACAGCTATCTCGGCCCGGTCATCCGCGACTACGTGGCTGGTCTGGAAGGCCGCCTCAGGAACACCGGATTCACCGGCGACTTTTCGATCATGGATTCTGGTGGCGGGGTCATGCGCGCGGCTGACGCCGCCCGGCGCGCTTCCTCGATGCTCACCTCCGGGCCCGCGGGCGGCGTGCTCGCCTCGGCCGCGCTGGCCCGGCGCCTCGGGCACCCGAACGTCATCACTTCCGACATGGGCGGCACCAGCTTCGACGTCGGCCTGATCGTGGACCACGAGCCGCTGGTGGAACGGGTCAGCGAGGTGGGCGATCTGCATCTCGCGCTGCCGCGCATCAAGGTCACGGCGATCGGTGCCGGCGGCGGTTCGATCGCGTGGGTGGACGAGGCGGGTGTGCTGGCCGTTGGCCCCGAAAGCGCCGGGTCGGTACCCGGGCCGGCCTGCTACGGGCGCGGCGGCGATCGGCCCACCGTCACCGATGCCGACGTCGTTCTCGGCGTCATCGATCCAGAGCGGTTTCTGGGCGGGCGGATGCCGTTGGAGCGGGCGCTGGCGGAGAAGGCCATCCAGCAGCACGTCGCCGATCCGCTCGGGTTGACCGTCGAGGAGGCGGCGGCGGGCATCCGGCAGGTGGCCGACAATCACATGGCCGATTTGCTGCGCAAGGTCACCGTCGAGCAGGGACACGACCCGCGCGACTTCACCGTGTATGCGTACGGCGGAGCCGGTCCCACACACGCCTATGCCTACGCCGAGGCCGCCGGCATCGCCACGCTCGTGGTGCCACCCACATCCACCGTCCACTCGGCCTACGGCACGGTCACCTCCGACAGATATCGGGCTGTGCAGACGACCGATGTGCAGCGGACACCCCCGGGAACCGCCGACCCTGCCGAGCACCTCGACCCGGCGCGGATCAATGCGACGCTGGACGAGCTGACGGTCCGGTGCCTGGCCGACCTCGACGACGACCCTCGCGTGCGTCTGAGCCGCATCGTCTACCTGAAGTTCCGGCGTCAGGCGCACGAGTTGCCACTGGCGGTGCCGGACGGTGAGGTCACCACCGAGGTGCTGCGGGCGCTGATCTCCGAGTTCCGCGACGCCTACGAACGGCTGTACGGGGCGGGGACCGCGCTGCTCGGCGCCGGCGTGGAGTTGCACACCCTTCGGGTCGAGGGCCGGGTCGGCATCACCAGGATCACCGAGAGCGGCTATCCGGGTTCGGCGCACGCGTCCGCTTCGCTACTCGGTTCGCGGCCGGTGTACTTCCCCGAATGCGGCCGCGTGGACACCTCGGTCTATCGCGGTGAGGGGCTCGGCGCCGGGGCGTCGCTCCGCGGTCCCGCCATCCTCGAGTTCGCCGGCACCACCGTGGCGGTCGGCCCAGGTCAGTCACTCGACGTCGACCCGTACAACAACCTCGTCATCGACTGCAGGGGGAACGCGTGACCGCCATCGATCCCGTGACCTTCGAGGTCATCAGGCACCGGCTGCTCGCCATCACCGACGAACAGGGCGCCACCCTGGCCGCCATCTCCGGTTCCACTCATGTCGTGGAGGCCAGCGACTACAACGTCGGCCTCTACCTGCCTGATGGTTCGGTGGCCGCAATGGGCCGCACCATCCTGTCCCACTCCTCGTCGATGGCGGCCATCACCCGGTCGGTCATCGATGACTGCGCCGACGACCCCGGCATCAACCCCGGTGACATGTTCATCGTCAACGACCCGTGGAAAGGCACCGTGCACGCGCAGGACGTGGGCGTGGTCGCGCCGATCTTCTACCAGGGCGAGCTGCTCGCCTGGACGGGCGCCATGTGCCACATGGTCGACGTGGGCGGGATGACGCCGGGCAGTTTCTGCATCGACGCCACCGACTCCTACCAGGAGGGGTTGCAGATGCCGCCCACCAAGCTCGTCGACGGCGGCAAGGTGCGTACCGACGTCTGGAATCTCGTCCTGGCGCACACACGCATGGCCGCGACGGTGAACCTTGACCTGAGGGCCCTGATCGCCGCCAACAACACAGCGATCAGGGCGATGACCGCCCTGGCCGACAAGTACAGTGCCGAGACGGTCCGCGCGGTTATGGGCAGCCTCATCGAGTTGTCGGAGAAACGGCTGCGTAACCGGCTGGCCAAGCTGCCCGACGCGCGCCTGCACTCGCGGGCGTTCCTGGACAACGACGGCGGACTGGCTCTGTCACGGCAGAACGCCACCTACGAGGTGAACCTCGTCCTCACCAAACGCGGTGACAGCCTGCACTTCGACTACTCCGCCTCCTCGCCGCAGGTGAAGGGCTACGTCAACTGCGCCTTCTCCGGGATGATGGCGGGAATCGCCGCCGCACTGCTGCCCACCCTGGCCTATGACGCGCCATGGAACGAGGGCCTGTTCAAGCCCGTGCACGTGCACTGCCCGGACGGCTTGATCTGCAACGCGGCGCGGCCCGCGGCAGTCAGCGGAGGCGCGCTGGAGGCGGGCTGGCTGGTGGAGATGACCGCCATCGAGTGCCTGTCGAAGCTGGCGGCGTGCTCCGACGAGCTGATGGCCGAAGCACAGGCCGCGCCGGCGGGTGGACCCGACAAGTTCGTCCTGACCGGAGCGGGAGAGAGCGGCAGCCGGCAGACGTACGTGATCATGGACTGCCTGGCCACCGGCGGCGGCGCCTACGCGCACCGCGACGGGGTCTGGACCCAGGGCCAGCACAACATCGAGCGGCAAAAGATCTCCAACGTGGAAGCCGTGGAGATGGATTCCCCGCTGCTCTACCTGTGGCGCGGCCTGGTCGCCGATTCTGGCGGGGCCGGGCGCACCCGCGGCGGCATGAGCATGGGCGCGGTGTACACGGTCCATGGCGGTCGGGACGTCACCGCGCTGAACTCGGCCCACGGCTGGGAAGTGCCCAACTCCACTGGGATCTTCGGCGGTTACCCCGGCGCGCAGAACACCCGCACGGTGATCCACGGCAGCGACGTTCGAGCGCAGCTGGCCGCAGGCCGGATCCCGGGCGTTGACGAGTTGTCGGGCACCCGCCCGATCATGCACGGCCGGCAGGGTCTCTACCACCTCGGTGAGGATGACCTCCTGGCCACGGTTCCGCAGGCGGGTGGTGGATGGGGCGACCCGCTGGAACGTTCCTTGGAGGCGTTGCAGGCCGACTTGGACTTCGGTGCGGTGACGCCGGACGCCGCGGTCCGCGTCTACTCCGCCGTGCTGGACGGTGAGGACCGCATCGACGAGGCGGCGACACAGATCCACCGCGCGAAAATCCGGGGCGAACGGCGTGCGTGGCCGGCGGAACGGCCGCTGCCCGCACAACCGCAGGGGCCTCGGACCAGGCTCCATCCGCTCGGCGACGGCCTCGACGTGATCGCGGCGAACGGCGCCCGCTGGGTCGCCTGCCAGTGCGGCGTCGTGCTGGCCCCGATCGCGGAGGAATGGCGCCGATACGCCGGGATGAGCGTGGTGTGGGACGTGCACGCGCTCGGTCACGCCACGCGGCTGGATCAGGAATTGGAGTTGCGCCTGTACGCCTGCCCCGGTTGCGGCCGGTTGCACACCGTCGACGTCGTGCGTCGTGAAGCCGCTCACCTGGACGACATCCGGCTCCTGGACGCGGAGGTCTGACGTGGCCCACCTCGCTTTGTGTGCCGCGACGTCCCACGTGGGCGCCATCGTCAAGAACCCGGACGCCGCTCCCGAGCAGTCCGGCAACCTCCATCAGGCCTGGCAGCGCCTGGACGAGGAGATCGCCGGGTTGGAGCTGGACGCGGTCGTCGTCATCGCCACCGACCACTACGAGACCTTCGGGCTGGAGAACTATCCGGTTTTCTGCCTCGGACTGGCCGCCGAGCACAAGGCGTGGGGCGAGTTCGGCAACCCGTCGGGCGTCGTGACAGGGCGTCCCGAACCGGCCGCCCATCTGCTCCAGGGCCTCACCGCCCGCGGCTTCGACCTGGCTCGCTCGCACACCATGGCGCTGGACCACAGCTTCATGGTGCCGCTCGCCAAGCTGCCGTCCGCGGCGGCCGCGGGAGTCATCCCGCTCTTCGTCAACTGCAACACCCCTCCGCTGCCCAGTCTGAGCCGCTGCCTGGACCTGGGCAGGGCCCTGCGGGAGAGCATCCGCGACCTGCCGGGCGAACAACGGATCGGTGTGATCGGCACGGGCGGGCTCTCGCACTGGGTCGGTCTGCCCCGCTTCGGCGACATCAACGAGGCGTTCGATCATGTGCTTTTGGAGGCTTTCGGTCAGGGCCGGCTCGGCGAGATCGCCGGTTGGGACGACACCTGGGTCGAAGAGGAAGCCGGCAACGGCGCGCTGGAGCTGCGGACGTGGTTGATCACCGCCGCCGCGGCGGGAGGTCCGGCCCGCGTGCTGGCGTACGAGCCCATGGCGGCGTGGACGGTCGGCATCGGGATCGCCACCTTCGACATCGTGGAGGGTTCCTCATGAGCATCGTCGGGCTCAACCAGCTTGCACGGGATCTCGAACACATTCCGGGGTTGTGTGAGCGGTTCGCCTCCGATCCGGCTGAGGTCCTTGCGAGCTACCCGCTGGCTGATCAGGAGCGCACCGCCGTAGGGCGGAAGGACGCGGCCTGGCTCCTGCAGGCCGGCATGAACCCTGTGGCGTTGCGCAATCTCATGGTCACTCTCGGTGTCGCACACCATGAGATGTACTCCGAGGGCGTCTGACATGAGCACCACCGGATTCATCGTTCCCGGCCCCGACGGATACCGCGACCAAGCCCACGTCCGCATGGCCGAAGGCGAAGGGCGACGGCTGCCGGGCGTCGACCCCCTGCAGATGGAGGCCAGGCTGGCCTTCTTCGCCGCGGCTGCGGCGATGGAGGCCGCCGTCGACGCCGAGCTCATGACCTATGGCCTGAGCCATCCGCGGTTCAACATCCTCATGGTGCTGCGCAGCATCGACCCCGAGGGCGCCGGGATCGCCATGGGGACGCTGGCCACGCACGTGATGACCACGGCTCGCAACGCCACAGGGCTGGTGGACCTGCTCGAACAGCGGGGCCTGGTCAGCCGTTCCGCCGATCCGTCGGATCGGCGCATCGTCCGGGTCACCAAAACGGCCGCCGCCGACGAACTGCTGGACGAGCTGCTGCCACGCTTCGCCGTCCGGATGGCCGGGGCGTTCGGCGGCTACCGCGACGGCGAGCTGAGAGTCCTCATCGACCATCTCAACCGGCTCCGCTTGGGGTTGGATCTGCCCGCCGTCCGCCAATGAGCCAGGGAGAGAGGGTTCCCATGGATATCAGGATCGAGTTGGTCGGCGTCAGCAAGTCGTTCGGCGGTGCCGCCGCGCTCCAGGAGATCGACTTCGCGGTGCGAAGCGGCGAGGTGCACGCGCTGGTCGGCATGAACGGAGCGGGCAAGTCAACGCTCGTCAAGATCCTTTCGGGCGCGCTCGCCCCCGACTCGGGCGAGGTACTCATCGACGGCGGCCGACACGGGGCACTCACCCCGCGCCGTACCCGTGCGCTCGGCGTCAGCATCGTGTACCAGCACCGGACTCTCGTTCCCCAGCTCACGGTCGCGGAGAACATGCTGCTCGGACGCCTGCCCAGGCGAATGGGCGCGGTGGATTGGCGCCGGGCGCACGCCGAGGCCGCCATGGCTCTGTCGACGCTGGGCGTTGAGGTAGCGACCCGGGCCATCACCGGTGAGCTGGGGCAGGCCCAGCAGACCCTGGTCGAGATCGCGCGTGAGGTGGCGACCGGCGGCAAAGTGCTCATCCTGGACGAGCCCACCGCCAGCCTCGGCGGCGCGGACGCCGTCACCGTGCACGATCTGGTCCGCAAGCTCAGCTCCGCGGGCATTTCGGTCATCTACATCTCGCACCACCTGGACGAGGTCCTCGGCTTGGCCGAGAGGATCACCGTGCTGCGTGACGGCCGCAGGGTGACCACAGCCGCCGGAGCAGACATGGACCTGCCGAAGCTGGTCCGCGCCATGACCGGGGAGCAGCTCGACCAAGAGCGCCCGCAGCGGGCCATCCCCGGTGGAGAGACCGTCATCGAGATCGACGGCCTTGCCTCGGGCAAGCGTCTGGCCGAGCTGACGCTCTCGGTCCGCGCGAGCGAAGTGGTAGCCGTCCTCGGGCCCGCCGGTGACGGTCAGTCCGAACTCTTCCCCCTGCTGAGCGGCCAACGCCGTCCTTCCGGCGGCCGCATCCGGATCGCCGGCACGGAGGTCGCCTCCGGCAGTGTCGGCGCGGCGCTGAGTGCCGGCCTGCGCTGCATCACCGGCGATCGCCTGGCACACGGCCTGGTGCCCGGCCTCACCGTCGACGAGAACCTGGATCTGACCCGGCGCGGCCTGGATCGTCCCTGGCTCGTGCGCTGGAAGCGGCTGCACCGGGAGGCCTCCGTGGCGCGTTCTCGCTACGGGGTAACCACGATCCAGGCAGACCCGCCCGTATCGGCCCTGTCAGGTGGCAACCAGCAGAAAGTGCTGTTGGCGAAATGGCTGGACTCGTCGGTGCAGGCATGTCTGCTCGAAGAGCCGACCAACGGGGTCGACGTGGCCGCCAAGTCCGAGATTCACCACCTCATCGACAATCTGGCCGAGCATGGCACCGCCGTACTGCTGGCCTCCACCGACGTGGAAGAAGTACTGCGCCTGGCCGACCGCGTCGTCGTCGTCCGCACCGGGCGGGTCGTCGCCGACCTCCCCGTGGACGGGCTCTCCCGGGACGCCCTCGTCTCGCTCACGGTTGGAGGAACCGCATCATGACCGCCATCTCCACCTCATGGCGCAGGGTAGGCCTCGCCGCGCCAACCTGGCTCGTGCGACACGCGGGCGTGCTGGCCGTGTTGCTGCTGATCGGCCTCTTCACGACCGCCCGCAGCGACGTCTTCCTGACCGGGCCCAATCTGCTCAACGTGTCCCAGCAGATCGCGGTCGTCGCCGTCCTGGCCGCGGGGTTGACGCTGCTGATGACCGCGGGAGGCATCGACTTCTCGCTGGGTGCCATCGCTTCCGTCGCCCACGGGGTCACCGCGCAGCTCATCGTGGCAGGGCTGTCCGACGGGCTGGCGGTAGTGCTCGTGCTCGCCATGGGGGCTGTGATCGGATTGGTCAACGGCGCAATGATAACGCTGTTCAATGTGACACCGTTCGTCGCCACGCTGGCCAGTTCGACGGCGCTCGGCGGGGCGGCCCTCCTGATCATCGACGGGCAGAGCGTCTCGATCGGCGACCACCTGCTGATGATCGGGTTCGGTGAGGTGCTGGGCGTCATCCCTGTGCTCGTCGTCATCGCCACGGCCGTCTGCGCAGCCGTCGGAGCGCTCATGCGCTGGACGGCCTTCGGTCGTAACGCCTTCGCCATCGGCGGAAACGAGAGCGCGGCCCGCCTGTCCGGCATCCCGGTCGTCCGCACCAAGCTGCTGCTTTACACCCTCGGTGGGCTGCTCGCCGCCCTGGGCGGAGTGATGCTCGTGGCCAGGCTCGGTGCAGCCAGCCCCGGCGCCGGAGGCCTGCACTTGGAACTGACCGTCGTGGCCGCCGTGGTCATCGGAGGCACAGCGCTGCACGGCGGCAGCGGCACCATGGTCGGCACCGTCCTGGGGGTCCTGCTCCTGGGAGTGGTCGCCAACTCCCTCAACCTGCTCCAGATCAACCCCTACTACCAGGACGTCGCACTCGGCGCCGTCCTCGCCGTCGCCGCCATCGCCAACCACCTGCGCGCCCGGCGAACCTGAGCCCCACCCCCCTTCAGAAGGAATTCCCATGCCCAGTCACCGCGTCTTGGCGGCCCTCTCTTCAGCGGCCGCGTCCACTCTTCTGCTCGGCGCCTGCTCGGTCAGCACCTCCACAACGGGGGCCGAGCCGGCGGCCGTGGCTCCGGAAAAGCAACTGACCATTGGATTCGTCAACGGCAACACCATCGAATTCCACACCTGCTTGCAGAAGTCGATGCAGGCCAGAGCCAAGAGCGCGGGCGTCGACCTGCTGATCGCGCAGTCGGCCATGGATCCGGCGAAGGAGCTCTCCAACATCGATGACATGATCGCAAAGCGGGTCGATGCGATCATCGTGCAGACCGTCAACATCGACGCGCTGGAGGGGGCGTAACGAGGGCCAACCGCGCCGGCGTCCCGATCTTCCTGACTTCGGTCGCCGCGGTCGACCAGAGCAAGATCCTCGGCGCGGTCATCACGGACGTCAAGAAGGTCGGACAGGAACTGGGCGAGTGGATCGTCGAGGACACCGGTGACTCGGTTGCCGAGGTGGCGGTGATCGGCGGCGCCCCCGGTGCCGCCGCGGACCTGATGAACGACGCCTTCAAGACCAGCCTGGGTTCGCATGCGAAGCTCGTCTTCGACCAGCCGGCGCTCTGGCAGCGCGCCAAGGCCCAGGACGTCGCCGAGAACCTGCTCCAGGCCTACCCCAAGGTGAAGTACGTCTTCGTGCACAACGAGGACATGGCCCTCGGCGCGCTGGCGGCGTTCAAGAGCGCCGGGCGTACGGGCATCAAGATCGTTACCAACGGTGGTAGCGAGGCGGGGATCAAGGCCGTGGAATCCGGCGAGTTCGCCGCAACGGTCAGCAACACGCCGCGTAGCGTCGGCGAGATGGCGATCGACAATGTCGTGGGGCTGCTCAAAAAAACAGAAGGGGTGGCGAAAATTGCCACAGTCCCTGACATGCTGGTCACCCGGGACAATACCGACCAAGCGCCACCATACTGCCTGTGAGGACGCCATGGCCGCAGAATTCGCCGACCGCGCACCCACCACGATGCCCTCCCGCCGCCGCGGCGTACGCGCCGTTGACCGCGCGCTCGACGTGCTCACCGCCTTCAGCGCCGCCCACCCCCGCCTGCAGCTCTCAGAGCTGGCCGAGGCGGCAGGGCTGCCGAAGACGAGCACGCACCGCATCGCGGTGACGCTCGTCGAACGTGGCTTTCTCCGCCAGGACGACGACGGCGCCTACACTCTCGGCCGCATACTGCTCGAACTCGGCAGCCTGGTCTCCATGACCACCGAAGTGGCCCGGCTGACAGCCGCCGCAGCGGATTTCCCGCTGTCGGGCGGAGAGGCATTGCTCGTCGCCGAGGTCGACTGGCTCGACAAAAGCCTGATGATCACGACCAAGCTCAAGGCCCCGCACAGTCCCGCAGCGCTGTCGCCGGTCGGCCGTCGCTCCGTCCTGGCCAACGGGTGCGTCAGCCTGGCCATCCTCAGCGGCCTGCCCATGGACGAGGTGCGAAGCCTACTTCCCCATCTGCGCTTGGCGCAGCGCACGGCGGCCAGCATCACCGACCCGGAGGAGTTCCTGAGGGAGGTCGAGGCCGCGCGCAACCGCGGGCACGCCACCGAGATCGAGGAATTCCTCCCCGGCATCGCCGGAGTGGCGGTACCGGTGATGTCCGCCGGGCGCCCGATCGGCGCCGTCGCCGTCTGCGGCCCGACCGCTCACCTGCCCCGGCGCAGGCTCAACGCTCTTGCCCTCGACCTCAAGCAGCTGCTCAGCAGGGCGCTGCCACCCCATACCCACAAAGCCGTATCAGGAGGATGAAGATCATGGCCCCTAAGGTCCATGCCGAATGGGTGACATTTCCCAGCGGGGACGACGAGATCCGCGGCTACCTGGCGCGGCCGACCCATATCGAGCGTCCGCCGACCGTGATCATGGCGCATGAGAATCTCGGCGTCACTTCACACCGCCGAGCAGTGACCGAACTGTTCGCCGCAGCCGATTACGCCTGCCTCACCGTCGACCTCTACAGCCGCATCGGCGGCCGTCCACCGCAGGACTACACCACTGCGGACGAGCGGCGCGCCAAGGCTTTCCTGGCCGCCCGCGACGAGCAGGCCATCCCCGACCTGGCGGCGGGTCTCGACTACCTGGCTGGTCGCGGCGACGTGGACACAACCAGAACGGCCGCCGTCGGCTTCTGCCTCGGCGGCGGTCTCGTCCTCGCCTGGGCGACCATGACAGACCGCCTGGCCTGTGCCGTTCCGCTCTATGGACTGCCTGAACTGCCGCCCTCCTACAGCCCCACCGGCACCACCCGATCCCGCATCGAGATCGCCGATCAGGTGCGTTGCCCGATCCAGGCCCACTTCGGCGGTGCGGACGAGGTCATCCCGCTCGACCAGGTCGCCAGGCTCGAAGAGGCGCTCAAGCTCAGCGGTGAGCACATCGAGGTGCACGTGTACGAGGGTGCGGGACACGCCTACCACGACGACACGCACCCCAACCACCATCCCGAGGCCGCGAAGAAGACCTGGGACGGCACCATGGCCTTCCTGAAGGCTTACCTGTGACACTGTGGACCGACCTGCTGGGCGCAGAGGTCCGGCGCATCACCGCGGACGGTGTTCCCACCCGGGTCATCTCTCTGGGCTCGGGAGACCCCGTCGTACTGCTCCACGGGCGCGGCGGGCACACCGAGACCTTCGCGCGCACGCTGCCGGCGCTCGCCGACGCCGGTCATGAGGCCGTCGCCGTCGACCTGCTCGGGCACGGCCTCACCGAACGTGTCCCCGGCGGCTACGGGGTGGAGCGGCTGACCGCTCACGTCACCGCCGTGCTCGACGCTCTCGGACTCGGCCAGGTCGCCCTGGTCGGCCAGTCCCTGGGCGGATGGGTGGCGACCCTGCTCGCCCTGCGCTCACCCGCACGGGTTCGCCGCCTGGCGCTGATCGAACCCGCCGGATTGCAGTCCGAAGAAGAGCGGCTCGCCGACGACCGGGTACGCGCGGCCTACGAACGCGGCGGCCAGGCCTACGACGCTCCCACCCGCGAGGCCGTACGCGCGCGCCTGGCCGGTCTGCTCAGCGCCCCCGAGCAGGTGGATCCCGAACTGGTCGCCGTGCGCACCCGGCTGTACGGCCCCGCCGAGGCACGTCAGGTTCACCGCCTGGTGCGCGCCGCCGACAATCGTGACCTGCTGCTGACCCCCGAAGTCCTGGCCGGGCTCACCGTGCCCACCCTGCTGATCCGTGGCGCCGACGGTCACACCCCGCTCACAGTTGTCCAGACCGCCACGACCGCCATCCCCGACGCACGCCTCATCACGATCGCCGACGCCAGGCAATGGCCCCAATACGAGCAACCCATCCACGTCGGGGACGCTCTCATCCGCTTTTTCGCCCGCAAGGAGACCAGTCTGTGAACACCTTCTGGACCGAGACACTCGGCGCCGAGATCCGCTTTCGCGATGCCGGCGGCTGGCGCACCCGCTCGATCGAGGCCGGCGAGGGCGAGCCCGTCGTCATGATGGGCGGTCTGACCGGCCATGCCGAAGCGTTCGTACGCAACGTCCTGCCACTCGCCGCCCGGGGCCTGCGCGTGTACGCCATCGACGCCATCGGGCATGGTCTCAGCGCCCGCCCGACGGACGTCACCTACCACGCACCTCTGTTCACCGAGCACCTGCTCCGCTTCCTCGACGCGATCGGCGCCGACCGGGCGCACCTCGTCGGTCAATCCCTCGGCGGCTGGACCGCTCTGCAGACCGCGTTGAAGCATCCCGACCGGGTGGGCCGAATCGTGTCCGTCACCGGTGCGGGCCTGCTGCTGAACGGGGAAGGCAACAAGGACGAGAGCGAACGCGTCCACGCCCAGGTCAAGGCCGTCACCGCCAAGGCCGCTGCGGCTCCTACCAGGGAGAGCGTCCGCGCGCGCCTGGAATGGCTCATGCACGACCCGGCCACCGTCACCGACGAGCTCGTCGAGTGCCGCTACCGCTACTACACCCTGCCGGGGGCCGAGAAGGCCCAGGCCAAGCTCGTGTCCGAACAGCCTGGCGAGGAGAACAGGAAGCACCTGCTCACCGAGTCCGACCTGGCCCAGATCACGCACCCGACGCTGGTCCTGTGGACGGACCACAACCCGACCACTCCCGCCGAGGTCGGGCGGCGGGCCAGCGAGATCCTGCCCAACGGCAGCTATGACCTCATCACCGACGCCGGTCACTGGCCCATGTTCGGGCAGCCCGAGCAGTTCAACCGGATCGTCGGCGACTTCCTGGCCGAGCAGGACGCGTGAACCCCGCCGAGGAAGTCGCCACCGGCTGCCGAGTCCTCGCCGCACACGGACACTCCGACCTCGTCTGGGGTCACCTGTCGCTGCGTGACCCCGAGGGGCGGGGCCTGTGGCTGAAGGAGGCCGGCTACGGATACCAGGAGATCACCCCTGACCGGGTCGTCCACATCGATCGGGGCGGACGGCTGCTGAGCGACCAGGGCCGGGTGCATCTGGAATACCCCATCCACGCCGAGATCATGGCCGCGCGCCCCGACGTCGGCGCGATCGTGCACAGCCACGCGGAGTCGGTCGTCACCTTCGCCGCGACAGGTCTCGCGTTGCTGCCCCTAGGACACGAGGGAACCTTGTTCTGGCCGCCGGACGTCGCCAGATTCACCGCCACCGGCGACCTCATCCACACCGCGGAGCTGGGCAAGCAGTTGGCCGAAGCGCTCGGTGGCCGCAATGTGATCCTCCTGCAACAGCACGGCTTCGTGACCGTGGGCCCCGACGTGCCGACCGCGGTCATGATGGCCGTCTTCCTGGAGAAGGCATGCCGGATGCAGCTGGCGGCGGCGGCCACCGGCGCCACCTACACCTGGTCCGGCGAGGCAGAGGCGCTGGCCAAACGCGAGCGCTGTTATGGGCCTCGCCAACTCGCCGACGCCTGGGCCCATCTGGTCCGGATCTCGGCCTGACCACTCTCTGTCAGACTCCTGCAAGAAATGGACGTATAAGTCCTTTTGGTATGAAGCAGGGCGGTGAGATCACCCCCGCCGAAGAGCCACCAGCTCCGGCACTGAGTTGTCGAAGATCGTCTACGGGTGGGACAAGGACGATCTCCTCACCACCAAGACCACCACCGGCACCGCCGGGGCAGGGGTCAACGTCCGGAATCACCGTGGCCCCTCACCGGCCCAGCGTCGTGTCGTATTGTGCGGCAAATTCCTCGATATCGCTGGGAACCAGGCGCGCGATGCCACCGACTACCTGAGGGTGGGCGATCGATCGCCCTCTTGTCGACGGTTATCACCTGCCCGGAGTGTTCGTGTCCAGATCGCGCCTCTTCACCGTTCTCGTCGCCTCGATCATGCTGGTCGGTGCGTGTGCTTCCGCCCCCTCCGAGATCGACGAGAAAGCCCCCGCCGCCCCTGTGCTGCGCATCGGCCTGAGTGAGGAGTCCGGCGCCCTGGACCCACACGCCTTCACCGGTAACTTCCTGCTCCTCGACGCGATCTACGAGCCGCTTGTCACCTACACCGAGGGCGGCAAGCTGGCGCCGGGGCTCGCGGAGTCGTGGACCGTCGCCGAGGACGGCCGGCAGGTCACCTTCGACCTGCGTGACGGCGTCCGCTTCACCGACGGGACCCCGCTCGACTCCGCCGCCGTCAAGTGGAACCTCGACCGGTGGGTGGGCAACAAGAAGTTCACCTTCTTCCGGGCCTCTCAGGTCATCTCCGCCGTGGACACCCCCGACTCCGACACCGTCCGGCTGACACTGTCGGAACCGTACGAGCCGTTGCTGCAGGAGATGTCGATCGTGCGGCCGGTGCGGCTGCTCGGCCCGAAGTCCGCCACCGGCGGCGAGTTCACCCCCCCCGTCGGCACCGGGCCGTGGAAGCTGGTGTCGAACTCCGCCACCGGCGCGACACTGGCACGCAACGACGACCACTGGGGGACCAAGCCACAACTGGAGCGGCTGGAGTTCAAGGTCATCCCTGATTCCCAGGCGCGCGTCGACGCGCTCGCCAACGGCGAGATCGACCTCATCGGCGGCTCCTACCCGGCCCCGATCACACCGCTGGAGGCCAGGTCGCTGAGCGAGCGCGGTGACGTCACCCTGCTCACCGGCGCGTCGGACGTCTCGATCATGCTCGGGTTCAACCCCGACGGCCCGGCCGGTGACCGGGCCGTCCGCGAGGCGATACATCAGGCCGTCGACACCACCTCCCTGGTCGGCGCGCTGTTCCAGGGCTATGGCGAGCCGGCACGGCGGGTGTTCCCGCCGAACGTGCCCGACTCGGGCACCGACCTGCCGTCGTACTTCGACCAGGCGGGCGCCCGCGCCATGCTGGACGCCGCCGGGTACGCGCCTGAGGGCGACAGCCGGGTCAAGAACGGCGAGAAACTCTCCTTCAAGCTGCTCGTCCCGGCCAAACCGGCCGCGGGTCAACTCGACCCCCGCACGATGGCCGAGGCGATCGCCGGCTCCCTCAAGGCGGTCGGCATCACCGTCGAGATCTCCCCGGTCGACGCCGCCGCCTACTACGACGGGGTGCCGTTAAGAAACGTGCGGTGAGCCGCCAAGCCCTATCTGAGCTGGATCATTGTCGTCGCGCAACGCTGTTGAGGCTCCCATAAGGCGATCATTCGGTACACGCGCTGCAACTGTCTGTAATACGGGGCATCGCGGGCGGATCTGTAGATATGGAACGTCCGCCGCGCAGCATGGACGAGCTGGTTGAGCACTGGACGGTGCTCAACGACGAGGCCGGCCTGGTCAACGCCAAGCAGGAGAACACGCGCCTGGCATTCGCGCTGCTGCTGAAGTTCTACACGCAGCACGGACGCTTTCCGCGAGGCCGGGCGGAGTTTCCCGACGAGGTGGTCGACTACGTCGCCCGTCAGACCAAGACGCCGGCCAGCACGCTGGGCCGGTACGAGTGGTCGGGCCGGACGATTGAAAGGCATCGCCGGGAGATCCGGGATCATCTCGGGTTTCGGGAGTGCTCGGCCGCGGACGCCGACACGCTGACCGGCTGGCTGGCCGTCAACGTGGCACACGCCGAGCGGCAGCCGGACCGGGTCCGCGAGGAGTTACTCCGGCAGTGCCGGATCGAGCGGATCGAGCCGCCGTCGCCCGGCCAGATCACCAGGATGGTCCGCTCGGCGCTGCACCACGCCGAGCAGACCTGGTTCGCCCGGATCGCGGCGCGGCTGGATACGCAGACGACGGCACGTATCCTCGCTCTGGTGGCTGTCAGCGACGCCCGCAGTGGCGGCGAGGCAGGCGGCAGCGACGGCGATCCGGATGAGGACCAGGGGTCGGTCTTGTCACTGATCAAGGCGATCCCGGGCAACGTGAGCCTGGACTCCATGCTCACCGAAATCCGCAAGCTCACCGCCATCCGGGCCATCGGCCTGCCTGCCGGCTTGTTCGCCGATGTGGCGCCGAAGGTGCTGGCCGGGTGGCGGTTCCGGGCCGGGGTGGAATCGCCCTCACATCTGCGCACGCGGGCCCGCACCGCGCCGGAGGCCACGGTCACCCTGCTGGCGGCGCTGCTGGCCGAGCGGGAGCGTGAGGTGACCGACACCCTGGTCGACCTGCTGATCGCCACCGTGCACCGGGTTGGCGCACGCGCCGAGCGTAAGGTCACCGAGGAGCTCATCAACGCCTTCAAGCGGGTCTCAGGCAAGGAGAACCTGCTGTTCACCATCGCCGACGCCGCGCTGACGAGCCCAGACGGCGTGGTGCGTGAGGTGGTCTTCCCCGTGGTGCGGGGTGGGGAGCAGACGCTGCGCGAGCTGGTGCACGAGTTCAAGACCAAGGGGCCGGTGTATCGGCGCACGGTGCAGACCACGTTGAAGGCCTCCTACACCAACCACTACCGGCGCGGGTTGATCGAGCTGCTTCAGGTGCTGGAGTTCCGTTCCAACAACACCGTCCACCAGCCGGTCATCGACGCGCTCACGCTGGTCCAGCGCTACGCCAAGGCCGGTAACACCACCTACCCGCTCGGTGAGAGCGCGCCCGAGCACAAGGGCACGCTCAAGGACTGGGCCGAGCTGGTCTACCGCACCGACACCCGCGGCCGCCGCCGGGTGGCGCGCATGGTGTACGAGGTGGCCACCTTCCAGACGCTGCGCGAGCAACTGCGCTGCAAGGAGGTCTGGGTGGTCGGTGCTGACCGGTGGCGTAACCCGGATGAGGACCTACCGACCGATTTTGAGTCCCGCCGCGCTGAGCATTACGGCGAGCTGCGCAAGCCCTTGGACCCGACGGAGTTCTGCGACAGTCTCCGAAAGGAGATGACCAGCGCGCTGGCAGCGCTGAACGACGCGCTGCCCTCCCTGGACTGGGTGGAGATCGCCGAGCGCAGGGCCGGGGCGATCAAGCTGACGCCGATCGAGGCCGCCGATGAGCCGCGCAACCTGCGCCGGATCAAGAACGAGGTGGCCCGCCGGTGGAGCGCGGTCCCGCTGATCGACATCCTCAAGGAGGCGATCCTGCGTACCGGCTGTCTGGCCAAGGTGACCGCGGCCACCGGCAGCGGCCACATGAGCCCCGAGGTGCTGGCCGAGCGGCTCATGCTGGTCATCTACGCCTACGGCACCAACTGCGGCATCCGGCAGGTGATCTCCGGCGCGCACGCCCACACCGAGGAGGACCTGCGCTACGTGCGCCGCCGTTACCTGACCCCGGAGGTGGCCCGCACCATCGCGGTCGAGATCGCCGACGCCACCTTCGCCGCCCGCGACGCCGGACTGTGGGGGCAGGGCTCGACCGCGGTCGCCTCCGACTCCACCCACTTCCGCGCCTGGGATCAGAACCTGTTCACCGAGTGGCACTCCCGCTACGGCGGTCGCGGGATCTTGGTGTACTGGCATGTGGAGCGCGGGTCGGTGGTGGTGCACTCCCAGACGCTGAAGGCGTCGGCTTCTGAGGTCGCCGCGATGGTGGAGGGCGCCATCCGGCCGGCACCACCATGAAGGTCGAGGGCAACTACGTCGACTCGCACGGCGAGTCGGAGCCTGGCTTCGCCGTCACCCGATTGCTGAACGTGGATCTGCTGCCGCGCATCAAGCAGATCAACCGGGTCAACCTGTATCAGACCGGCCAAGGCGACCTGGCCCGCTACCCCCACCTGGCGCCGGCGATGACCCGGCCGATCCGCTGGGACGTCATCGCCGCCAACTACGACCAGGTCATCAAGTACGCCACCGCGATCCGCACCCGCACCGCCTCCACCGAGGCCATCTTGTCGCGCTTCACCCGCACTGCCTCGCATCCGGCCTACCAGGCGATCCTGGAGATCGGCCGGGCGGCACGTACCACGTTCGTCGCCCGCTACTTATATGACCGCGACCTGCAGCGCCAGATCGAGGAAGGGCTGAACGTGGTCGAGGCGTGGAATCGCGCCAACGCGGTGATCTGCTACGGCCGCGGGGGCGAGATCTCCACCAACCGGCGCGATGAGGTGGAGATGACGGCCCTGTGTCTTCGGATCTTGCAGGCGGCGCTCGTCATGGTGAATGTTTTGATGCTTCAAGACGTTCTCGCCGATCCCGAGTGGTCCGCCCTGCTCACCCCGGTCGACCGGCGCGGCCTGACCCCGCTGTTCTGGCTGCACGTGCGCCCCTACGGCGAGGTACGGCTGGACGTCAACGCCCGCTTGAACATCGGCGCCTCACCGCCGGTGCGCGACAGGCCACCCGATGCTCGGTGAGCGCTTACCGTTTAGGGCAGACCGATGTGCTGGGGTCGGGTAGCGTCCGGCGGGGTTAGGCCGATAAGGCCATGGACGCCGTGAGGGGCCGGGACGCCGCTCGGCTTCGGCTTCTGCTGTCGCACGCTATATCGGCTGTCGTATCGCATGGTCAGGAGCAGTGTGAGCCCCCGCGGTGAGCAACTCCCCGAGCCGCCTGAGCCGCTCGAACCGGACGGTCATGGCCTGCCGCCCGAGCAAATCGCCGCAGCCCAGAACGGGGCGCGCGGCTGGGTGCGGCAGGCGGCGTCCCAGTCCGCGCAGGGGGTGGGCTGGGCGAGCCCGCGGGCGCTGCTGGCCGTGCTGTGCGCGAGCGCACTGGCTCCCCTGGCCCTGGTCGAGCCGGGCCTGGCGGTGGCGGCAGCCGGTATCAACGTGGTCGGCTCGGTCGGGGCGAACCTGCTGTCGGACCTCATCGGCGCTTCCCTGGCCGCCGCCCGCGCTAAAACCAGCCTCAGAACCCCCGGTGACGCGCACGCCGCTGGTCGGCCTGCCGACGGCCAGGCCGACGCCGGCAACGATGAGGCGTCGGCCGCGCAGCTGGCCGACCAGGTGCAGCAGGTGGAGCGGGAACTGACGGCGCGGCTGGAGAAGGCCCTGCAGGCCGGAGACGTGCACGCCGATGCCCTCGCCGAGACCCTGGGGAGGGTGCTGGCCGAGGTAGAGGTCACCCAGGTGGTGATCGGTGAAGCACTCGCCCAGGGAGATGCCCGGCTGCTGAAGGAGATGATGGCGGCCTTCGCCGAGCTCGGCCGGCAGAGCTCGGCGCTGGCACCGATGTTGGGACGGCTGGATGTCGCCGCGGCCCGGATCCAGCAGACCCTGTACCGGCAAGATGCCGAGCATCGCTTCGACCGCACCCAGACCCAGCAGCAGATCGCCCTGCTGACGGTGATTCGCGAGCAACTGGGCGAGCTGGCAGTCCGCCCGCCGGGCGGCGCCTCCGCTGCACTGCTGGGCGCGAGCGGCACGGCGTGGGCGGGCGGGTGCCCGTATCAGGGGCTGGAGCCGTTCGGCCCGGCCCAGGCGGGCCTGTTCTACGGGCGAGGCCAGGCCACCGCCCGGCTGACGGCGATGGTCACCGTCCCCCACGGCAGTGGGCTGATCGTGGTGATCGGGGCCTCTGGGGAGGGCAAGTCCTCCCTGCTGCACGCCGGACTGCTGCCTGCGCTGACCGCCCCCGCCGCCTCGTCCGCCGGTGGCCCCGGCGGCGGCGCGGAGTGGGTGCCGGTGACCTTCACCCCCGGGCAGCGGCCGCTGCAGGAGCTGGCCACGCAGTTGGCGGTGCGCTGCGGCGCCGACCCCGACGCCGTGCTGGCCGAGCTACACCGCGACCCGTCCCAGGCCCGGGAGCGGGCCCACCAGGTACTGGCCGCCGAACGGATCCGCCGCCACCAGCAGGGCGCGACCGGTGACGGCCCGCAACGCCTGGTCGTGGTCGTCGACCAGTTCGAGGAACTGTTCACCCTGGCCTCGAGCGAGCACGCCGGAGAAACAGAGACGTTCGTCGTCGCCTTGGAGGCGATGACCGTCGGCACCGGAAGCGAGGCCGCTCCGGCACCCTCCGCCCAGCCAGGACGTCCGGCCGGTGAGCAGGCAGGCAGACCGGCACCGGGAGTTGTGGTGGCGGCGATGCGCGGGGACTTCGTCGAGCGGTGCGCCGCTCACCCGGTGCTGGAGCGGGCGCTACAGGAGCGGATGTTCGTGCTGGGCCCGATGAGTGAGCAGGAACTACAGCGGGCGATCACCGGCCCGGCAGCCGCGGCCGGGGCGAGTGTGGAAGACGGCTTGGCCGAGCAGGTGGTGCGGGAACTGGTCGGCCACCTGCGCCTCCCCACGGGCGGGATTGGCCTGACGGGGCTGACGGGGGCGTTGCCGCTGCTGTCGATGGCGATGGTGCGCACCTGGGATCAGTGCGAAGGCGGGCGGCTGACCCGGCAGGGCTACGACCGCTCCGGCGGCGTCGCCTCGGCTGTGGAGACCACCGCCAAAGACGCCTTCAACTCCCTCACCCCCCAGCAGCGTGACATCGCTCCGCGCCTGATCCTGGCGTTGACGATCACGGGCGCCGACGGGCAGGTCAGCCGGCGCCGCGCCACCATGGGTGAGCTGGCCGCCTTGTGCGCGCCCGAACCACCTGAGCTGGCCCGGCAGATCGTCGAGGTGTTCACCGCCGCCCGGCTGATGGTCACCGGCCCTGTGCTCCGGCCCCCCGACCCGGCCCAGATCTCGGCCCAGACCACGGAGGTGGTATCCGCCGACCCCGCATCGGAGGCCACCGCCGGCGTCCCTCCGGTGCCCGAGGCTCCTGAGATGGCAGGGGTAGCCGACACGGTCGAACTCGCCCACGACGTACTGCTGACCGCCTGGCCGCTGCTGCAGGACTGGCTGGCCAGCGAGCGCGCTGACCGGGCCCTGCATGGGGAGATCGTTCAAGACGCCGCCGAATGGGAGCGGCGCGGCCGGAACGCGTCGTTCCTCTACCGTGGGGTCCGGTTACAGGAGGCCGACAAAGTCGTCGCACGCTGGCAGGCCGACTCCGGCCGCTACGTCGGCTTCGACCTGCCCGGCCCCGCCGTGGCCTTCCTGGAAGCCGGTACCCGCGCTGCTACCCGGACCCGGCGCCGTTGGCAGGGTGTGTTCACGGTGCTGGCCGGGCTGCTGGTGGTCGCGATCATCACCGCGGTAGTCGCGGTGCGCTCCGGCCAAGTCGCCAACCAGCAACGCGCCCAGGCTTCATCCCGAGAGGCAGCCGCCTACAGCCAATCCTTGCCGGGTGCCCCGGCGACCTCGGCACGACTGGCCGCCGCAGCGTGGGCCATCGCCCCGACGAATGAGGCGCGGGCGAGCATGGCTGCGTTCCTCAGCCAGCCCGCACGTACTGTCCTGAACGGACACACCGACGAGGTGACGTCGGTGGTGTTCAACCTGGACGGCACCCGCCTGGCCACCGCCTCGAAAGACAAGACGGTGCGAATCTGGAATACGGTCACCGGAGAGCAGATCAGTGCCCTGCTCACCGACCACGCCGACAAAGTATGGCCGGTGGTGTTCAGCCCGGACGGCACCCATCTGACCACCTTCGGAGACGACGGTATGGCACGGGCTTGGGATGTGGCCACCGGCGAGCAGACCGGCACGCCGCTCAATCCCACCAACTCGGTGTCCTTGTTCTTGGCGGAGTTGAGCCCAGATGGCAAACGCCTGGCCAGCCGCGGAGACGACGAGGCGGTGCGGATCTGGGATGTGGCCACCGGCGAACAGATCGGCACCCCACTCACCGACCACATGGACAGAGTGTCCTCGGTGGCGTTCAGCCCGGACGGCAAACGTCTAGCTGGCATCAGAGACGACAAAACAGTGCGGATCTGGGATGTGGCCACCGGCGAACAGATCGGCACCCCACTCACCGGACACACCGGCGAGGTGCTCTCGGTGGCGTTCAGCCCGGACGGCACCCGCCTAGCCAGCAGTGGACGGGACGCAACGGTGCGGATCTGGGATGTGACCACCGGCAAGCCGACCAGCCCCCCACTTAATCCCACCGACACGGTGTGGTCGGTGGCGTTCAGTCCAGATGGCAAACGCCTGGCCAGTGGCGGACAGGACGCAACGGTGCGGATCTGGGATGTAGCCACTGGCAGACAGATCGGCACCCCACTCACCGGACACAGCAGTACGGTGTCCTCGGTGGCGTTCAGCCCGGACGGCACCCGCCTGGCCAGTGGCGGATACGACAAGACGGTGCGGATCTGGGATGTGGCCACCGGCAAGCCGACCAGTCCCCTGCTTAATCACACTTATCGAATATTCACGGTGGCGTTCAGCCCGGACGGCGCCCACCTGGCCACCGCCGGAGCCCCAGATGAAGTGAAAGACAAAAAAGACAAGACGGTGCGGATCTGGGATGTGGCCACCGGCAAACAAATCGGCACCCCACTCACCGGACACACCGGAACGGTGTCCTTGGGGGCGTTCAGCCCGGACGGCACCCGCCTGGCCAGCGCCGGATTCGATGGGACGGTGCGGATCTGGGATGTGGCCACCGGCAAACAAATCGGCACCCCACTCACCGGACACACCGGAACGGTGTCCTTGGGGGCGTTCAGCCCGGACGGCACCCGCCTGGCCAGCGCCGGATTCGATGGGACGGTGCGGATC
>NZ_JBHMBS010000044.1:0-20519 GCF_042428775.1 Streptosporangium vulgare | reverse complement strand
CTGGGATGTGGCCACCGGCAAACAAATCGGCACCCCACTCACCGGACACACCCACTGGGTGTGGGCTGTGGCGTTTAGTCCGGACGGCAAACGCCTGGCCAGCAGTGGCGGATACGACAAGACGGTGCGGATCTGGGATGCGGCCACCGGCAAACAAATCGGCCCTCCGCTCACCGGACATACCAGCGAGGTGTCCTTGGTGGCATTCAGCCCGGACGGCACCCGCCTGGCCACCACCGCAGATAAGGAAGCGCTGATCTGGAATGTGGCGTTACCGCGCGATCCCCACGGTCTCCTGCGCGAAGTGTGCGTCATCGCAGGCAGATCGCTCACTCGTCAGGAGTGGCAACAATACATACCCACCGAGCCGTACCGGCCCAGTTGTCCGGCCCGCTGATGGGGACGCCTTGATCACATCAGCACCCGCGTCCTGGATGTGACAGGTAATTCGCATTAGGTGTCACACTGGCCTCCCGGGTCGGGCAGACGCCCAGCTCGCCGACCGGCGGGCCGGGGCCGACTCGGCAACGTTATGTGTCACACCAGCGCGGGAGGTCCTCGTGACGGTCGTGCCGTTCCCGGCCTCACCCGGTGAAGGCGAACCCGTCGCGGCCGCCGTCGACCGATACCTCGACTCCGTCCAGACCACGACGACCCGCGACAGCTACGCCGAGACCCTCGCCCGGTTCACCGCGCTCGCCGGGGACCGGCCCGCCAACATGCTCGCCCCCGAGGACTACGCCGCGGTGATGGAGCGGTGGGCCGACGCCGCGGCCGCGACCTGGAACCGGCACCTGTCCGCGCTCATCTCCTTCACGACCTGGGCGCAGCGCCAAGAGATCCTCGCCACCAACCCCGCCCGGCGGCTACAACGCCGCAAGAGCACTCGCCGCGGCGACCGCTCCATCCCCCGCGCCCGCCTGGACAAGCTGTTCACCGACGACCAGCACCGTCTGCGCGAGCGGATCCTGTGGCGAATGCTGTATGAGACCGCCGCCCGCGCCGAGGAACTCCTGTCCCTCAACATCGAAGACCTCGACCTGGAGTTCCGGCGCGGCCGCGTCACCTCCAAGGGCGGCGCGATCGAGTACGTGCACTGGGCCACCGGCACCGCCCGCCTGCTGCCACGGCTGCTGCGCGGCCGCACCACCGGACCGCGTGCTCCCGCGGCCGCCGACATCTGCCCCGCCACCGGACGCGGCCGGCTGTCCTACCCGCGCGCCGAATACCTGTTCAAGACCGCCACCGCCGCCCTCGACCCGCACGGCATCGGCTGGACTCTCCATCAGCTACGGCACTCCGCGCTCCAGCACCTGGCCGCCGACGGCCGTACCGCTCCCGCGCTCCAGGCCAAATCCCGGCACCAGCACCTGGGCAGCCTCGGCCGCTACGGCCAGCTCGGCGAACAGACCTCCGCCCAGGTCACCGCCGATGCCGATCCCGCCGCACGACGTCGGACCCGCTGATCTACTGCTCGCCGCCTCGCGGCATGACAGGTGCCGCAGCTCAGCCATGATCACCCCCGTTTAGGGCGGTGACACGCTCGTTAACAGCACCCCGAGTTCGGGTCGCGCAGGTCCACCGGCGCAGGTCAAACGCGGTTTGGCGGCTCATCGCACTTTCCTTAACGGCACCCCATCTTCGCCTACCGCGGCGGGTGGAGCCACCTCGATCGCGCCGGTCAGATACACGCCCGGATCGCGCTGCCGGGCTGCCTGGCCCGCCACGATCTTCTACAGGTCGCCTCCCGGTTTCGCGCCTCACGCCTGCAGAAACTGATCGCCGCGACAACGAAAAAGAGCCGAGGACTGGCGGCGGCGCATCTCGCGCCGAGCGGGGCGTCGTCCTTCGGCTTCTTCGGTGGCGCGCTGACCTGGGCGGGAACTCGTTGGCCAGGCCCTGGTATCCCTCGTCGACCTCGGCTTTCACCTGCGGATGTAGGCGGAGTTGTTCGGCGATGCCCTCGGTGCGCATGGCGGTTTGATCGTGCATGCGCCCGGGGCGGTCGGCGCCGGACCACAGGGTGCGGCCCTGGCCGTCGCTGAGCGTGGTGGTCTTCATCGTGTTCTGCTTCTTCTCGCCGGAGACGAACGCGCAGCGGCCCGGACAATGGGCCTTGGGGCGGCGGACCTGGGTCTGGGTGCCGTCGATCCGCAGTGTCACCCCCTCGGCAGCGGCGTAAGCGAACACATCGGCAAGGGTTCGCAGCCGCACTCCGGGCCGGTCGGGCACGGCGAGGCCGCGATCGGCGAGCAGCGGGCGGATCTCGCCGATGGCTTCGGTGACGGTGGAGCGGCCCACCTGGTACAGCTCGGCAAGCGCGGCATGCGGGAGCTGGGTGCGCAAATGGGCCAGGGTGACCAGCACCCGGTCGGTGAACCCCAGCTCATGCCTGCGTCCGGTCCCGGCCGCACGCCGACGATCCCCGCCTCGCCGCTCGCGCAGCGCGGACTCCCCCCGCGCCTGCCACTGGCTGGCCAACTCCTCGATTAAAACACCGAGATGTGCCCGGGAATTACCGGTGAGGGCAGAATGGGACAAGGCCGCACGGGCCCCACTTCGCTTTCACACCTGAAAATCCGTTGCAGGTCACGGCCGTGTCACCCGCGCCGGAACGCCTGCGCGGCATCTTCCGGCACATCGAGCACGATCGTGTGGGAGCTGTCGATCCGGGACACGATGGCCTCGCGAGGACCATGCCGCCAGGCGTCGCTGCCGTAGAACGCCTCCTCCTGCTCGCGGTGTTCGGCAAGTGAGGCGAACGCCCGGACCAGGTACGCCTCCTCATGCCCATCCTCGGCCACCAGGGACGCCCCGCAGTCCACTACCTGGATGCCCGCCTTCTCCAGCAGCGGTACTGACTCCTCCTGCATCACGCGCACGAACTCATCGCCAGCGCCAGGCTTCAGCCGGTACGTGCGGATCTCAAGAATCACAGCCAGTCTCCTGCGGTATGCGGGTCCTCATCGGCACAGACCTCATGTCTGTAACGCGCCGACACTACTGGCAGTCTCCGACACCTCTCGCTGCCTGACTTCAACCACCACCCCAATCGATTGCCGACAACGTCGTAAGCCCAGATCCAGGTGGGTGCCCACGAGGAGTTCCGCGCCGCCAGGCAGGCAGGGGACGCCGACCGGATCGCGGCTGCCGAGGTATCCCGTCGCTTGATCGCAGCAGCCAGGTGATCGTAGGTTCCGGGAAGTTGCCTTCCCGCTACCTGTGTGGTCTCTGACCTGCGGAAACAGTGACACACGACAAGGGAAGTCATCGTGCGCCATGGCCCTCTTACCTGTGGAAATGTCCGCTAACTCACGATAAGGGGACTTCCCGCAAGTTACCAATGGGTAGAGAGCGGTACTCTCGACCGACTTTCGGTGAAACAACCAGTCACGGAACGGTATTGCGGCGAATATGCGCGTCGTGCCCTTGATCCTATGGCAACTACGGAGAGTTATTGTCTGCTGCGAGGCGTGGTGGTATGCCTGTGGGCTTGATCCCTTGGGTCAGGCGTCCGAGCTGCGCGTCGCCTTTCATATCCGCTTGAACATTGGACCAAAAGATGCGTAAACCGCTTTTGGCGATCGCTACCGCCATCGCCGGCCTCGGCCTGGCCGCAGCGACCGCTCTGCCCGCCCTGGCCGTCGACACCATCGTCACGTTCTCGATCACGACCGCCGGTATGACGATCAGTGCGCCAGGGACAGCGAGCCTCGGCTCGGTGGCCACCGGCGCCACCAGCATCTCGGGACAGATCGGTCCGGTCACGGTGACCGACGATCGCGCCACCCTGAACGGCTCCTGGAACGCGACCGCCATCAGCACCGACTTCACCACCGGCGGAGGCACCGGACCCGAGACCATCGGAAACATCAACGTCACGTACTCCCCAGGACCGGCCACCGCCACGACGGGGCAGGGAACCTTCACACCCGGGCCCGGCGGCATCATCAACGTGCCGCGCGTCGCGTTCACCGGTACCGAGCTCATCGGTGACAACAGCGCCACCTGGAATCCGACGGTCACCGTGACGATTCCGTCTGCGGCCGTCGGAGGAACCTACAGCGGCACCGTCACCCACTCGGTCGGCTGAGCGGAGCCGACGACAATCGTGCACCTTCGTACCGTCGTTGCCGCGCTGCTGGCGGCCGGGATCCTCACCCCGGCCGCCGGCACGCTCGACACGCCCGCCCAGGCCGCCCGATCATCGGCGAGCGGCATCGGGATCCGCCTGCTCGAAGCACCGGTCGCGGCCCGAGCCGACAAGCGGGCCTGGACCTACATCATCGATCACCTCGCGCCGGGTAGCGTCATCCACCGGCGGGTCGAGGTGTTCAACACGACCGGCTCGCCCAAGCAGCTTTCGATCTACACGGCCGCGGCACAGATCCGCGACCGGAAATTCCAGTTCGCCGCCGATCACACCGCCAATGAGCTGTCCACCTGGACCACCCTGGACCGGCATGAGGTGATCTTGGCCCCACAGGGCCGCTCGGCGGTCACCGCGACCATCAGCGTGCCCGATGATGCCGCCCCCGGAGAGCGCTACGCCATGATCTGGGCCGAGACGGCCAAGGCCGCGCCACCCGCCGGCGGCGTCGCCCAGATCAACCGCGTCGGCATCCGGCTCTACCTGGACGTCGGCCGCGGCAACCCGCCGGCATCGGACTTCACCATCGACTCGCTGACGGCCCAACGGTCACCCACCGGTCAGCAGATCGTCCTGGCGCAGGTGCACAACACCGGAGGCCGCGCCCTCGACCTGAGCGGCGACCTGAAACTGACCAGCAGCTCCGGAAGCCTGCACCACAGCGCGGGACCGTTCAAGGTCGAAACGGGCACGACGCTCGCTCCCGGCGACGTCGGACCCGTCACCGTCGCCCTCACCGAGCAGGTACCCGATGGCCCGTGGCGTGCCCGTATGCGCCTGGAGAGCGGGCTGACGAAACGCACCGCCGAAGCGACCATCCAGTTCCCCGCCACGGGGACCGCGCAAGCGGTCAAGGCGGAGATGGACACAGACTCCTACCTCGTGCTGGCGCTTGTCATCGGCGTCCTCGCCGCACTCGCGGCGATCACGTTCCTGCTGATCCAGCGGAAACGCCGTTCACACCGGGAACCGAGCAATGCTTGAGATCCTGCGGATCGGGGGGGAGTCCGCGAGCCGTTCTCGACGGCGTACGGGCTCGTGCCGCCGCCCTGACGGAGCTAGGCGCGCGACACGGTGTGCGACAGCGGCAGCGAGACCACGCAGTTGCCCGACGCGGTCGCCTCGTAGATCCACGCCGAACCGTCGGGCGCGGTGTAGAGGTGCCTGGTGGTGACGGACACGCCCGAGCAGACCTCGCCCGCCGCGCCGGCCTGCTGGTTCAGCGCGGCGCGGGCGTTGTTCGCGGCGGCCGCCTTTCCCGCCTCCGGGCTGGGGCCCCAGCCCGAGGAGGTGGCCGAGCGATAGGTGGCGGCGAGCGCGGTGGGAGCGGACAGCACCGCGCCGGCGGTCAGCGTCAGGGCGGCGACGAGGGCGAGGCGCAGAACCCGGGCAGGATGACGAACGCTGAGTGTCATGGTGTCCCTCTCACGGGAGGCCGGAGGTCCGAGGCCGTCACCATAAGACCGGGCAGGCCGGACCGACCAGCGCCGGGGGCGCGGGCAGGCATCCGCGCACGTCGAGACTGAAATTTTCACTCAGGCCCGCGATCGGCGCGACCCACCACGCCGCCACCTGCGGCGCACGCGGCAGAGGACGCGGATCGCGCCATTCGGTGATCCGCGAAACAGGTCCTGGGGTGATTTCCGCTGTGATCGCCTCGACAATGAAGCATGCGCCCACCGCTCACGCCGGCCTCAGGCTGCTCCACCGCCGCGCCCCCTGTGTCCCCCCAGGTCTACCGATCTCTCCTCCAGGAACGCCTTGACGCGATCGTCGAAGCCGGAGCGGTCGGCGTGCTCGCCGAAGTCCGCCACGAGGGCCGGACCTACCGGCTGTCCAGCGGAAAGGCCGAACGCGGCGGCCAGGCTCCCCCGGCCGTGGACGGGCGGTTCCGTGCCTGGTCGATCACGAAGACCGTGACCGCGACCGGGGTGCTCAAGCTGGTCGCCGATGGGCGCCTCTCGCTGGAGGACACGGTGGAGAGCCACCTGCCCGGACTCCTGCCGGACGGCGATGAGATCAGGGTACGGAACCTGCTGAATCACACCAGCGGCATGGCCGAGTACGCGGACGATCTGCCCTTCACACCGCAGGGGCTGCGCGCGACGGTTCCCGAACCGCGCGACCTGGTGGCGAGCGTCGCCCCCCGGGGCCTGGCATTCACGCCGGGCAGCGAGCACGCCTACTGCAACACCAATTACGCCATCCTCGGTTTGATCATCGAGGAGGTCACCGGCGAACCGTGGCGCACCTACCTGACCCAGCAAGTGATCACCCCCGCCGGGCTGGGACAGACCGTCCTGCCGGGACAGGACATCGCCATCCCCGGCCCGCACGCTCACCACTACGCGACCTTCCCCGGCGACCGGGAGCCGCGGGACGTCACAGAGCTGAACCCGGCCCAGGCCGGACCGGCCGGGGAGATGATCTCCACCGCGGCCGACGTCAACACCCTGTACGCCGCGCTGCTGTCCGGCCGCCTGCTGCCCGCCGAGTCGCTGGAGCAGATGCTGGAGATCACCGACGACCGGCCCTACGGGCTGGGCATCACCGGCAGGAAGACCCCCCGTGCGGGGCTGAGGTACGGGCACACCGGCTCGTTCCCCGGATACCGGACGCAGGCATGGTCCTCGCGCCGGGCCACCACGCAGGTGAGCATGTCGCTGAACCTCGCTGACACCGACCAACAGGACGAACCGGTGGAGGAGTTCATCGACGCCGCCTTCTGCCCCTGACACCTGACCCGGGTGGCCGCCGGAGAACGACCGTCGGATCCCGCGGAGGGGCCGTAGCCCGGTGGTGATCGTGTGGCGCGGGTCAGGTGGCGGGCGGCCGGGGCGTCGGCGGCGTCACCGCATCACGCGCCGAGCGTGCCGAACGCGCCGAGCGTGTCGACGGAGACTCGCCAGAGCCGGTCGGCCGCGCCGGGGTCGAGGGCGTGGTCCGCGACCCCGCCGGAGGTCCCCGGCACGTGGCGCCGGGCCGGGGCGCAGTCCTCGAAGTAGCGGCCGCCCACGCCCTCCAGCAGCGGCGAGACCGCGACCAGCACGGAGGTGGCCGCGCCCTGCTCGGGCGTCTTGAAGACGTAGCCACTGGCGACGGAGGCGTCGAGGTCCTCCCGGCTCATGTGCCGGGTGAGGTTGGTGAGGATAGCCCCCGGGTGCACCGCGTTGACGGTGATGCCGTCATCGGCCCAGCGCCGGTTCGCCTCGACCGCGAACAGCGCGTTGGCCGTCTTGGACTGGGCGTAGGCGGCTCTGGCGTCGTAGGCGCGCACCCGGAAGTGAAGGTCGTCGAAGTCCACCGGCTCGCGCAGGTGCGCGACCGAGCTGAGCGCCACGACGCGGGCCCGCCCGGCCGCCGCGAGCGCCCGGTGCAGTCCGGTGGCCAGCGCGAAGTGGCCGAGGTGGTTGGTGGCGAACTGCAGCTCCCAGCCCTGCGGCGTCCGCAGCTCGGGAGTCATCATCACCCCGGCGTTGTTGACCAGGATGTGCAGGGGGCCGTCCCAGGCGGCGGTGAAGGCCGCGACGGACCCCTGGTCGGCGAGGTCGAGCGACGCGACGCGGACCCGTCCGCCGATCTCCGCGGCGACGCGCTCACCGGCCCGGGGATCGCGTACCGCCAGGGTCACCTCCGCACCCGCGCCGGCGAGCGCGCGGGCGGTCTCGATGCCGATGCCGGACGCCCCGCCGGTGACGACGGCGCGGCGGCCGGTGAGGTCGACGCCGCGTACGACCTCGGCGGCGGTCGACCGCGCGGTGAACGGTGTGACGGGGGAGATTGGTTCGATCATGGGACTGCCTTTCTGTCGTACCCCAGACCAGGCGCCGGGAGCGGGGGCGCCGACGGCTCCGCGACGGCCGGGCCCCGGTGTCCCCCTTCCAACCAACCACCGGCGGCTCCCGGCCCCGGCACGGGAAAGGGGCCCCCTCCCACCCGGGGTCCGGCAGTACCCCCCACGGACGGCGATCCACCGCCACACCTCACCTAGCCTGGGGAGATGAGCGACCAGTCCCCCCTGGCCGGGGGCAACACCGAGCTGCGGGAGTTCCTGCGCTCGCGCCGGGCCCGGCGCGGCCCGCGGGAGGCGGGCCTGCCCCCGCAGCCGGGGACCCGCCGGGTTCCGGGCCTGCGCCGGGAGGAGGTCGCCCTGCTCGCCGGAGTGAGCGTGGACTACTACATCCGCCTGGAGCGCGGTCGCGACGTCAACGTGTCCGAGGCGGTGCTGGAGGCTCTCGCCCGCGCGCTGCGCCTGGACGAGACGGAACGTGAGCACCTGTTCACCGTGGCCAGGCCCGCCCGCGGGCGGAGCAGGCCGATGCCGCCGCAGCGGGTGCGGCCGGGCCTGTACCGGGTGCTGGAGACCCTCGGCGACGCCCCGGCCCTGATCCTCGGCCACCGTATGGACGTGCTGGCCGCCAACCGGATGGCCCGCGTCCTGTTCACCGACTTCGACGCGCTGCCGCACCGGGAGCGCAACATGGCCCGCTTCATCTTCCTCGACGAGACCGCCCGCGCCCTGTACGCCGACTGGCAGGCGTCCGCCCGCGGCACCGTCGCGGCGCTGCACCTCTACGCCGGGCGCCACCCCCGCGACCCCCGCCTCGCCGAGCTGATCGGCGAGCTGTCCCTGCGGGACGGAGACTTCCGCCGCTGGTGGGCCGAGCACGACGTGCACCACCGGACCTTCGGCAGCAAGCGCTACCACCATCCCCTGGTCGGCGAGCTCACTCTGGACTACGAGGCCCTCACCCCCGACGGCGACCCCGACCAGACCCTCGCCGTCCACACCGCCGAACCCGGCTCCCCCTCCGAGCACGCCCTGCGGCTGCTGTCGAGCTGGACCGGTGAGTCGGCCCGGCCGGACGCCGCCCGGCTCGACACCTGAGGCCGGCGCGGCCGGTGTGACGGCGGCCTCGGCACGGTCCCGCGACGCGTCCGGCACCCGTTCGTGCTCGCCGAAGCGGCGCCAAGGCCGGTTCCGGCGCGGCTCGGGCTGAGATCGCGACCGGATGAGGCCGGGCCGGACGGTCGCGCCGAGGTCGGTGACGGCGGCCGTGCCGGGTCCGGCAGCGGACGAGCCCGGTCGATCATGGTGACTCGACCGGGCTCGCAGGGTGGAGATGGATCAGCTGAGGTCGAACCGGTCGAGCTCCATGACCTTGGTCCAGGCCGCGACGAAGTCGGTCACGAACCTGTCGGAGGCGTCCTGGCTGGCGTAGACCTCCGCGAGGGCTCGGAGCTGGGAGTTGGAGCCGAAGACGAGGTCGACCGCGGTGGCGGTCCACTTCACCTCGTCGGTGTTCACGTCGCGGATCTCGTACACGTGCTCCTCGGACTCCGACGCCTTCCACCGGGTGCCCGGGGAGAGCAGGTTGGTGAAGAAGTCGTTGGTGAGCACGCCGGACCGGTCGGTGAGGACGCCGTGCCGGGTACCGCCGACGTTGGCTCCGAGAGAGCGCAGGCCGCCGACGAGGACGGTCATCTGGGGCGGGGTCAGGCCGAGCATGTAGGCACGCTCGACGAGCAGCACCTCCGGCGGGGTCTTCTCGCCGGAGGACAGGTAGTTGCGGAACCCGTCGGCGCGGGGCTCGAGGACCCGGAAGGACTCGACGTCGGTCTGCTCCTGGGTGGCGTCGGTGCGGCCCGGACGGAACGGTACCGTCACCGTCACGCCGGCCTCGCGAGCGGCCTTCTCGACGGCGGCCGAGCCGGCCAGCACGATCAGGTCGGCAAGCGAGATCTTCGCGCCGCCGGCCTCGTTGAACTCACGCTGGATGCCCTCGAGGGTGTCCAGGACCGTCGCGAGCTGCTCGGGCTGGTTGACCTCCCAGCTCCGCTGCGGCTCCAGACGGATCCTGGCGCCGTTGGCGCCGCCGCGCTTGTCGGTGGACCGGAAACTCGCGGCGGAGGCCCAGGCGGTGGAGACCAGCTGGGCGGTCGTGAGGCCGGACTCCAGGACCTTGGCCTTCAGGGAGGCGATGTCGCCGTCACCCACCAGTTCGTGCTCGACGGCCGGCACCGGGTCCTGCCACAGCTGGGGTTCGGCGACCCACGGCCCGAGGAAGCGGCTGACCGGGCCCATGTCGCGGTGCAGCAGCTTGTACCAGGCCTTGGCGAAGGCCAGCGCGAACTCGTCGGGGTGCTCCAGGAAACGGCGGGAGATCTTCTCGTACGCCGGGTCGACGCGCAGCGACAGGTCGGTCGTGAGCATCGTCGGCCTGTGCTTTTTCGACGGGTCGTGGGCGTCGGGGATGATCGCCTCGGCGTCCTTCGCGACCCACTGCTTCGCGCCGCCGGGGCTCGTGGTGAGCTCCCACTCGTAGCCGAAGAGGATCTCGAAGAAACGGTTGCTCCACTGCGTCGGCTTGTCGGTCCACGTCACCTCGAGACCGCTGGTGATCGTGTCTCCGGCCTTGCCGGTGCCGTAGGTGCTCAGCCAGCCCAGCCCCTGTGACTCCAGCGGCGCGCCCTCGGGCTCCGGCCCCACGTGGTCGTCCGCGATCCCGGCGCCGTGGGTCTTGCCGAACGTGTGGCCACCGGCGATGAGAGCGACGGTCTCCTCGTCGTTCATCGCCATCCGCCCGAAGGTCTCGCGGATGAAGTACGCCGCCGCGGCCGGGTCCGCGTTGCCGCGGGGGCCCTCCGGGTTGACGTAGATGAGACCCATCTCGGTCGCGCCGACGTCCGGCGACATCGAATTGTCGGTGACGTAGCGCGCGTCGCCGAGCCAGGCGTCCTCCGGACCCCAGAAGATCTCCTCCGGCTCCCAGATGTCCTCGCGGCCGAAACCGAAGCCGAAGGTCTTGAACCCCATGGACTCCAGGGCGACGTTGCCGGCGAGCACGAGCAGGTCGGCCCAGGAGATCTTCTGGCCGTACTTCTGCTTGACCGGCCACAGCAGCCGGCGGGCCTTGTCGAGGTTGGCGTTGTCGGGCCAGCTGTTGAGCGGGGCGAAACGCTGGGAGCCGTCGCCGGCCCCGCCGCGACCGTCGTGGATGCGGTAGGTGCCCGCGGCGTGCCAGCTCATCCGGATCATCAGGCCGCCGTAGTGGCCGAAGTCGGCCGGCCACCAGTCCTGCGAGGTGGTGAGCACCTCGACGATGTCCTGCTTGAGGGCCTCGACGTCGAGCTGGGCGAGCTGCTCGGCGTAGCTGAAGCCCTCCGGCAGCGGGGTGCTCTTGGAGGAGTGCGTGCGCAGTACCGAGAGGTCGAGCTGGTTGGGCCACCAGTCCCGGTTCGTGCGCGGACGACCGCCGGTCTTCGGGGTCGGCGAGTCGATGGCCGGGTTCTCGCTCTCGCTGCCCTGCGCGGTCACGGAGTCGTGCGCGATCGGACAGCCGCCTGCTTCACCCCCGCTCTTCGTGCCGGGGACGATCGCGTCGTGGTTCTCGGTCATGGAAATCCTTCCGGATCAGCTTGCGGTGGAACAGTCGAGGCACACGCCCCAGTAAATGATCTCGGCCTCGTCGATCGCGAAGCCGTGATCGTTCGACGCGGTCAGGCAGGGCGCCTCACCGACCGCACAGTCGACGTCGGCGACGACACCGCACGATCGGCACACGATGTGGTGGTGGTTGTCGCCGACCCGCCCCTCGAACAAGGCCGGACTGCCCGGCGGTTCTATACGACGGACGAGGCCCGCGGTGGTGAGCGCGTGGAGACCTTCGTACACGGCCTGAAGGGAGATCTGGCCGATACGGTCACGTACTCCCGAGGTGAGCGCCTCGACATCGAGATGGTCACCGTTTCGGACGGTTTCGAGCAGTGCGACACGGGCCGCCGTCACCCGTAGGCCGGCACCTCGCAGCTCCTCGGCGGTGGTCGGGGGCTGGGATGCGGTCATGGCTCCAACATACCCCCATGAAGATGAAGAATTTAAGAGATTGACTGATTCAAGTCTTGGTAGGTCTTCCTTCGACCTGCGGGAGCGCGTGCGTGCGCGTGTTCATGATCGACCTGATCCGGTTGTGACCCGGCGTCCCCGTCACCGTCCGAGGCGAGGCGAGGCGCCCGAGGCGACGGGAGCGAGGACGGTCCGGTGGGGCCGTGGCTGCTGCGCCGACGGTGGCCGGATGGTGCCAAGGGGCGGCGGTGTTTACGGCGGTCCTCTTCCGAGGCTGATGGGGCGGGGGTGGCAGGATCGATGTGATCCACCCTGTTGACGGCCAGGTCGGGGCTTGGGCTCGGGTGCTTTCGACCTGGACCTGTGGTCTCGCGCCGAGGTGGGCCGAGGCGGACAGGCGGTACGGGCGCCGCCGGTGGTGGCCGGGAGGTAGTAGGCGGCCCGTAATGAAATGCGGTCTTCACTCCGTTTGTTTCGGTTTGACCTGACATGTTGTGGTCATTGCGGGTGTTGGAACGCTCTCCTAGCGTCAGCGGCGTGGGCCCTCAGGGCCCGGCCAGGAGGCGCGAATGGGGTTCGTACGGGCGAAGACCACTGGATTCGACGCGGTCCTTCCGACGCGGGACGATCCGTGGAGAGCACTGGTCCTGCGGGAGGACCGGGCCGCGTTCATCACCCAGGAGAAGCTGCTGTCGGAGGGCCCGCTGGCGCAGGCCTTTTTCGGGGAGCTGGCCGGGATGCCCGAGCCGTTCGCCGGCTGCACCGACGCGGCGTTCGAGGTCATGGTGACCGAATACCCCCGCCGGTCGATCTTCATCGTCGGAGACCAGTGCCTGGACTGGGTCTGGAACGGCCACGGCGCCAAGTATCAGGGGCCGGTCACCGGTCATCCGAACTTCGGGAAGCACATCCCGCCCGCCTACCGCAGCGACATCGACACCGTCATGCAACTGCCGAACCACCGCACCATGCTGTTCAAGGGGAACCGGTGCGCGATCATCGAGTGGAGCCCCCAGGGCAGCCGGGGCTGTTACTTCGAAGGGCCGTTGACCGAGCTCGGCACCGCCCACGCGGGGTGGAGGAATCTGCCCGCGGACATGAGCGGTGACTTCGACCACGCCGCCTTCCTCCAGGGAGGAGGCGCCTTCTACCGGACTCTGTTGATCAAAGGTGACCGGGCGCTGTACCTCGACTGGAACACAGGCCCGGTGGTCGTCGGCAGCTACGCCCAGGTGTCGGCCGGCCTCGGCGCCATGCCCGCCGAGTACCACAGGCCCCGGCTGCCGGCCGCCGGGCGTTTCTCCGGCACGGCCGACGGTGAGCGGGTCGATCTGCGCGTCGATCTGACGGGCCCGCTGCCGGTGATCTCCGGTGACACGTTCACCGACCCCGGCGACGAGTACCTCAACTCCTTCGTCCTGAAGGGGAGCCAGCCCGTCACGCTGCCGGCCACCATCACCGGCACCGTGACGTTCGCCAACAAGACCGAGCTGCCGAAGATCTCGGTGGTCGTGGACAAGCTCTCTCCCGGCGGCACCGCCACCCTCACCCGCAGCGCGGCCGACGGAAGCTGGCCCACCACCTACACCTGCGCCTACGTCTCCCGGTTCCTGCGCACCATCGACTGGGAGGTCGACGCCATGGCGGGCACCAAACCGGCCCCCCAGTACGCCACCACCAGCTACCCCCGCCCGCCCGGCCTGGCCAAGAAGCTGCTCACCGTCCAGTCGGTCTACGCCGAGGTCGGGATCGAGCTGCGCACTTCCGGCGCCGTCGTCAACGAGATCGGCGTCGAGGGGGCGGGCGCGGACCTGCTGTGGTCCGACGCCGAACTCCATGCCGCGATGGTCAGCAACTTCAGCGGCCATCGGAACACCGAGCAGTGGAAGCTGTGGAGTTTCATCGCCACCCGTTACGCCGAAAAGACGGTCGGTGACACGCGGGGCATCATGTTCGACTACCTCGGGGAATCGTCCCAACGCCAAGGGATGGCCGTGTTCCACAGCAACCTGGTCGATGAGGGGATAGCCGGAACCCGCCAGGAGCTCCGCACCTGGGTCCACGAGATCGGCCACGCCCTCAACCTGACGCACTCCTTCGAGAAGACCGACGCCGTTCCCCCGCAGCCGCTCGGGCCGCGCGGCGGCTACGGCGACCTGTCGTGGATGAACTATCCCCAGAATTACCAGGGCCCGAACGGAGAGAAAGGCACGGACGCCTTCTGGGCGGCCTTCGCCTACCAGTTCACCGCCAACGAACTACAGCACCTGCGCCACGGCTTCTACCACAACATCGTCCTGGGTGGCAACTCCTACGAGACCGGGGCCGCCGACCGTGCCGCCGACCGTGCCGCCGACCGTCCCGCCCTGGAGCGGTTCGACCCGCCACCGGCCAGCCGGTCAGGGCTGCGGCTGGAGCTGTACGGACGCGACACCTTCTCCCACGGGGAACCCGTCGTCACCGAGATCAAACTGTCCCTGGACGGCAGCACCCCCCACGCCGACGCCTTTCCCAACCTCAGCCCCCGCGGCGACAACCTGAACATCCTGGTCACCGACCCGGCCGGAGCCATCCGCCCCTTCCGGCCCATCGCCCGTGCCTGCGGCAGCCGCGACCGCCGCATCACCCTCGACGCCCAGACCCCCGCCCTCTACGACAGCGCCTACCTCGGCTTCGGCGCCGACGGTCTCACCTTCGCCCAGCCCGGCAGCTACCGGCTGCGCGCCCTCTACCGGGCCCCCGACGGCTCCACCCTCACCTCACCCGAGCACACGATCGAGGTCAGCCCGCCACAGAGCGAACAGGACCGGCAGGCGGGCGACCTGCTGATGGGCGCACAGCAGGGCACCCTGCTGGCGCTGCTGGGCTCCGACGCCCCGCAACTGGCCGAAGGCAACGCCGCCCTGGACCAGCTCATCGCCACCCACCCCGACCACCCGCTCGCGGTGTACGCGCACATGGTCAAGGGCACCAACGCCGGACGTCACTTCCTGACCCTCGGCAAGAACGGCATCGGTGTGCGGCCCGCCGACACCGACACCAGCATCGAAGAACTCGGCGCGGTCGTGCAGACCACCCTCGACACCGGCACCGACGCCGGGGTCGACAACATCACCCTCAACGCCACCATGCGCCGCCTGGCCCGCGCGCACGCCCGCGCCGGCGACCTCAAACAGGCCGACACCGTGCTGGACCAGCTCGTAGACACCTTCCGCGACAAGAACGTCCCGCCGCCGGTCCTGGCCACCATCGCCGAACAAGCGGAAACCACCCGCACCGAGCTCCACGACCAGGCCTGACACCACGTCCCCGGCGACCGCGGATGATGAATCATCACGTATGCGTTCGTGTCCACGGCTCTCTCGATCGATCGCAAGCATGACGATGCGGGCATGAAGTGGTCGCGCGGGTGGCGGACCGCTTGGGGCAGCCGGTCGTGAAGCCGATCTCGGGTGACGGTCGGCTGTCATGCCACGGGGCTCGTCGCGGCAGCGGTGGTTCGATCACGGCCCATTGCGAGTCCGCCTACCCCAAGTCGCTGAGGAGGTTCTCAGCGCCCCTCAGCGAAATCAAAGGTTCGGTGGAGCAGGCTTCCCAGGCCTTCTTCCCCAGCCCGCGGAGGTCCGCATGAGGCGATCTCTCGATGATCGCACGGTTGTCGCGCCGTCGGTCAGGTGGTGGCAGCGGTGGGCGTCGTGGGCGGGGTACGCCGCGAGCGGAGCCGCCGCCGCGTACGGCTGCGTGCTGCTGGTGGCCGCGCTCATGGGGTATCGCTCGTTCCTCGGCGTCACGGACCTCGGCCTGCCCGACGTCACGTGGCCGGGCGCGGCCGTACTGCTCGCCGGATCCGTGGTCGCGGCCGCCACGGTGCGGCCGTGGGGCGCACGGGTGCCGCCCCGTGCCGTGTCGGCCGCCGCGTGGGGCGTGGCGGCGTCGGCCCTGGCGGGGAGCTGCTGGGTGCTGCTCAACCTGATCGAGCTGGTCCTGACCGGCGCCGTCACCGACCATCATGGCGACAGCGCCTGAGTGATCTTCGCCGAACGGTTGTGCCTGACCCTCGTCGGAGCCCTGTTCGTGGCCACCGCCCTGGCGCATGCCCGCCGTAGTGCCGGTGTCTGCGCCCGGTGCGGCCGGGCGCATCCGCCACAGGTGTCGGGCCGGCGCCATTCCGTGCCGCAGGCGGTGCCTTCCGCGGTGCGGTGGATCGTCTACAGCGGCTGTTGCGCCTTCCTCCCCTATCTCGTCCTGCGCATTCTCGGCGCGGCCGGTGTCCCCGGAATCGAGCCCAACGGGTTCGGGCCGACCTGGGAAGAGTGGCTCCGCGTAGCCATGTGCGGTGGTCCAGGAGCGATCGCGCCGCCCTCTGGGGGCCGGTGGGAAGCGTGTCATGAGTCCCGTGCGGCGTTGAGCCTGTGGCTCATCGATCCCGGCACCCTGGGGTCAATCAACGGTGATGACGAGCTTTCCGGGCGCGTTGCCCGCCGCCAGGTCACCCACCGCGGTGGCGGCCTCCTCCAGCGAGTACGTGCGCCCGACGGCCGGTCGCACGGCCCCGGCCTCGATGAGGTCGCGCAACGCGTCCAGGTCGGCGGTGCGGGTCAGCGCGATCGGCGCGTCCAGCCGCCGGCGCGTGAACGGGTTGATCAGCCGGACGGCCAGCAGCCGGCTGAGCCCGCCGAACCACCGGCCGCCGCCCTCGCCGCCGACGATGACGAGCCGGCCGCGCTCGGTGAGCAGCCCGCGCAGCAGGGCCAGCGGCCGGATGCCCGCGATGTCGAGGATCAGGTCGTACGTCCCGGTGAGCGGCTCGCGCGTGTAGTCGATGACGGCCTGGGCGCCCAGCGACCGCACGAGGTCGGCCTTGGCCGTGCTGCACACGCCGGTGACGTGGGCGCCGCCGGCGACCGCGAGTTGCGTCGCGAAGCTGCCCACTCCCCCGCCGGCGCCGATGACCAGCACCTTCTCACCGGCGGTGACCTGGCCGACCGTCCGCAACGCGGTCACCCCCGACACGGGTACGGCCGCCGCCTCGGTGAAGCTCAGGTTGGCGGGCTTGCGGGCGAGCTTGCCCGGGCGGGCGAGCGCGAACTGCGCGTACGTGCCGGTCCCCGCGCCGTACACCTCGTCGCCGGGGCGAAACGCGGTCACGTTGGCGCCGACGGACTCCACGACGCCGGCCACGTCCATGCCCGGCACCCGGTTGCGGGGCCGGCGCAGGCCGAAGCCGAGGCGGCCGACGAGCGGCAGCCCGGTCATGATGTGCCACACGCCGTAGTCGACGCCGGCCGCGTGGACCCGGACCAGCACGTCGTTGGCGCCGGGGGTCGGGGTCGGGACCTCGCCGAGGCTCAGCACGTGCGGCGGGCCGTACTCGTCCTGGACTATCGCTCTCATGGGGGGTCTCCTTCGGTGTCGGGGTACTGGAAGACGTCGTCGAGTCCGACCCGGAACACCCGGGCGATGCGGAACGCCATCTCCAGCGAGGGGGAATAGCGACCCTGTTCGATCGCGATGATGGTCTGGCGGGTGACGCCGACCCGGTCGGCCAGCTCGGCCTGGGTCATCTCGTCGTGCGCGAAGCGCAGGGCCCGGATCGCGTTGGTGACCTGCGTCGGCTTCACCACGTCTGGAAACCGCCCTTGCGGTACGCCATGATCTTGGCAAACGAGCTGAGCACCGAGGACAGCACGAACGCCAGGTAGACGGCGTTGGCGATCCAGAAGTGGCGCAGCTCGGCGACGGCCATCACCATCGCGGCGAGCGCGCCGATGACGACGATCGACTGCCCGATGCGCTCGCCCACCTGGTTGATCTCACGGTCGCGCTCGTCGGTGCGGTCGGCGCCGTGGCCACCCGCGGCGGCCATCGCGATGTGGGCCACGATCGCGGCGACGATGGCGCCACCGATGGTCCACAGCAGCGTCCCCGCGTAGGCGACGTCGGTGAGCGGGCCGTCGCCGGCCCGGCTCAGGACGGTCACCACGTAGATCGTGTACGCGACGACGGAGACCACGATCATCACCCAGGCGCGCTTTTCCTCGAAGGCCATGCCCGCCCCTCATGTAAAACAAAGCTGACATCAACCAAGGTAAAGCACCCTAGACATGGTGTCAAAGCTTTTTTACACGCACTGCCGAGGACGCCAGGGCGCCCGGCACGGTGTCACCGCGAAACGTCCGCGATGTCCGCAGCCGTCCGGACGGCGCGGATCGCACGGCCCGCCCTCATCGGGGTCGCACCGGCCCACCCTCATCGGAAGAACCGCAGGATCCGGGTCGTCCGGTTCGCGCCACCGGGCGGCCCCCCGCCGCCGCCCGGTGGCAGACGCCTGGCCACGTCCGGCCACGCCTCGCCGCGGGGCCGGAGGCGCTACCGGATCACCCGGTACGTCAGGTGGGTGACGAGGCCGGTGCCCGCGGGGTCACCGACGGGTTCGAGGGTGATGTTCCCGAGGTTGTCGAGCAGCCGCTCACCCCTGCCGAGGATCACGGGCGCGACGTGCAGGCGCAGTTCGTCGATGAGCCCCGCCGCCAGATACCGGTTCACCGTCTCGGCGCCACCGGCGACGGCGACATCGCGGTCACCGGCGGCCTCGCGCGCCCTGGCCATCGCCGCCTCGATCCCGTCGGTGACGAAGACGAACGTCGTGCCGCCCTTCATCGCCAACGGCTCGCGCGGGTGATGGGTGAGCACGAAGACCGGCCCGTGATAGGGCGGCTCCTCACCCCACCAGCCCTTCCACTCCAGATCCCAGACGCCGCGGCCGGGACCGAACATGTTGCGGCCCATGATGAAGGCCCCGGCCGCGGTAATCCCCTCGAGCACCGCGGTGTGCCGCTCGGGTTCCTCGAACATCCACCGATGCAGGCACTCCTTCGCACCACCCTCACCGAGCGGGTGCTCCAGGCTCTGGTTCGGTCCTGCCACGAAGCCGTCGAGGGACATCCCCATGTCACACGTGACCTTGCTCATCTTGCCGCCTCCCGCGTTCCGGCGCCCATCTGGCACCTTCACCGAGAAGTCGGAGGCGTCCGTCGTTCCTCTACGTGCCGGCCGGAATCTTTTTCAGGGCGGTGACGCGGCCACGGTTCAGCCGGAGTGCGGTGGGGCCAATCTGCCCGGGGGTGGTCAGGCGGCGCCAGGTGGCGCCAGGCGGCGGCCAAGCGGGCTCAGCACCGGCACGCTGCGCAGGGTGTGACCGCCGTCCGGGCCGGGCTCGGTGGCGATGGTCTCGCCGGACGGCCACCCCGCCGTCGGCGAATCCAACGCCGAGAGTGAGAGTTACGGCAGAGAAGAGCCCGAACAAGGTCATGGCTTTGCGGTAGCCACCTCGGGTCTTGACCGCGGGGTCGATATGCCACGGTTCCGGCCAAGCACCGACCCACATCCGAGTGAGGTGCAGGCACGGGTCTCTTCCTTCCCAGCCGACCCAAGGTCGACTCAGACGAGGTGTCCGTCCTGCGGGGGAAGCTCAGTCGAGCGATGACCTCGGCCACTGCCTCGTCATGGCTCGGGTCTCGGGGAGGGCGCTAGCTTCTGCGCGGATCACGCCTGCTTCATGCTGATCTGCTTGAGCACGGGCTGTGGACCTGTCGCAGCAATCAGTGACCTCGTTCCCGGCCGAGGAAGCACGACAGGAGTCGCCTGAAGTCGTGCGGGTGCTCCAGCGGCGGCACGTGCCCGCATCGGCCGAGCACGTGCAGACGGACATCGGCCAGGTGTTCGAGCAGGGGCAGGGCTGCCGTCCCGAGCGGGGTGACCCGGTCCTCGGCGCCGTGGACGAGCAGCACGGGCGCGCGGACCCCTGCCAGCGTTCGCGCCGAGAGGGTGAGATCGTCGGCCCAACGTGCCCTGGGTGGAGGGAACAACGACGCGAACGCGGCCGCCCCCGCTCGCATCGAGGCCGCACGGGCGGCGACGGCCGACTCGGTCACGAGCGCCTGGTCGAGGACGAGGCGACTCAACATGTCTCGTGCCCCGAGCGGGTCGGCGGGGGCGGCCCAGAGCGCGTCGAGCTCGGCGGACAGCGGCGCCCCGGGGGCGCCCATCGTCGAGACCGCCACGACGTGGGTGACCTGCTGGGGACGCGCGGCCGCCAACGCCAGCGCCACGGCACCGCCCATGGAGTGACCCACCACGGCGTAGTGCTCGACACCGAGAGCATCCATCAGGCCCGCGGCCTGCTCCGTCCACAGCCGGAGCCCACCCCTGGAGCCCGCCGGCATCGGTGTACGGCCGAACCCCGCCTGGTCAGGAGCCACCAGGCGCCAGGACGTGCCCAGCGCCTGTGCCGTCGTCGCCCAGGCGCCGGATCCGGTCGTACCGGGTCCGGAGCCGTGCAGCATCAGCACCGCGGGCCCGGTGCCGCTCTCCAGGACGTGGACGGGAGAGCCGTCGACGGTGACGGTCCGAAGTGCCGTCACCGGGACCGGCCAGGTGTGTTCATGCGGATGCGGAGTTGATGGACTTCGAGAAGACGTCCATCATCGCTCGGCCGAACTGCGGCATGTCAGGCCAGCCGCG
>NZ_JBHMBS010000043.1:0-48624 GCF_042428775.1 Streptosporangium vulgare | reverse complement strand
ATCAGCACCGTGGGCAAATCGAGGCCCTAGCCGCAGGGGCCCCGAATCGTTGCAGCTCAGACGCTACTCCGGTGGAAATTTCTTCATTGCTACTGGGACCCTCTTCACGCAGCCGGTGCCAGCGCTGATGATCTGTGAGCTGCTCGGCGTGCCGTACGAGGACCACGACCGGTTCCAGAGCTCCACCCGGGCCCTGCCGGACGCCGGGAGTGCTGAGGCGCAGTACGCCGCCTTCGTCGAGCTCGGCACCTGCCTGCGGGGGCTCGCGCTCGCCAAGCGGGCCAAGCCGACCGACGACCTGCCCAGCGACCTGGCCACCGGCGGCGACCTGACCGACGAGGAGCTCGGCGGCGTGGCCGCGTTCCTGCTCGGCGCCGGGCTCGACACCACCGCCGACATGCTCGCGCTCGGCACCTTCGCCCTGTTGCGCGACCCGGCCCAGCTCACCGCCCTGCGCGGCGCCCCCGGCCTGGCCGCCGACACCGTGGAGGAGCTGCTGCGTTACCTGTCCGTCGCCGCCACCGGTATGCGCGGCGTGCTGGAGGACGTGGAGGTCGGCGGCAGGCGGCTCAGGGCGGGCGACACGGTCGTCATCGCGATCAACACCGCCAACAGGGACCCTGCCAGGTTCGCAGACCCCGACGTGCTCGATCTGCGCCGCTCGGCCGCCGGGCATCTGGCCTTCGGCCACGGCGTCCATCAGTGCCTCGGCCGGCAGCTTGCCCGCCTCGAGATGCGTGTCGCGTTTCCCGTGCTGCTCGTCCGCTTCCCGGCGCTGCGGCTCGCCGTACCGGCTGAAGAGCTGTCGCTGCGCACCGATCCCTCGCAGGTGTACGGCGGCACAGCCTGCCCGTCACCTGGGATCGGGGGTGAACGCGATGCGAACCTCCGTCTCGGGGACGGGGCCGCGTAAGTTCTACCTGCCGGACGGTACGGCGCGGGGGCGGATCGTGCGAGCAGGTGCGCGGGAGGGGGCGCGGCGGTCACGGGCGGGCCCTCCGCAGCGGGGTGATGCCGAGGGCGGTGGCGGCGCTGAGGGCGGCGGCGCCGGCGATGAACCACCAGCCGTGCCGGAAGGCCTCCCGCAGGTGCGTGGCGGGGAGGTCGAGGGTGCCGAGGACGGCGACGAGGATCGCCACGCCCAGGACGTAGCCGAGCTGGCGGCTGGTGTTGACCACGCCGCTGCCGGTGGCGGCCTGGGCGGGCGGCAGGCTCGCGGTGGCGGCGGCGATCATGGTGGGCAGGGCCAGCCCGATCCCGACGCCGATGACGAGCCAGCCGGGCAGCACCTGCGTGACGTAGCGGACATCCGCGGAGGCTCCGGCGGCGAGCAGCAGCGCGCCGGCGCAGAACAGCAGGTTGCCCGCGGCGACCAGGGCTCCGGCCGGGACGCGCCGGGCCAGGCGCTGCCCGACGACGGCGAACAGCGGTACCATCAGCGGCCCCGGCACGATCGCCAGGCCGGTCTGGATCGCGCTGTACCCGGCGGCGTGCTCCAGCCAGAGCACGAGGGCGGGGAAGGCCGCGCCGAAGGCCGTGCAGAACACCAGGGCGGTGGCGTTGGCCCACACGAAGGACGGCACCCGCAGCAGAGCGGGGTCGATGACGGGGTCCGGGTGCCGAGCGGTTCGGCGGGCGAACACGCCGATCCCGGCGGCCGCGGCGGCCAGCGCCGCGATCGTCAGCCCGTCCGCCCAGCCCCACGCGCCGCCCTGGACCAGGCCGAGCGACAGGGCGCCGACCGCCGCGGCCAGCACTGCCACGCCGAGCAGGTCGGGCATCGGGACCGCGGAGGCGACGCCGGTGACGGGGATCAGCCGCCAGGCGGCGATGATCACCGCGATCCCGATGGGCACGTTGATCAGGAACACCCACTGCCAGGACAGCTGCACCAGCGCTCCTCCCGCGACCGGGCCGATCGCGGCGGCGAAGGAGCTCGTGGTGGCCCAGATCTTCACCGCGCCGGTGCGCCGTTCGGCGGGCAGGGCGGTGAGCAGCAGGCCGAGGCTCGCCGGGGTGAGCGCCGCGGCTCCGGCGGCCTGCAGCACCCGGAAGGTCACCAGCCACCACAGCGACGGGGCCGCCGCGCAGGCCGCGCTGGCGACGGTGAACAGGGCGAGGCCGGCCAGGAAGGCGGTCTTGCGGCCGTGCCGGTCGGCCAGCCGCCCGGCCGGGATCAGCAGCGCCGCGTACACGATGGTGTAGCCGTTCAGAACCCAGCTGAGGTTGGCCAGGTTCGAGTCCCGGTAGGCGGCGCCGATGTCGGTGAAGGCGACATTGACCACGAACACGTCGAGCATCGCCATGAACGCGGCCGCGCACAGCACGAAGGTGACGGCGCCGGGCCGGGCGTGCCGAGGCGGCGCCAGGGGCGTCAACGTGGGTTCGGGCATGGGGGGCCTCTCATCCATCTGACTTCACTTATGTATAGCCAGCTTGGCGCTGACTATACATAAGTGAAGTCATGGCGGGTAGCATGGTCCCATGGCTGCTGTGATGGAGGGACCGCTGGCGGACCTCGGCGCGTGGAAGACCGACGGCTGCTCGCTGGTCAAGGCCCTGGAGATCGTCGGGACCCGGTCGTCGCTGCTGATCCTGCGCGAGGCCTACTACGGCACCACCCGTTTCAGCGCCTTCGCCCGGCGCACCGGGCTCACCGACCGGGTCGCGGCCGGGCAGCTCAGGCACCTCACCGAGGCAGGGCTGCTGGCCAAGCGCCCCTATCGGGACGAGGGCGGCCGCGCCCGCGAGGAGTACGTGCTCACCGACATGGGCCGCGACCTGCTGCCCGCCGTGATGAGCCTGATGCAGTGGGGCAACAAGTACCTGCAGGACGGGCGTCCGCCGCTGCTCTACCTCGAGCACGGCACCGAATCACCGGTCGAGGTCGAGCTGCGCAGCGGCACCGGCCGCAAGGTCGAGCTGGAGAACCTCGCCGTCCGCCTCAACCCCGGCCGGCGCAAGCCACAGGACGACTGACCCTCAGACCCCGAGCGATCGCACCAGGCGTACCAGGAGCGGCTGCTCGCCGGTGCCGGTGGTCACCCGGGCATGGCAGCAGTTCCACGGGGCCTTCCCTGACGCGCAGGCCGTCGTCGAGGACATGGTCGTCGAGGGGAACACCGTCGCCGTCCGCACGAGCGTGCGGGGCGTTCCCGGCCGGCAGCCACCGACCATGCTGGAGATCTTCCGGGTGCGCGACGGGCGTATCTCCGAACTGTGGGCGCTGTCCTCCCTGCGCCGCGACTCCTGAAGCCGGCCCCGCACCACGACCATGCTCGGCGGGACTGCACGGTTTCGGCTCTGGTTCACTTTCGGTGGTGACCGAACCTGGTCACAGGGGACGAAGACACGCTTGAGACGAATTGGCCGGTCGGAAGGGTGCCGTGGCGCGGTCCGGTGAGCAGGCAGGGCCACGGGGGACCGCGCGGTCCCACAGGCGCCTGACGAGGAACCCGCCCGGTTCCGCGACGGCACCGCCCGGCTCGCACGACGGACGGCCCGCGAGATCGCGGACCGTCCGCCGTGCGGCGCTCACCGCCGGGACGCGTCGCCCGGCGGCCACCCCCGTCCCGCTCCCGTCACACTCCGGGAACGGTCAGCGGCGGGAAGGCCTCACTGCGAAGACTTCTTTCCATACAGCCACACCCCGTAGGAATAGCAGTAGATGTTGTTCGGGTTCGCCGAGTCGTAGGCGTACTGCGACTGGACCTGGGGGGAGCTGGTCGCCAGATCGATGCAGTTGGCCGCACCGCCGAAATAGGAAACGTTTCCCTTCTCGAAAGCGTCGAGACTGCCGAGGGCCTCCGTTTTCCCGGCGTCCCTGAGGGCTGCGGAACCGGCGAAACCCGCTGACGTGTTCGACGTCTTGGTGGTGCCGTAGGCCACGAAGCAGCCCATGTTCGGCTGGTTCGCGACCAGCGGGCCACAGTCGTACATGGGGAAGGAGTCGGCGTTTCCGGGTTTGGTGAACCCGGATTTCTCTTCCTTCTGCTGATCCTCCTTCGTCATCGGCTGACCCCATCCTTCCTGCGGGGTCCACGGAATTCTCCACTCGGTCCCCCACTTCTGGGTCCCGTCGGGATTGATGGTGCCGTCGGAGAATCTGAAGCGTCCGTAACACCAGCTCTGCTGGGACCCGTTCCAGAAATTGACGTTGGTGATGGCGGTGGACGAGCCGGGCTCCGCAGGAGTGTTCTGGACCGCGGACGAGCCCAGCTCGCAGACGATCTGAGTGATCAGCCTGCCGCCGCCGAACTTCTCCGCGCACCCCTGGAAGATGCCGCCCCTCGGGTTGCCGGAGGCGTGCAGGGCGAGGTCGAGTTTCGACTGCGTCCTCGTGTCCACCGCGGGAGATGCCCCTTCGATCGTGAATGAGCAACCATTCACCTCGTCGAAAACGTTCCCGGCCGAATCGCTGTTGGCCGCGTGAGCGATCCCGGTGAATACGGTCATGCCCGCGACAACGGCCGCGAGTGGCGTGATGGCTGCTAGGACTCTTCGGGACATGCGAATTCCTTGACTGGTCTTCGAGCGGTTTTGAGTCGCGGGGCCGGCGGTCTGCGTACTTTCGCAGAGATGAATCCGGCGCTCAACTCATCCGTTTGAGCGTCACCGTCGCAGGCGCCCGCTCTCTTGGCGCCGGCAAGAATCCAACGGCCCTCTTGCAGAACACTTTCATGAGAAATCTGTAAGTGATCCGCAAGCGGGGAATTCGCCGCGGAATACGGACGCCGACTATCATGCCGAGCAGAAGAGCCGCGGGACGTGAAACCCGGGCGTGGATCCGTTCGGCGGGCCGGGGCCGGTCATCGCGCGCCCCCGGCCGGGACGTGCCGCCCGTATGGAGGAACACCTCAGGCCCGCGCGCCTGGAGCGAGGCCGGCGCGGATCACGCTGAGCGGTCCGGGTCACGACGTGGTCCGGGGGTGGACATCGTGTAGGAACGCAGCTCGGGAACTCGCCATGCGATCGCGGCGACGGCCGTGGTGGTCAGTAGACCTCCGACGCAAATCACTGTTCGGGGCCCGAGGAGCGACGCGGCGGTCCCGTGCAGCAAGTTCGCGAGCTGCGGTCCACCGATGAGGACGACGGTGAGCGCTCCTTGGATCCGGCCGCGCATGGCGTCATCGGTGAGGGCTTGGGAGATGGCGTTGCGGAAGGTGCTGAGCACGAAGTTCACGGCTCCGCCGAGGACGAGTGCCGTCAGCGCGATCCACAGCTGTGCCGCCAAGCCGAGTGCGACCACGGTGATGCCCCACGCGGCGGCGGCTGCCGCCATGAGAGCGCCGTGGCGGCGGGCGCGGGTGAAGGTGCCCGACAGGAGACCGACCGCGAACACCCCGGCCGGGTAGGCGGCGTAGAGCAGTCCCAGTGCCAGGCCGCCGCCGGCCGGGCCGCCGTAGGTGCGCTGGGCCAGTTCGGGGAAGAGCGCGATCGGCATGCCGAAGACCATCGCCGAGAGGTCGACCGCCAGCACTGCCACGAGCAGTCGGCTGGCGGCCAGGTACCGGAACCCGGCCAGGATCCGAGCGATGGCCGGATGATTTCCGCGGTGCGGTCCGGCCGGAACGTTCGATGCCCGGGCCGGCTCCAAGCGGGGCAACCTGGCGACGGCCCACACGACGGCCAGCAGCGCGAGCGCGTCGAACAGGTACAGGGTGCCGAGCCCGACGAGCGGGATCAGAAGGCCGGCGAGCACGGGGCCCACGATCGACCCGGCGTAGCGGACCAGAGAGCTGAGGCTGTTGGCCGCCGGGAGCAGTTCGGCCGGGACGAGGCGGGGCACCACGGCACCCATCGTCGTCATGATCGATCCGAAGGTCAGTCCCTGGCAGGCCACCAGCATCATCAGGATCGGGACGGATCGGGCGTCCAGCACAGACTGAGCCCACAAGGCCGCGTAGGTCGACGTCAGGCCGCAGTGCGCGGCCAGGAGTATCGTTCGCCGGTCTCCGACGTCGGCGAGAGCACCCGTCCACAGAGCCGCCACCACCAGCGCGACGAACGACACGACGGCCGAGGCACCCACGGCCGCCGACGAACCGGTCATGGTGAACAACTGCGTCGGGATCGCGGCCAGGCTGAACGACCCGCCCACCGCGCACACCACCGACGCCACCCACAACCGCCGGAACGCGCCGACCCCCAGCGGCCGACGATCGACGACGATGCCGCGCCCTGCCTTGAGCCCAGGGGCACGCATCACCGGCCGGGAACGTTCCGGACGGCATCCGCGGCGTCCAGCGGTACGACGTCGGCGACGACACAGGCGATGTTGTCGGGAGCACCCGCGGCGTACGCTTGCGCGATCAATGCGTCGAGTACCCCCTGCGGGCCGTCCTCCTCGGTCAACACCTTCCGCAGGGACGCGGCCGAGACGACGGCCGACAACCCGTCGGAGCACAGGAGGTAGCGGTCACCGGCAGCGGCCTGGTGAAGTGACAGGTCCGGATGCGTCCCGCCTGTGCCGGTCAGTGCTCGCACCAGCAGTGAGCGCTGCGGGTGTGAGGCCGCTTCCTCGGGGGTCAGCCGTCCTTCGTCGATCAGGGACTGGACGAAGGTGTGGTCATGGGTGATCTGGGAGAGCTCACCGTCTCGCAGGCGGTAGGCGCGGGTGTCGCCGATGTGCACCAGCGCCAGATGGGAGCCGGACCACAGCAGTGCGGTCAGGGTGGTGACGGCCTCGCCATCCGATGATGCCGCGGCGATCGTCCCGATCTCCGCGTCGGCATCGTCGACCGCGTCGGCCAGCGCGCCGAGGAGGTCTTCGGCGGGCATGGCGAGAGCCTCCAGCGGTTTGAGCGCCTCGATGGCGGTCGCGCTCGCGAGGTCTCCGGCTCCGCCACGGACGCCGTCGGCCACCGCCAGCAAGCGGGGGCCCGCATAGGCGGTGTCCTCGTTGCTCGTCCGCACCGGTCCCGACTCCGAGCGGGCGACGTAACGGATCCCGAGCATGGTCGCGGAATCGTCCACAGGGCTGCCTCTTCCCGTCAGGTAGTCGACGAGGAAGGTCGCCAGCCGGCCGCGAGCGGCGGTCTCGGCCAGGAACTGCTCCCAGTAGCCGGCGATCTCCTCGGCCGCTGCCTCCGCAGGTAGGTCACACACATGCCGGATACGGGTCAAGGGCATGCCCAGACGCCGCAGCCAGGCGATCAACCGGGCTCGCTCCAGCTGCTCCGGACCGTAGAGCCGGTATCCCGAATCGCCATCCACGGCGGCCGGCGGCAGGAGCCCGAGTTCGTCGTAGAGCCGCAGGGCCTTCGGCGACAGCCGAGCCGCCCGAGCGAACGCTCCGATCGTCAGCAGCTCCCGCACCACTCCTCCTCGTCCCGGCCACGACGACCGGTGTCAACGATGCTGGGGCTTCACCCAAGGGGAAGGTCAACGACATCACCACCCTTCCACGCCTTGGCAGGACCGCTTCGAGCTCCCTGGCGATCGCCGCACGCTGACCCCGAGATCGAGACGGCTGTCCATGTCGAGGCGAAACCGGCCGTAGGGGGTGACGTGGGCCCAGAACAGCGGCGACAGGGCGCGCCGGTCTCCGCCGGTGAGCTTGGCCGCTCGGGCCGGATCTCGTAGGACGGCTTGCAGGAGCCGGGTGTTGACGAACACCAGCGAGGACTCTTCAGATGCAGATGACGATCTTTCCTCGTGTGCGTCCGCGCTCGGCGTGCGCGTGGGCGTCGGCGATTCGCTCCAGGGGGTAGGCCTGTTCGATACGAGGTGTGTAGCGGCCCTGCCGGCCCAGTTCCGCGGCCGCGGACAGGAGGGAGGAGTCGTTCTCCGCGTTGACCACATGCGTGCCCAGGCGCTGCCCGCCCGCGTGGTCGGCGACCGTCGCGACGCGCGCCGGGTCGCCCGTGATCGCGACGAGGTCGTCCAGGGAGCCGGAGGCCGCGGTGTCGAGCGCGAGGTCGACGCCGTGCGGAGCGAGAGCGGAGAGGCGCTGTGCGAGGCCGGGGCCGTAGGTGGTGGGAACGGCGCCGAGAGAGGTGAGGAATTCGTGGTTGCGTTCGCCGGCTGTCCCGATCACGGTGGCACCTCGGGCCACCGCGATCTCCACTGCCGCGCTGCCCACGCCTCCGGCGGCGCCCTCGACGAGAAGGGTGCGCCCCGCGAGGGAGCCGAGCGCGTTCAGTCCACGCATCGCGGTCACGGACGCGAGACCGGCGCCCGCGGCCTGCTCATCGTTCCACGTGGCGGGGGTGTGGGCCCAGGCCGAGAGGATGACCAGCTCCGCGGTCGCGCCGGTGACACCGCCCAGCCCGAAGACGCGGTCGCCGATGCTCACCCCCCGCACTCCGTCGCCGATCTCGTCGACCACGCCGGCGGCGTCGCGCCCGGGAATGGCGGGCAGCTCCAGGGGAAGCAGTTGGTGCAGGGCGCCGGTGCGCAGCTTCCAGTCGATGGGATTGACGCCGGCCGCCGCGACGCGGACACGGATCTCGCCAAGTCCGGGGTGGGGGTCGGGGGCCTGCTCGACCACCAGGCTCTTCGCTCCGCCGTATTCGTGGAAACGGGCTGCACGCATAATGTCCTGCCTTACCTTTATGGCGTGAAATGACGCGTTTATTCGGTGTCCGTTACTCTAGAAGCTGACGTTGACGTGAGGTGCAAGTCGGCAAGCCGGGACCGCCTTCCGGCTGGAGGAGGACGGGTGCGGATCGGTGAGGTCGCCGAGCGGGCGGGGGTGAGCGTGAGAGCCCTGCGCTACTACGAAGAACAGCGCCTGCTCCCCGCCGACCGCAGCGCCGGCGGCCAGCGGCGGTATCCCGACTCCGCCGTCGAACGTGTCAGGCTGATCCAGCAGCTGTATGCCGCGGGCTTGGCGAGCGCCGTCGTCCGTGAGGTGCTGCCGTGCGTGGACTCGGGCGAGGTCCCCCCTGGCCTGCTGGACCGGTTGGTGGACGAGCGCGCGCTCATCGAGCAGCGGATCACCGACCTGCTCGCCGTGCGCGACCGGCTCGACGACGTCATCGGTGTGGTGCGAAACCCGGACCCTGGCTGTGCTCACGGGCGGTGAGTGAAGCCGGCGCACGGACAGGGATCACATCGCCCATCAAGATCAACACCAGTGTGTCCTCGGGCGGGCCTTGGTGGTCCCGGCACACAACGCGAGGCCCGCCGCGAATACGCGAACCGCACTGACGCCCTTGCGTCCGCTACCGGGTCATGATCGATCTCAGCGCCGACCGTTTCGCCGCCGGTCGAACATTTCCGGACGCCCGCCGTGGCGGCCGCGCTCCCGGGCTGAGGCCTGCCCTTCCGGCGACTTCTCGCGGATGTACTCCCGCTCGGACTCGGGAACGGCGTCGTCCTCACCGCCCCCAACTCCGGCATCGGCCACCTTGTCGGCGCCGCCTGCCCCTTGGCCCACCTCGGCACGGCCGGCGCGTCGTGGCCGTGCTCCCGGCACCGGGCCGGCCACGACGGCGCCGCCGCGTGCCGCGCGTTCCAGGTGTTGTTCCTCGGCCTCTGGCCTACCGCATCGGCTGACAGGGCGGCGTCTGGAAGACCACGCCGTCGAGGAAGTTGCCGGACGCGCCCCCGCCTGCGGATGACACGGCCTGGAAGGAAAAACGCGTCGTGGTCTGTCCGGCCGGGACCGTGTAGGTTCCCGAGTACTGCCGCCAGGCGGTGTTGTCGGTGGCGATGTCGGGTGAGGTCGCCCCGGTCGGGGTCTGCGCCACAGGCGCGCCGGGTGCGCCGATCAGCACCTGCATGACGTCGGTGCCCGCGCGGCCGCGGTGCCACATCGACCAGCTCATCACGGTGCCGGGCACGGTCGGCACGTCCTGGTAGAGCGTGGACGGCTCGTTGGCGTTGAGCTCGGCGAACTGCGCCCCGTCGGCCGAGGGTACGCCCTGGAAGCCGCTGCGCCAGATCTCCAGCTTGCCGTCGGAGGCGGTGGTACGCCAGCCGGCGGCCGGGTTGGTGGACGCGTCGGGAATGTTCCAGTCGGCCGTGGCGACGTACGGGGCCTCGAAGCTGCCGTTGGCCAGAGTGATCGGGTTGGTGACGCAGGTGACCACGACGGTTACGGTCGCGGTGCTGGTGCCGCAGGGCGTACTGATCGTGTAGGTGAAGGTGTCGGTGCCGCTGAGGCCCTTCGGCGGGGTGTAGACGACGCTGTTGCCGGAGATCACCACGGTGCCGTTGGCGGGCGTGCCGACGGCGGTGATCGTCGCGCCGGAGCCGGTGTCGTTGGCCAGCGCCGCAACGGTGACCGCCGTGTCCTGCGGGGTGGTGACGGTGTCGTTGACGGCCGTGGTCGGCGAGATGGCCTGGCCGCTGACGATCTGGATCGGCGGCGCCGGGGTGTTGCCGCCGAGCTGGCCGGGGAAGGCGATGACGCTGCTGATGCCGCTCGGGCGGATGGTCATGTTCTGCCCGACGGTGCCCTGCTTGACGCGGAAGGTGATGACCTTGGGAGCGGGGTCGGTCTTGGTGCCCGACGACGGGATCGTCAGGGTGTTGCCGCCGATGGTGCCCGCGCCCGACTGGCTGACGACGTCGGCGTTGGCCAGCAGCGAGGAGATGTCCCAGCTCGTGGTGTAGCTGCGCACGAGCGTCGGCCACATGGCGGTGCTGTGCGTCAGCCGGAGGGTGAAGGTCGAGCCGGGCGCGATCTGGCCGCCCCACAGCGCCGGCGTGGTGTCCACCGCGACGTTGCCGCTGCCGAGCTGCATGCCCAGCACGTTCTTCCAGTAGTAGTTCACCGGGTAGGCCGCCTGACCTGGCCGTACGCAGGACGTCACGTTCTTTCGCGCATCCGAGGCCGCCTCGGCGGCCGTGACCGGTGCCGCGGACGCGGCGACCAGGGTGATCAGGGTGGCGGCCAGGGCGGATATGCGGCGTTGTGACCTCAAGATGAAGCTCCGTTCCGATAGATCAACTCAGCCGAGACATTACTGTGAGTGATATTGGAATCGCGCACGGTGGCGATATTTGTGATCTTCGTGTCGCGCCGACGGCCACCGCTCTGCTCAAGGGGTCCCTGGGCCCTGGCCAAAAATCCAATGGATACAGCTCTGGCCTGCGGGGATGTGGTCAGGCGTCCCCTTTGGCTCGGCGAAGCCGGCTCGGGCGACAGCGCCGTGCGCATGCTGTGCGCGGCATGGCATCGGGAGAGGCGTTCTCCGCTGCCGGGGGCCGCTGCGGCGCGGGGACGCCCACGCCTCAAGGACGCTCAGGGAAGTCCTCGCGGACCCGGCCGGTCTCGGCGGCTTGCTCGTCGGGGGTGAAGGCTCCTCCCGCAGCCCCACCTCGACGACAGCGGTGACTCAGCTCGTCGAGGTCGGCCATCTCGCCGAGGCCTTCACCGATCTCGTCCATCAGCGAGGTTGAGGCCGCCTTCACCTCCAGGAGCGCCCGAGCGCCGGCGACGGATGCGGCTGCACGAATGAAGCGTAGAGAGCGTAGAGCTCGACCTCGGCGGAGATAGCCCCCTGTTCGATACGTGGATCGACGCGAGTTCCGATCATGGACTTCCTCGCCGCCGCCAAGTGACCGCAACAGTGCCACGCACGCCCGCGTTGATTACCTGTGCGGGCTTGCCGCACTCCTCTCTTTATTCGTGCAATCAAGAATCGCCATGGGGTCTTAACCCCCTGGGGGTATGTTAAGGTCATGAATCGAGGTACCCCACTGGGGTACATGCGAGAGGAGAACCTCATGTGCACGGCATGTGCGTGCGGCACCGCGGACAGCATCTCCGCGCAGGTGGAGACCAACGGCGGAAGCGTCTACACGGTCAGCGGGATGACCTGCGGGCATTGCGTCTCGTCGGTCTCCGCTGAGATCGGCAAGGTCGGCGGCGTGACCGGCGTCCAGGTCGATCTGGCCGGCGGCGCGGTCACCGTCAGCGGAGCGGGCTTCTCCGATGAGGAGATCCGCGCGGCGGTGGAGCAGGCGGGTTACGCCCTGGCCGAGGCCTCGCCCGTCAGCGCTTCCTAGAGGAATTTCGCCTGAGCAAACAGATGGTGGGCGTGCATTGGCGTGCACGCCCACCTGCGGGGCCGGTCCGACTTCGACATCACACCCAACCCCCTACGACGCATCCTGCCACTCCGGCGGGATGCGAGGAACCAGGAGTGCGGCATGAACGCCGTCAATCCACGCAGGTGGCAGGCACTCATCGTGCTCGCCGCCGCACAGTTCATGGTCATCATGGACACCTCCATCATCGGTGTCGCCCTGCCCGACATGCAGCGCGACCTCGGCTTTTCCCAGGGCAACCTGCAGTGGGTGTTCAACGCCTACGTCATCGCCTTCGGCGGCCTGCTGCTGCTCGGCGGTCGGCTGTCGGACCTGTTCGGCGCCCGCAAGGTCTTCACCACCGGCTGGCTCATCCTGATCGCCGGCTCCATCGTCGCCGCCGCGGCGGGTAACGCCTGGATCGAGATTCTCGGCCGCGGCGTCCAAGGGGTCGGCGGCGCGCTCATCGCCCCGGCCTCGATGACCCTGCTCATGATGCTCTTCGGTCACAACCCGCGCGAGCTGGGCAAGGCCATGGCGCTGTACGGCGCCGCGGCCCCGGCCGGCGGCACCGCGGGCGTGTTTCTGGGCGGCGTCGTCACCGAATACTTGAGCTGGCCGTGGGTGTTCATCGTCTACGTGCCGATCGGCCTGGCCACCCTGGCCGCCGTCCCCGCCCTGCTGCCTGCCGTCCAGGGCAAGCGCGGTTCGGTCGACGTGCTGGGCGCCATCGCGGTCACCGCGGGCATCGCCCTGGCCGTCCACGCCATCGTGCGCGCTCCCGAGCAGGGCTGGAGCTCGGCTGCGACGCTGCTGGAGCTGGCCGGAGCGGCCGCGCTGCTGGCGCTGTTCCTCGTGGTCCAGCGCACGGTGCACGAGCCCCTCATGCCGCTGGGTATCTGGCGCACCCCCGGCCTGGCCACCGCCAACCTGGCGATGGCACTTCTCGGCGCCGCCTGGATCCCGATGTGGTACTTCCTCAACCTCTACCTGCAGCAGGTGCTGGGCTACGGCGCCTTCCCCAGCGGCGCGGCGCTGCTGCCGATGACCATCGCCATCATGATCTTCATGATCGGTATCACCGCGAGGCTGCTCGGCCGGTTCGGCGCCAAGCCACTCATCGCCGGTGGCCTGCTCGTCCTGGCCGCCGGAGTGGCGGGGTTGTCCCTGGTCCGTCCGGACGGGGTATTCATCTCCGATGTGCTGCCCGCTTCGCTGATCGCCGCAGTCGGCATGTCGTTGGCCTACATCCCGGCGATGATGTCGGCCATGTCCGGGGCGCGTCCGGAGGAGAGCGGGCTGGCCTCCGGCATCGTCAACACCACCTACCAGGTCGGCTCGGCTCTGGGCTTGGCCGTCATGACCGCGATCGCCACCTCCCAGGGCGCCGCCGAGCTGGGGAATCTGCCCAGGCTCACCGACGGTTTCCAGGGTGCCTTCATCGGCGCCGGGGCCGTGGCCGCCATGGGGGCCGTGCTCACCCTGCTGCTCATGCGCAAGCCGAAGCAGGCAAACGCTCAACCCGAGGTGGCCCAGGTGTAACGCGGTTCGGGGGGCGTGCCCCGGCACGCCCCCCGCCGCTCCTTACTCACAGACTCCGTCACGAAGCCGACTGGAATACGGTAGGGGGGTATATTGTTGCAGTGAGAAGAAGCCAGCCTTAGGGGAAAAATGCACGGATACGCCGACAACAAGCAGGACCATCTGCGGCGGCTGCGCCGGATCGAAGGTCAGGCCCGCGGTCTGCAGCGGATGGTCGAGGAAGACAAGTACTGCATCGACATCCTCACCCAGGTGTCGGCGGCCAACCGGGCCCTGCAGTCCTTCGCCCTGTCCCTGCTGGAAGAGCACCTGGCACACTGCGTGGCCGACGCCGTCGCCAAAGGTGGCGCCGAGGCCGAGGCCAAGGTCAAGGAAGCCTCCGACGCCATCGCCCGCCTCGTCCGCTCCTGACCCTCACATAGACCGGCAGCCAACCGTCACCATCACAAAGAGGAGTGATCGTCATGACCACCACCACCTACGCCGTCAAGGGCATGACCTGCGGCCACTGCGTCAGCTCGGTCACCGAAGAAGTCACCGAGGTCCCGGGCGTCACCGGCGTCAAGGTGGACCTGGCCACCGGCCTGGTCACAGTGGACGGTGACGGCCCCTTCGACAACGCCGCGATCACGGCCGCGGTCGAGGAGGCCGGATACGAAGTGGTGACCGCGTCATGAACACGCCCGCCAAGCTGGGCGCCTACGCCTTGGGCCTTGCCGTGATCTTCGGTGGAGCTCTCGGAGCCGGCGCTGCGGTGGGGTCCGCCGGCACCGCGCCCATCGCGGACGGCCACGGAGCCCACGCGACCCCGTCCCCGAGCCAGGCGATGGACGGTGATGGAGTCCCCGAGAAGGCGGCCCCGAGCCGGGCCGAGGCCGCGGCATCCCTCCCAGGAGGGCTTCAAGTGTCCCAGGACGGCTACACCCTGACCCCCGAGACAACGACGATCGAGCCCGGCAAGGCCACGGACTTCCGATTCGGCGTGACCGGCCCCGACGGGAGGCCGGTCACCGGCTACCAGGTGCTGCACGACAAGAAGCTGCACTTCATCGTGGTCTCCCGTGACCTGGGCAGCTTCCAGCACCTGCACCCCGAGTTGGCCGCAGGCGGCGTGTGGTCGGTGAAGCTGACGCTGCCCGAAGCGGGCGCCTACCGGGCGTTCGCCGACTTCGCCCCCGAAGGCGGCAGCGGCCTGACTTTGGGCACGGACCTGCACGCCGCCGGCGACTACGAGTCCAAGGCGCTGCCGGTGGCCAACCGGACCGCAACCGTGGACGGCTACACCGTAGAGCTCGAGGGAACTCTCACTCCGGGCGCCTCCAGCAAGCTCACCCTGAAGGTGAGCAAGGACGGCCGCCCGGTCACCGACCTGCAACCCTACCTGGGTGCCTACGGTCACCTGGTCGCGCTGCGCGCCGGGGATCTGGCCTACCTGCACGTGCATCCCGACGGTGAGCCGGGCGACGGCACAACGCCCGCCGGTCCGGAGGTCACCTTCTACGCCGAGGTGCCCAGCCGGGGCGACTACCGGCTCTTCCTGGACTTCCAGCACGAAGGAGACGTGCGCACCGCCGCCTTCACCGCCCGTGCCGGCGGGGCCTCAGCGCCGGTTGCGACCTCAAGCCCGACGCCGACGGCCACCCCGTCCGCATCCGATTCACACGGCGATCACAACCACTGACGCAGGCATGACGAGAGAAAGGAGCAGGTGATGTCCCCCCTCACCGACGACAGACCACAGAGCACGGTCGAACTCTCCATTGGCGGCATGACCTGCGCGTCCTGCGCCAACCGGATCGAGCGCAAGCTCAACAAGCTCGACGGCGTGACCGCGACCGTCAACTACGCCACGGAGAAGGCCAAGGTCACCTTCGGCGAGGGCGTCGATCCGCAGGAGCTGATCGCCGAGGTCGAGAAGACCGGCTACACCGCCGAACTGCCCGCCCCGCCCAGGGCCGAAGACTCACCGCAAGAGCCCGTGGACGAGCTCCGGCCGCTGCGCCAGCGGTTGATCACTTCCGGGGTGCTCGCCGTACCGGTGATCGCGATGGCGATGATCCCGGCGCTGCAGTTCACCAACTGGCAGTGGCTGTCGCTCACCCTGGCGGCCCCGGTCGTCATCTACGCCGGCTGGCCCTTCCACAGGGCCGCCTGGACGAACCTGCGCCACGGCGCCGCGACCATGGACACCCTGGTCTCGCTCGGCACCCTCGCCGCTCTCGGCTGGTCGCTGTGGGCTCTGTTCTTCGGCAGCGCGGGCACCCCGGGCATGATCCATCCGTTCTCGTTCACGATCGAGCGCACCGACGGCTCGGGCAACATCTACCTGGAGGCGGCCGCGGGCGTGACCGCGTTCATCCTGGCCGGCCGCTACTTCGAGGTCCGCGCCAAACGCCGTGCGGGCTCCGCCCTGCGAGCCCTGCTGGAGTTGGGTGCCAAGGACGTCACCGTCCTGCGCGACGGATCCGAGAGCCGCATCCCCTCCGATCAGCTCGTGGCCGGCGACCGGTTCGTGGTCCGGCCGGGCGAGAAGATCGCCACCGACGGCGTGGTCGAGGAGGGTTCCTCCGCGGTCGACGCCTCCATGCTCACCGGTGAGTCGGTGCCGGTCGAGGTACGGCCCGGCGACACGGTGACCGGCGCGACCGTCAACGCCGGGGGCCGCCTGGTCGTCCGCGCCACCCGCGTCGGTTCCGACACCCAGCTCGCCCAGATGGCCAGGCTGGTCGAGGACGCCCAGACCGGCAAGGCCCAGGTCCAGCGACTGGCCGACCGCATCTCCGGGATCTTCGTCCCGATCGTGATCGCACTGGCCGTCGGCACGCTCGGCTACTGGCTGGGCACCGGCGGCGGCGCCGGGGCGGCCTTCACCGCCGCGGTCGCCGTGCTGATCATCGCCTGCCCGTGCGCCCTGGGCCTCGCCACCCCGACCGCGTTGCTGGTCGGCACCGGCCGCGGAGCCCAGCTCGGCATCCTGATCAAGGGCCCCGAAGTGCTGGAGTCCACCAAAAGGATCGACACCGTGGTGCTGGACAAGACCGGCACCGTCACCGAGGGCAAGATGACCCTCACCGAAGTGCACCTGGCCGACGGCCAGGAGGAGGCGCAGGTGTTGCGCCTAGCCGGCGCTTTGGAGCACGCCTCCGAGCACCCCATCGCCCAGGCCATCGCCCGGGGCGCCGCCGAGCGCGTGGGCGACCTGCCCACCCCCGAGGACTTCGCCAACCTCGAAGGCCTCGGCGTCCAGGGGGTCGTCGACGGGCACGCCGTGCTGGTGGGCCGTCCCACGCTGCTCGCCGAATGGTCACAGCACCTGAGCGCCGAGTTGGAGGGGGCGCTCACCGCGGCGCAGGCGGCAGGCAGTACGGCCGTCGCGGTCGGCTGGGACGGCAAGGCCCGCGCGGTCCTGGTGGTGACCGACACCGTCAAGCCGACCTCCGCCGAGGCGATCCGGCAACTGCGCACCCTGGGGCTGAGGCCGGTGCTACTCACCGGCGACAACGAAAGCGTCGCCCGGTCGGTGGCCGCTGAGGTGGGCATTGAGGAGGTGATCGCCGAGGTGCTGCCGGCCGCCAAGGTCGACGTCATCAAGCGCCTGCAGGCCGAAGGCCGGTCGGTGGCTATGGTCGGTGACGGCGTCAACGATGCCGCGGCACTGGCTCAGGCCGACCTCGGCCTGGCCATGGGGACCGGCACCGACGCCGCCATCGAGGCCTCCGACCTCACTCTGGTACGCGGCGACCTAAGGGTGGCCGCCGATGCCATCCGGCTGTCGCGCCGCACGCTGGCCGTCATCAAGGGCAACCTGTTCTGGGCCTTCGCCTACAACGTGGCCGCTCTGCCGCTGGCCGTGCTCGGCCTGCTCAACCCCATGATCGCCGGAGCCGCGATGGCGTTCTCCTCGGTCTTCGTGGTCGGCAACAGCCTGCGCCTGCGCCGCTTCACATAGGGGAAGCGCCAATGTGGCTGAAGGCGAACGCATCGCCTCCAGCCACGTTGGCGTTCAATCACAGCTGTGATTGAACGCCCTTATGTTCCGCCGCCATGGCGTGGAAGTGAGAGCCTGCTCAACAGACATGGATGTGGAGTTGCCCCGGTTCGGTAGACACGTCAGGGCTTTCGACCAAGACGACCGCGAGGTAGAGGAAGCCCTGCCAGGTCGGCACGTATGTGATGTCGGCGGTCCAGATCCGGTTCGGCTCGGCCGCGGTGAACCTCCGGTGCACCAGGTCACTGGCCGCGACCGCTCGCCGGTCGGTGATCGTGGTGCGGCAGCCCCTACGGCGGCTCACCCCGGCCAGCCCGGCAGCGCGCATCAACCGGGCCACCCGCTTGCGCCCGATATGGATGCCATCGAACTCGGGGTACATCAGGCCAGCTGGGCGTTCGGGTAAAGCATCTCGTACTCGGTGGGGGTGAATCCGAGTTTCCGCACCCCAAAGCTGGACGACTTCGACGGGGAGACCGCCGCCCAGGTCTGGCGGGCCCGGCAGCGGGTCGCCCGGGCGCTTCGCCGGGGGGCGGGGGTACGTTGTGAGCGGATGAACCTCTTCCTCGCCGACGGCGAGGTGGCCTTCCAGGAGGTCTTCCACCTGCACCTGCACCTGCACGTCATCCCCAGATACTCGGGGGACGGTTCCGAGATCAGGGCCCGGTGGAAACCCGGGCGCGAGATCTACTCGCTCAGGACGCCGCAGCCGCGCGGGAAGTGCTGCGATAAAAGACCGGCCTGGAAGAGCCGGTGACACTGCGTGATTTCGGAGGCGTCGTCAATTCTGGCGCGCTGCGATGGTCTCGAACTGGTCGGCAGCGGCGAGCGTGGGCTCGTCGGCCAGTAGTGCTTCGCACAGCGGAGCGCTCAGCGCGAAGTCGGGTACGCCCGCGGCGGCCAGCGCCGCGACGTCCTCCCGGTCGCGCAGGCTCGCCGCGAGCACCCGCGTGCCCGATCCGGACAACACCTGATGCATCTGGATCGTCTCGGCGACGCCGTCGCGGCCCTGGTCCGTCATCCGGCCGACGTACGGCGCGATGAAGCGCGCGCCGACGGCATCCGCGAACAGTGCCTGCGTCGCGTGGTGGACGGCGGTGACCAGAATGGGCACGTCCTCGTCCGCCAGGACACGGGCGGCGCCCAGTCCCTCCCGCGTGGCGGGGATCTTCACGATCGCCTGCGGTCCGAGGTCGCGGATCCTCCTGCCCGCGGCGAGGATCTCCCCGGCGGTCGTGCCCAACGTCTGCATGAAGACCTGCTTCGCGCCCGCGGCCGTGGCCCAGGTGAATACGGCGGGAAGGTCGGCCTGGGTCAGCCCGGCGCGAGCGAGCAGCGCCGGATTGGTGGTGACACCGGCGAACAGGCCGGTGGCCAGCAGGGGTTCAACGGCCGAGCGTTCCGCGGAGTCGACGTAGAGGGTCATGGGTCCATTCCTTTGCACGGATCTGTGAATGGCGGGTGCACGAATCTATGGATGGGGGATGCAGTCGAGGGCGGGTGCACGAGTCTGTGAGACGGCGATCTGTCAGCCGTTGTCCGCCCTCACCTGTTCGGCGAGCAGCAGGTAGCGCTCCATCAGCGCGGCCGAGTCGCCGGGACGGGGAGTTACGATCGCCGCCAGAGGTGGACGCCACGCGTCGCGCACGTCCTTGATATCGGAACCGGAGAGCACTGCGGCGCCCTGGACGCAGGCACCCCGGGCGCTCACCTCGGGCGCGTCCCGCGTGATCACCGGGCGGCCGAGTACGTCCGCGAGGACCTGCCGGTAGGCGAGGGATCGTGCGCCTCCGCCCACGGCCACCACCTCGCCCGGGGTCGGCACGCCCGCGGCGTCGATCGCTTGGTGCCCGCGCACCAGCCCGAAGATCACGCTCTCGAACACGCTGAGCGCCAAGCCTTCACGTGTCGAGGCGGTCGTCAGGCCGGCCATCACCCCCTGGGCGTTCGGCAGGTCCGGGCTGCGTTCACCGTCCAGATAGGCGACCAGCGTAGGCCGTGCTTGCGCGGGGTCGGCGGCCAGCGCAAGGTGGCCCAGTGTCCCGACGTCGACCCCCAGCAGGCGGGCGAAGGTGTCGGTGACCTTGGTGGAGTTGAGCGTGCACACCAGCGGCAGGTAGCCTCCCGTCGCGTCCGCGACGCCGTCCACCCAGCCGGTGGAGTCGAAGACGGGGTCGGCACTCACCGACAGCACCACCCCGGAGGTGCCGAGGCTGTAGGCGACGTCGCCGGTCCTCAGGCCGAGACCGACGGCGCCGAGATGCTGGTCGCCGCCGCCCGGGCCGACCAGCACGCCGGGCCGCAGCCCGAGCTCGGCCGCGACCTCGGGCAGCACGCGGCCCGCGGGTTCGGCGGGGCCGAGCACCCGGGGAACCGCCGCGTCCCAGTCGACGTTCGGCGACACCAGCTCGGTGAGCAGGTCGGTACGCCACCGATTCTCGAACGCCGCGTAGTAGCCGGTCCCGGAGGCGTCGGATCGGTCCGTGACACGCTCGCCGGTCAGCCGGTACGTCAGCCAGTCGTGCGGCACCAGCACGGTGGTGAGGCGCCGCAGGTTGCCGGGCTCGTGCTCGGCCAGCCAGGCCAGCTTGGTGACGGTCAGCGCGGCGGTCGGGGTCAGGCCGGTCGCGCGCACCCAGTTCCGGGCCCCGTAGCGCGCCACCAGGCTGGCCGCCTGCGACGCGGACGTCGTGTCGTTCCACAGCTTGGCAGGCCGCAGGACCTGGCCGGCGGCGTCGAGGGCGACCAGGCCGTGACACTGGGCGGTCACGCTCACGGCGTCGATGGAGCCCGGCCGTACGCCCGCGTCCCGGCAGGCCAGGGCGAGCGCGGTGGCCAGGGCGCGCCACCAGGCCGCGGGATCCTGCTCGCTGAGCGGCGGGTGCGTCACCGGATGCGGGGCGCGGCCGGTCCCGAGCAGCGCACCGTCACCGGCGTCGCGGAGCTCCACGGTGCAGGACTGCGTCGAACTGTCGATGCCTGCGACGATGGGCATGGTCAGACCGTGCCCCTCGACACGCCCGCCGCCTCGGTGCCGGCGTCGAAGGTCAGCGCGGGCAGGGGCTCTGGGGCGTCGTCGATCTGCCCCACGGCCCCCGACGGGTGACTGTGCAGCACCTGCTCCCATCCGTAGCCGCGCAGCCTCATCAGGACGTACGCGAGCGCGTCGCCCCACACCGCGGTGACGAGCGTCGAACCCATGGCGATCACCTCGCCCGGATCCACGCCGGGCGGGCTCTCCAGCTTGACCACCAGGTCCGCGCGGTTCCCCAGCTCGGACTCGGTGACCGCCGTCAGGGCGATCACCCGGGCACCGCGTTCCCGTACGCGCTCGGTCAAGTCGTTGATCTCCCGGGACCCGCCGCCCCGCGAGATCGCGATCAGGATGTCGCCCTCCGTGACGGCTCCCATCGTGCCGTGCAGGGCGTCGGCCGCCTGGATGAACAGCGCCGGCGTGCCGCAGACGGACAGCAAATGAGCCATGCGCCGGGCCACCGCCCCGGAGGTCCCGGCCCCCGTGACGAACACCTTGCCCTCGCAGTCGTAGAGCAGGCGGGCCGCCTCTACGAAGCTGTCGTCCAGCTGGTCGGCGACGGACAGCACGCCGTCCGCTTCCCGGCGTACGGCTTCGCGGCCCTCGGACAGCACATCATTCGCAGCAGCGGCCATCAATGTTCTCTGTTGCCTTTCTTGGGGGGCGGGCCCGAGGCGGGGGATCATGCCGCCCCCCACGCGACCTGCCGGAGTTTGACCAGCGAGAGCTCGGAGGCGAGCTGGATGCCGCCGTCGCATCGCCCGTGCGAGAACGTCACGACGTCGTCGGACACGTCGAGGATCTCCTCCTCCTCGCTCGACACGACCACGACGGTCATGCCCTGCTCGGAGGCGAGGCGGCGGAGCAGGCGATGGATCTCGGTCTTCACGCCGATGTCCACGCCCTTGGTGGGCTCGTCCAGAAGCAGTAGTCGGGGCTCCTGCGCCAGCGCTCGCGCCAGAAGGACCTTCTGCTGGTTGCCGCCGGACAGGCTGACGACCGGGGCGTCTCTGTCGCCGCGCACGTGGAGCTGGTCCATGAACCGGGTGGCGCTCCTTGCCATGGCACGGCGGTCCAGCACTCCGTACCTGGAGAACCCGTGCAGCACGGGCAGGACGATGTTCGTGGCGGAGTCGAGCCCAGGCACGATCCCGTCGACCTTGCGTTCCTCGGTGAGGTAGACGACGCCGGCTCGCCGCGCGTGGGAGGGGTTGCGCGGCCGATAAGGCTCTCCGAACAGCTCCAGCCGCCCGGCGTCGATCCTGTCCAGCCCGACCAGCGCGCGCAGGAACTCCGTGCGCCCCGACCCGATAAGGCCGTAGACGCCGAGAACCCGTCCCGGATAGGCGTCGAGGGACACGTCGGTGAGGCCGGGGGCCCGCAGGCCGCGCACCCGGAGGCTCGGCCGGGCCCCGGCCGGCAGCGCCGAGACGGGACGCCGTCCCTGGGGCCGCCCTGACGCCAGGTCGCCCAGTTCCTCCACCGGGAGCTGGTCGTACTGCCCGGTCTCGGCCAGGTGCACGGCGGCTTCCTCACCCGCGATCGCGCGGATGACGTCCGCTCGGTCGGTCTCCTCGACCGGCCCGGCGATTCGGACCTCACCGTCGACCAAGGCCACGACCGAGTCGGCCACGGCGTACAGCTCGTCGAGCTTGTGGTCGACGAGTAGTACGCCGAGTCCCGACTCCCTGGTCAAGGACCTGATCAGTTCGAGCAGCCTGTCGACCTGCTCACCCTCCAGACTCGTCGTCGGCTCGTCCAGGAGCAGGAAACGGGTCTCGCGCTCGGTGGCGATCGCGATCTCCAGGAGCTGTCGGGTGGCCACCGGATAGTGGCCCAGCGGCCGGTCCACGTCGACCCGCAGGCCGAAGCGATCGACCAGGTCCCGGGCCGCTCGGCGCATGCCTTCGCCGTCGAGCGTCCGCGCGCCGCGCCGCCGCTCGCGGCCCAGGAACACATTCTGGGTGATCGTGAGGTTCGGCAGGAGCGACAGCTCCTGGTAGACGGTGGAGATGCCGGCCTTCAGGGCGACCGCGGGGCCGGTCAGCTGCATCCGGCCGCCGTTCACGCTGATCGTCCCCTCGTCCGGCCTGATCGCCCCGGAGAGCGTCCTGAGCAGGGTGGACTTGCCCGCGCCGTTGTGCCCGACCAGTCCGACGACCTCGCCGGGCCGAACGGTGACGGTCACGCCGGAGAGCACGGGGACACCGGCGTATCGCTTGACGATCCCCTCGGCCCGGAGACCCTCCGCCGGTCCGGGGTGAGCTCCTCCGGCCGACGTGGCCGTCGCCGTCGGCCCGGTCATTCAGCCCACCTCGCCCGGTGCGGGCGTCTGGCCCTTGGTGTAAAGCTTGAGCGGGCGCAGGATCTGGGCCTCGGGCTTGGCGCCGCCCAGCCAGGCGGAGATCTGCTCGATCACGCGTTTGCCGTAGTCCTCGGGCTCCTGTGCCACGCACGCCGGGTACTGGTCGGTCAGTGGCTCGTCGGCCGCGCAGAAGCCGTAGACCTTGACCTTCTTGCCGCCGCTCTGGATGGCTTGGAGCGCTCCATAGGAGGCGGGGCCGGTGCTGGTGAACAGGACGTTAACGTCCGGGTTGCCCTGGAGTAGCTCGGTGGTCGCGGCAAGGCTGTCGTCGGGCTTGACGTTGCCGTCCACCTTGGCCACGATCTTGGCCTTGACGTCGGTGGCGATGGTGTCCTCGAAGCCCTTGTCCCGGGCGACGACCGGGCCCTCGTCGGGCTCGGTGATGAAACCGACCTTGAGGTCGGCGTCGGCGCCGAGGTCCTTGAGCACCTGCTCGGCCACCTGCTTCCCGCCTGCGGCGTTGTCGGCGCCGAGGTACTGCACGATGCTCGCGCCCTGGGCCTTGAGCGCGGCGTCGTCCACGGTGACGTTCACGGTGAACACGGGCACGCCCGCGTCGTTGGCCAGTTTCACGATCGCTGCGGCGGGCTCGGACTTCACGGGGTTGAGCGCGAGCGCGCACGGCTTCTTCTGGAGCATCGCCTGGACCTGGGCGAGCTGTGCCGCGTCGTCGTCGTTGGCGATCTGGACCTCGGTCTCGAAGCCCGCCGCCTGGCCCGCCGTCTCGAAGCCCTTCTTCATGGCCACGTAGTAGGGGTTGGTCAGGTTGGGGAGCGCGACCGCCACGTACTTGGAGTCGGCGGCGCACGCCTCGGGCCGGGGGATGCCGCCCTCGGGCTTGCCGGCGCCGGCCTGGGCGCCGGTGTCGACCCCTGTGCTACATCCGGCGAGGGTCAGCGCGGCGAGCGCCGCGCCGGTGGCCAGGGAAAAACGTCGCTTCATGGGGAGCTACCTCCGGTTTTCGATGGAAACAGCGCCTTCGCCCGGCGCGAGGGAATCGAGCGGTTTACGAGCTGTCGGGCCCGGGGGACCGGAACGGCTGAACAGCCGGGAGAAGTCGGAGAGTGAGAGCCTGCGGCGGTAGGTGTCGAGGCTGACGCCGAGCAGGATGATGACGCCGATGACGAGCGGCTGCCAGAAGCTGTCGACGCCGATGACGTTCATGCCGTTGGACACGGTCGCGATCAGCACCGCGCCGAGGAAGGCGCCGGGGACGGAGCCGATGCCGCCGAACAGGCTGACGCCGCCGACAACGGCCGCCGCGATGGAGAAGAACAGCTCGTTGCCCGAACCGGCGGTGGGGTAGCCGACCATGAGCCGGCTGGTGGTGATGAGCCCGCCGAACGCCGCGCACAGGCCGCTCACCGCGTAGACCAGCATGGTGGTGCGCCCGATCCCGATCCCGGCAAGGCGGCTGGTCTCGGTGTTGCCGCCGACGGCGTAGATGTGCACGCCCGTCGCGGTCCTGCGCAGGAAGAAGGTCAAGACGCAGGCGGCGACGATGACCAGGACCACCGGCATCGGGACGCCCAGCAGGGCGCCGCGGCCGATGACGGCGAACATCGGGTCGGTGACCGACACCGACTTCGCGCCGGTCATGATCTGGGGAATGCTCGCGGCGATGCCGAAGGTGGAGAAGGTCACGATGAACGGCGGAAGCTTCAGGTAATGGATGATCGCGCCGTTGAACAGGCCTACTACGATTCCTGCGAGAATGGCCACCAGCGCGGCGATCGGCCACCCGACCCCTGCCTTCATGACGACCGCCGCCAGCATCCCCGTCAGGGCGACGTTCGACCCCGTGGACAGGTCGATGCCTCCTGTCAGGAGCACGAAGGTCTGCCCCAGGGCGAGGAAGGCGATGACCGCGCCGTTGAGTAGCAAGATCTGTAGGTTGTCGACGGTCCGGAAGTTCTCGGACAGCAGGCTCATGACGAGGGCGACCAGGATCAGAATTCCGAAGATTCCGATCTCGTCCGGCATACGGCGTGATCTCACAACTACCCCTCCCGAGCTTCGCTCATATGAGCGTCAAAGGCGCTCGTTTGTGTACTATAAGGTCCATCAGAGTCTGCTAACAAGACATACGGGTCGCAGTGAGGTAACGAATGAGCAATCCCAGCGCTCATATGAGCGATATTGCGAAGATGACGGCCGCCGAACGAAGGCTCATGGCGACCGTCGCGAGACGCTTCTACATTGATGACGTCTCGAAGGTGGAGATCGCCAAGGAGCTCGGGCTCTCGCGATTCAAGATCGCCCGACTGCTTGAGCAGGCGAAGAGCACCGGTATCGTGACCATCACTCTAAGGGACGCCGGGTATGTCGACGACGTCATGTCCGCCCAGCTCAGCGCACATATGCGGCTCCGTGAGGCGATTGTTGTCGAAACGCTCGGAACCGACGCGCAGGTGCGCAGCCAGGTCGGGGCCGCCGCCGCGACCTTGCTCACCGAGACGCTCCACCCCGGCGACGTCCTCGGCCTGGCATGGGGCAGAACCCTCACCGCGATGACCGAGGGCCTCACCTCCCTACCGCCCGTCTCGGTTGTGCAGCTCACCGGTGCCGTCGGCTCCGACCTTGCCGAGTCACCCGTCGAGGTCGTGCGCAAGGCCTCGCTGAGCGCGGGAGGCAAGGCGCACGCCATCTTCGCGCCACTGGTCGTGGAGGACGCGGCGACCGCGGCAGCCCTCCGACGGCAGACCGACGTCGCCGCGGCCATGCGGCTGTTCACTCAGGTGACCGTCGCCGTGGTCGCCGTCGGCTCATGGGATCCGCCGATCTCGCAGATCCGCGAGGTCATGTCCGACGCCGACCGCGCGGAACTCGCGGCCAGGGGGGTGCAGGCCGAGGTCGCCGGGATCCTCATCGACCGCCACGGACGCCTCGTCGGAGAGGACTTCGCCGAGCGGTGCCTGTCCATCAGCGCCCAGGAGCTCGGGCGGGTGCCGCGCGTCATCGCGGTCGCCGCAGGCGCCGACAAGGCTGAGGCCGTGCTCGCCGTGGCTCGCTCCGGGCTGCTGTCCTCCCTGGTCACCGACCGAGCCCTCGCCGAGGTCGTGCTCCGCGAGCCTTTCGACCACCCCGCCGGTGGCTGAGCGCATGCGGATCGCGGGCTCCCTGTGGTCGGTCCCCCCAGCTGCACAGGCAAGTGAGGCGCACCGGCTTCGCGACGCTGGGCTCGACGTGCTCCACTGGGACACTACCGACGGCGTCTTCGCCCGTGAGGGCGGGTTCTCGGTCGAGACGGCCGCCGCGATGACCGGGGAGAGCGGGATGCGCGCCGAGGCCCACCTCATGGTCACCGACCCGCTCGCCCGCCTCGACGCATGGACCGGCTTCTGCGAGCTCGTCATCGTCCACGCCGAGGCCGAGGGGTGGCGGGCGGCGCTCGACCGTATCGAACGACGCGGTTCCCGGCCGGCCCTGGCCCTGTCCCGGGGCACCCCGGCGACGTTCGTGCCCTCGGACGAGCTGGCCGTTCTCACCATGTCGGTCGTCCCGGGGGAGGCCGGCGCCACGTTCGACGAGTCGGCCCTCGCGACCGTGCGGGCGCTCCGGGAGGCCGCCTCCGGAGCCTCCCGCCTGCTGGGGCTCGACGGCGGCGTGACCCGCGAGATTGGCCGTCGCGCCACGGCTAGCGGCGCCGATTGGCTGGTCAGTGGCACCGACCTGTTCGGCTCGTCCACGCCCCGAGCATGGCTCTCCGACGTACGAGGCGCCCAGGCGCCGTCTCACGACTGATCCTGTCTGACGCCATGGCCGACATTTGATCGCGCGAACCGGTAAAGAGGGCGCTGAACTGTTTAACTCTGCGAGTGCCGATTAATCACCCGTGCAGATCAAACCGCATATTGGTATTCCCTGAGGATGCCGCCGAGTCGATCATGTCGGTGGACGTCGAGTCGGGTGATCTGGGCCTGGTCGGCGCCCGAGGCAGGGAGTGGTTGGAGTGGGGCGGCCTGCCGGAGGGGACCGGTGTGGCCTCCTCCTCCCGAACGTGTCCCCCGCCGCCCTAGAGACGCGGTCCTGTTCTCGGAAGCGTCGAGCCGGGGTTTCACCTCTCAGCCGTGTGTGTTCTCAGAAGTTGCGACCGTCTCCCCTTCTGAGAACACGATCTTCTCGGAAGTCAAGTGACTTGCGTAGATCGGCTCGCCTTGGGGCTGGGGACGCGTTCGGGAGAAGACCCCCGATCTGCGGTACCTGCCTGGGGGCGGGCGGGGAGCGGATCCAACGGCAGCAGCATGTGGGTGGATCTGAACGCGCTGCCGGCCCCCGCTGCGAGCGCTTCTGGGGGAGGGGCAGCCGGGCCTTGGGCATCTCACAGTCCTGGCATTACAAGTGGCGCGACCGGGCGCCGACGGCTCGCCAGCGGCGCCGCGCTGACCTGGACGCGCAGATCGAGGCGAGATTCACCGCCTCGGGCGGCACCTACGACAGCCCGTGCATCACCCGTGACCTGCACGAGGCCGGATGGCGGGTATCGGAGAACACCGTGGCCGGGCGCATGGCCGTGCTCGGGTTGGCCGGCCGGGTGGTGAGGAAACGCCGGTCGCTGACCCGTCAGGGAAAGCGGCCCGCCGCCCTCGACCTGGTGCGCAGGAACTTCACCGCGGTCGCGCCGGACGTGCTGTGGTGCGGCGACGTCACCGAGATCGTCACCGACGAGGGCAAGCTCTACCTGGCCACCGTCGAAGACCTGTTCTCCCGCCGGCTGCTCGGCTACGCCATGTCCGAGCATCACGACGCGACGCTGACCATCGCCTCGCTGCAGATGGCCGCGGTCACCCGCGGCGGGACCGTCGACGGGGTGATCTTCCACACCGGCCGCGGCAGCGAAGGCGGATTCAATTGGTCGTCGCAACACCTCGATCGTGTAGGAGGATGTTGTGGCGCAGGGAAGAGCACGTGCGGCGATTTTGGCCGGTCGTCCGCCGCTTCGGTCACCAGGACGGCCTCCGGTCAACCGGCGCCAGGAGCGGCAGCGTTTCTGGCGGCTGATCGCCGCAGGGCCGGCCAGCGAGGAGGCCGCCCTCGCGTGCGGTGTGTCGATGCCGTTAGGACCGCGTTGGTTTCGTGAGGGTGGCGGTATGCCGCCGATCAGCTTGGACCCACCCTCGGGCCGCTATCTGTCGTTTCCTGAGCGCGAGGAGATCGCCGTACTGCGCGCGCAGGAATGCGGAGTTCGGGAGATCGCCCGCCGTCCGGGACGGGCCCCGTCGACGATCTCGCGGGAGCTGCGGCGCAACGCGGCGACCCGTTGCGGTCGCCTGGACTACCGGGCCTCGGTCGCGCAGTGGCACGCTGAGCGCCAGGCACGCCGGCCCAAGGTGGGTAGGCTCGCCGCCAACGACCAGCTGCGGCAGTATGTGCAAGATCGGCTGGCCGGCACGGTCTGCGCCCCGGACGGCAGTGCGGTTGACGGGCCGACGGTCCGCTGGATCGGGCGACGTCACGGGCGCCGCCAGGACCGGCGCTGGGCGACGTCATGGAGTCCGCAGCAGATCGCGGGCCGGCTCCCGATCGACTTTCCTCAGGATGAGACGATGCGAATGCCACGGCGAAGGTGAGCGGGTCAAGAACGGCCCGGCGCTGGCCGGGCACGGCGCCGAGGCCGTGCGCGACGCCATCGCCGCCACCATCACCACGCTGCCCGAGCAACTGCGCAGGTCATTGACCTGGGACCAAGGCGCGGAGATGGCTCAGCATGCGCAGCTGCGCATTGACACCGGGCTTCAGGTCTACTTCGCCGACCCACACAGCCCGTGGCAGCGCGAAACCAACGAAAACACCAACGGCCCGCTGCGGCAGTATTTCCCTAAGTGAGCGTTTGATCCTGTGAGTTCTGTCTGGTTCGGGTACTCAGGTTCCGCGCCAGTTTGGGGTGTTTTCGCCGGTGAGGCGGCGGGTCATGGTGTCGATCATGGCGAGGTGGATCATGGCTTCGGAGGTGGCGGGCAGGGTTTCGTAGTCACGGGCCAGGCGGCGATGCTGCATGAGCCAGCCGAAGGTGCGTTCGACGACCCATCGGCGAGGCAGGACGGTGAACCCGCGGGTGGCGGGGTCTCGGGGTACGACCTGGGCGTCGATGCCGAGGGTGGCGGCATGGTCGATGAAGTGTGCGCGATGGTAGCCGCCATCGACCCAGGCCTTGCTGAGGGTGGGATGGCCGGTGGCGAGCTGGTCGAGCAGAGAGATGCCGGCGGCTGAGTCCTGCACGCCGGCGGCGGTGACCAAGACGGCGAGCAGCAGACCGAGCGTGTCGACCGCGATGCTGCGTTTGCGGCCGACGATCTTCTTGGCCGCGTCCGTACCCTGGCCGGTGACCGGGACGTTGGCGGAGGTCTTGACGCTTTGTGCGTCGATCACGCACGCCGATGCCTCGGGGTTGCGGCCTTCGGCCTGGCGCACCAGACGGCGCAGCAGCCCGTTCAGCTCGGTGAACACCTCTTCGTCGCGCCAGGCGGCGAAGTACCAGTACACGGTGGCCCAGGGCGGGTAATCATGCGGCAGGTAGCGCCAAGCGATGCCGGTGCGGTCCACGTACACGATCGCGTTCATGATGGTGCGCAGATCGTGCTCGGCAGGCCGTCCGAAGCCTGGCGCGCCTGCCTGGCGGCGGGCGCGCCAGGCGATCAGGACGGGTTCGATCAGTTGCCAGCGGGCATCGGACAGATCACTGGGATAGGGGGGAGGTCCAGCCATGGAAACGGCCTACCGCCCGCAGGTCGTCAAGCCCAGAGGCTTGCAGGTCACGACAGCGAACTGCAGCGCCGCCGCCAGCCACAAAGAGCTCACCTCAGGTCATCGTGGAATCAGACAGGAGGAAGGCCGCAGATCGCTGTCGCATCCACCCCACGTGCCACTGTGGATACCGGGTTCCCCAGACGTTCCACCCCGCACGCCTTCCGCTGCTTGCGGAAACAAGCACAAAACAACCTACTTATGAGCCAAACGCTCACTAAGTGGGTGTTTGAGAGGTCTTCGATCACCTCTCAAACACCCACTGAGGTTGACGCCGGAGCACTGGGCGTGCGGGAAGAGGTCAGGGCGAGAAGCCTCGCTCAGCGCCTGCAGGTGTTCGGCGGGGATGTCGGGTTTGGCGGGGGCGAACATCTCCGGGATGACCGCCTGCGGATCGCTGCCGGCCTCGCGGGCTTGGGCGAACACCGAGCGCGGGCGCGGTACCCCGCTGCTCCAGGAGGGGGCCAACGGGAGGCGGGATTCGACGATGACGCCGGCGTGCGTGGCGTTGATCAAAGCTTGGGTCGCCTCGTGCTGGATGGACAGCTCCTCGGTGAGGTTGAGGCGTGCGCCGTGGATGAGGGACAGGATGGAGTTGATCTCCCACGACAGCTGGGCGGCTTGGACCAGCAGCCAGGCGGGGGAGTGGCCGCCGTGGTGGTTGCGGCGTGGTACGGCGACTGTGCGGGCGGGGCGACGCGACTCCGTTGTGATCATGGTTGCCTCTTCAGGTTTGCCGAGGTGAGCAAAGGGGTCGCCGTCAGCTTCCCGGCTGCGTGGGGGCGGACGCTGATCACCCTCCGTTATATGTACCAAACTTGGTACAGACCTTTGAGGATCATGCACGCCACCTTGGGTAAGTGCCCGCCCCGATCACGCCACGCCTCGCTGAGCTGCGCAGACAGTTCGGCCTGCGGCTACGCGACGTGCGGGAAGGTCAAGGACTCAGCCAGGAACGCCTCGGAGAACTCGCCGACGTCGACCGCAAAACCATCAACTGCATCGAGAACGGCATGTACAGCCCCCGGCTGGACAACGTCTTCCAGATCGCCGACGCCCTCGACGTTTCGGTCACAGAGTTGTTCGACGGCTGCGAAGTCCTGCGCAGCGAGTAAACCGACAGTCGGAGATTCAGGCCGTCGACGAGGACGCCGGGCGATATCTCACCCCATCGCAGAAAGCCCCCGCCCTTCACGGACGGGAGCTTTCCGAGGCCAGGATCAGCGCTCGCAGACGACGCCGTCGCCGTCGCGGTCTTGGTGCCAGGCGTACTCGGGATCGGTTCCGCGCCGGTAGGGCCCGTATCCGGCGGCGTTGGCCGCCGCGCAGGTGGGAAAGCGGGGATCGTTTCCGCCCGAGGGTGGATCCGGCGTCGAGGTGGGTGCCGGGGTCGGAGTCGGGCCGGGGTGTTGGTGGTGTCGCACCGGCCCGACCAGATGCGCAGCCGCTCGCGCTTGGCCTTGGCCTGCTCGGCGCTGCGGCCAACGTCGTCGTCATCGGCATCGCCGCCCGCAACCGCACTCCGATCAGCTTCTGGGAGTTCACCAAATACGGGCTCGTCGTCGCCTTCACCGCCATCGCGCTGGTGACGCCGTACCTCTGGCTGTGCTACCTCATGTGAACGCAGCGACCATAAGAAGATTAACCCTTTTGACGTGTTTTGTCGCTTTTGGTCGGGTATGTCGACTCCTGCACGATGGGAGCCGAGCCATGACAACGCGAGATGGACGACGCGTCGTAGTGATCACCGGAGCCAGCGCGGGCATCGGCCGGGCCACCGCCCGCCGTTTCGCCGCCCGGGGCGACGCCGTGGCGCTGATCGCACGAGGCGCCGACGGCCTGGAGGGGGCCGCGCGCGAGGTGCGCCGGGCGGGCGGCGAGGCGCTGACCATCGCGGCCGACACCGCCGATCACGATCAGATCGACGCCGCCGCGGAGCGGGCCGAAGCCGAGCTCGGTCCCATCGACGTGTGGGTGAACGTCGCCTTCTCCTCGGTGTTCGCCCCCTTCACGGAGATCACCCCCGACGAGTTCCGCCGCGCGACCGAGGTCACCTACCTCGGCTTCGTCAACGGCACGCGGGCCGCGCTGAGGCGGATGCTACCCCGCGATCACGGCGTGGTCGTCCAGGTCGGCTCGGCGCTGGCGTACCGGGGGATCCCGCTGCAGAGCGCGTACTGCGGAGCCAAGCACGCCATCCAGGGGTTCAACGAGTCGCTGCGCTGCGAGTTGCTGCACGACAAAAGCAGCGTACGGGTCACCATGGTGCAGATGCCGGCGGTCAACACGCCGCAGTTCGACTGGGTGCTGTCGCGCCTGCCCGGCCATCCCCAGCCCGTTCCCCCGATCTACCAGCCCGAGATCCCCGCCGACGCCATCCTCTACGCGGCGGATCACCCGCGGCGGCGCGAATACTGGGTCGGCGTCTCGACCGCGGCGACGCTCCTCGCCAACGCGGTGATCCCCGGACTCCTGGACCGGTACCTGGGCTGGACGGGTTACGGCTCCCAGCAGACCACCGAGGTGACCCACCGCGACCCTCCCAACCTGTGGCGCCCGGCCGACGACGAACCCGGCACCGACGAGGGGGCGCACGGTTCCTTCGACCACAAGGCCATAACGCGCAGCCCCCAGCTCTGGGCTTCCCAGCATCACGGACTGCTCGCGGCATCGGCCCTGACGGCGGGTCTGGGCGCTCTGGCGTGGGCGCGTGGGCGCGAGACGGCGGGGACGACGCGGCCAGGGTCCTTCGAGGAACGGTCCGGTGGGAGGCTGCCGCCGGTGCGGGCGGTCGAGGTCGCACGCGCGGCATGGGGGCTGGCACTGCTGCTGGCGCCCTCGCAGGTGCTCCGCGTCCTCGGGGGGAGAGGCGATCACATGGCGAAGGCCGTCGCCCGCCTGCTGGGTGCCAGGCAACTGGGGCAGGCGGCCTGGTCGGGCCTTCGTCCCAGCCAGGCGGTGCTCGCCGGTGGCGCCGTGATCGACCTGGTGCACGCCGGCACCGCCCTGGCGCTCGGGGCTGCCGACCACCGATGGCGCCATGTCGCCCTGTCCGACGCGGGGGTCGCCCTCGCCTGGAGCCTGGCCGGACTGCGCGACAGCGGCAAACCGTGACACCGGCCGCCTTACGGGAAGGCATCCGCGCTGCCCGGCCCTGACGCCGACAGCGTCACCGCCGACTCCAGCAGCAGCGCGTGCACGAACGCCTGGGGCAGGTTGCCCCGCGACTGCCGCTGGCCGATGTCGTACTCCTCGGCGTACAGGCCGGGCGGGCCGCACGTGGCACGGTTGCGTTCGAACCAGCGGGTCGCCCCGATCTCGTCGCCACTCTGGTGCGCGGCGAGCGCGGCGATCAGCCCGCACAGCACGAAGGCGCCCTCGGCGTCGCAGAGGGGACGCCGGTCCTGGCGGAAGCGGTAGAGGTATCCGTCGCGTTCGAGTTCGGCGTGTACGGCCGCGCGCGTGGCGACGGTCCGCGGATCGTCGGGCGCCAGGGCGCCGCGGACGGCCGGGATGAGCAGGGCCGCGTCCACCCGCCGATCGTCGAAAGCGCGCTGCCAGTGGCCCAACGGGTGGAGCCCGTGCCGTGAGGTGTGGGCCAGGACGCTGTCGGCCAGAGCCCGCCAGTGAGCGGCCTGCCTGGCCGGGGCGACGGCCGCCGCGGCCTTCAGCCCGGCGATACAGGTCAGCTTGGAGTGCACCCACTGCCGCGGGGGCAACTCCCAGATTCCCGAGTCCGGCTCCCGCCACCGTCGCGCGATGGCGTCGACCGCGCCCTCCAGAGCGTGCCAGGAATCGATGTCCAGCCGGTCCCGGCGCGCGGAGGCGGCGAGAAGCAGCAGCCCCTCGCCGAACGCGTCCAGCTGGAGCTGCCCGGTCACCCAGTTGCCCACCCTGACCGGCGCCCCCGGGTAGCCGGGCAGGAACGGCAGCGCGCGCTCCTCGGGCACCCGGCCGCCGCCGGTGGTGTAGGCGGGGGCCAGATGGGGGCCGTCGGCCAGTAGCCGTGCGGTGATGAACGCGACCGCCGCGTCCAGCAGATCGTCGAGACCGGCGGCCGCCGCCGCGTGACCGGCATAACACTGGTCGCGGATCCAGGCGTAGCGGTAGTCGTAGTTGCGATCGGCCTCGGCGCGCTCGGGCAGCGAGGTGGTGGCCGCGGCGACCATCCCCCCGCCCGGTGCCGTCATGCCGCGCAGCAGCGCGTGGGCGTGCACGGCGTCGCGGTGGGCGACGCACCCCCGCAGGGAGGGCACCGCGACGAACCACGACTGTTCGGTGGCGCGCCACGCCGTCACCGGATCGACGGGCGCCCCCTCGAACGGGCGGCAGGCCAGCTCCAGGACGAGGTCGTGATGCCCGCCCTCGGGCACCCGCAGCTCGGCGCGCAGATCTCCCGCCCCTCCCTGGCGGGCATGCTCGGCACCTGTCCAGCGCAGATGCAGGTCGCCGGTGCGTCCGCTCCAGGTTCCCGCCTCGCGGTGCAGCTCACGCATGGGCCGCCTGCCGAAACCCGCCCGCGGATCGAGGATCACCGCCACCCGGGCGGGGCCGTCCACGGCCCGTATCCGGCGCAGCAACACGGCACGCTCCGGATCGCCGGGGAAGGCGAGGGCCTCACGGCACTCGACGATGCCGTGCGAGGTCACCCACCGGCTGTTCCAGATCAGCGAGCCGCCCTCGTAGAACCCGCCCCACACGAACCGTGCGTCGGTGGGCGTGACGGCATACATGCCACGGCCGCCGAGCAGGTTCGTGAACACGGCGTCGGAGTCCCACCGCGGCATGCACAGCCAGCCGATGTCCCCTCTCGGGCCGATCAGGGCCCCGCGATACCCGTCGGCGAGGAAGGCGTACTGCCGCAGCACCTGCGGAGCGAAGCCTGTGGCGTCCTCGTCCACCATGGAGCGACCCCCCTTCGGCACCCGGCGGTCAGCGGATCCCGCCCAGGCGCACCCGCTTCTCCTCCCGGCGCGCGGGGCCCGGTGACGGCCGTAGCAGCACCTCGGCGAGGAGTTCGGCCAGATGGACCGGTTTCGCGTGGGTGCCGGACTCGATCTGGGTACGGCAGGAGAAGCCGTCGGCGAGAATCCTGGTCCCCTCGTCCGCGGCCCGTACGGCGGGCCACAGCCCCAGCTCGGCTACCCCGGTCGAGATCTCGTGGTGGCCGCGCTCGAAGCCGAAGTTACCCGCGAGCCCGCAGCAGCCCACGTCCAGCACCTCGACCTGGATCCCGGCGCGCTTCAGCAGCCCGGCGTCGGCGTCGAAGCCCCAGATGGCGTGCTGGTGGCAGTGTGGCTGGGCGAGCGCGCGCACTCCCGTGCCCGGCGGCGGGGCGGTCGGCACCCGGTCGAGCAGCATCTCCGACAGCGACCTGGTCTGGCGGCCGAGCAGTTCCACGTCGGGGTCGCCGGACAGCAGCTCGGGCGCGTCGGAGCGCAGGACGGCGGCGCAGCTCGGCTCCAGTGCGACGACCGGCACACCCCGCCGCAGCCGGGGGGCCAGCGCCGCCACCGTCCGGCGCAGGACGCGCCTGGCGGTGGCGAGCTGGCCGGTGGAGATCCAGGTGAGCCCGCAGCACAGCGGCACCGGCGGCACCTCGACCCGGTAGCCGTGCGCCTCCAGCAGGCGCGTCGCCGCCACGGCCGCGCCGGGGTGGAAGTTATTGGTGAAGGTGTCCGGCCACAGCACGACCGGGTCGCCCTCGGCCGGCGGCCGGTCGCGGAACCAGTCGGTGAAGCGTTCGGTGGCGAAGCGCGGCAGCTCGCGGCGCCGGTCCACGCCCCCGGCCAGCCGGACCAGCCCGCTCAGGCCGGGCGCGTGGGTGAACGCGTTGACCGCTCCGGGGGCGAGGGAGGCGATCCTGGCCCACAGGGGCAGCCAGCCCATCGAGTAGTGCGCGGCCGGCCGTGGCCGCCACCGGTAGTGGTGGGAGAGGAACTCGGCCTTGTAGGTGGCCATGTCCACATGCACCGGGCACTCACCGCGGCAGCCCTTGCACGACAGGCACAGGTCGAGCGCCTCGTGCACCGCCCTGGAGCGCCAGCCGCCGGTGACGGTCTCGCCGCGCATCATCTCCATCAGGATGCGGGCCCGGCCTCGGGTGCTGTGCCGTTCCTCCCGGGTGACCCGGTAGCTGGGGCACATCACCCCGCCGGAGGTGGAGCGGCAGTTGCCGGCGCCGACACAGCGGGCGGCGGCGTGGGTGAACCGGTGGTGGTCGTCCGGGTAGCCGAAGTACGTCTCCGGCTCGGCGGGATGGTAGTCCAGGTGGTCGAGGTTCTCGTCCAGCCGGTACGGGTTGACGATCTTGCCCGGGTTCATCCGCCCCCCGGGGTCCCAGATCCGCTTGAAGACGCCGAACAGCCCGACGACCTCGGGGCCGAACATGATCGGCAGCAGCTCGCCCCGGGACTGCCCGTCGCCGTGCTCGCCGGACAGCGACCCGCCGTAGGAGGAGACCAGGTGCGCGGCCTCCTCGACGAACCGGCGGTACTTCGCCACCCCCTCGGGGTCGTCCAGGTCGAACGGTATCCGGGTGTGCACACATCCCTGCCCGAAATGCCCGTAGAGAGAGCAGTTGTGGTAGTCAAAGCGGTTCAGCAGGGCCTGGAAGTCGCGCAGGTAGTCGCCGAGCCGCTCCGGCGGGACGGCCGCGTCCTCCCAGCCCTCGTGGGTGTCGAGGTTGTCCGGCGGGTAGGCGGTCACGCCCAGCCCGGCCTCGCGGACCTTCCACACCCGCTCCTCCTCGGCGGGGTCGTCGAGATAGGTGGTGTGCGCGCTCTTGGCCTTGCCGAGCAGCTTCCTGGCCCGCTCGTCGGCCTCCTCGCGGGTGTCGCCGCCGAAGCGCACCATCAGCCAGCCCGACCCCTTGGGCAGCCTGTCCAGCACGTCCTGCCCGGCGGCGTGCTCGACCCGGGCCAGGTCCATCATCTCGTGGTCGAGCCCCTCCAGCGCCAGCGGCCGGTGCTTCACGATCGCTGGCACCATGTCGCCCGCCGTGGCGATGTCGGGGTAGCCCAGCACCGCCAGCGACTGGAACCGCGGCACCTCGACCAGCCTGATCTCCGCGTGCAGCACCGTGACCAGCGTCGACTCGCTGCCCACCAGCGCGCGGGCCACGTTGAAGCCGTTCTCCGGCAGCAGCGAGTCCAGGTTGTAGCCCGAGACGCGGCGCGGGATGTTCGGGTAGCGGGTCCGGATCAGCGCGAGGTTCTCGTCGCGCAGCCTCCGCATCGCCCGGTAGATCTCCGCCCGGCGCCCGCCCGGCGCGAGGATCCGCTCGTACTCCTCGTCGGAGGTCTCTGCCACCCACATCCGCAGGCCGTCGTAGGTGAGCACCTCCAGCCGGATCACCGAGTCGGCCATCTTCCCGTACGCCTGCGCCGAGGCGCCGCACGAGTTGTTGCCGATCATCCCGCCGATGGTGCAGGTGTCGTGGGTTGCGGGCTTGGGACCGACCATCAGGTGCCGGTCCGCCAGCTCGGCGTTGAGATCGTCCAGGCAGATGCCCGGCTCGACCAGCGCCCGCTCGCCGTCCACCGACAGCAGCCGCGTGCAGTACTTCGACCAGTCGATCACCACGCCCTCGTTGCAGCACTGCCCGGCCAGGCTGGTGCCCCCGCCCCGGGAGTGCATCGGCGCCCCGTGCTCGTGGCAGACGCGCACGGCCTCGGCCCCGGCCTCCACGGTGCGGGGCACCACGACCACGGACGGGGTCTGCCGGTAGTTCGAGGAGTCGTGGGCGTAGGCGGCCAGCGACCCCTCGTCGCGCCGCACCTCCCCGTCCACCCGATCGCTAAGACTGCGATAAAGAGACACGTACGGCTATATACCCGGCATATCACTAAATTGAGTAAAAGCGGGGAACTTTCCGGCATGGAGTTCTGCTGGAGCCGGAGCCGGGGTCCGCCACGTCCGCGGATCCGGCTTCCGCCCGGAGCCGGGCTCTGGCGGGCGGCCCGACGTCTCAGCCGACCCGGTACGGCTCGGCGTCGGCCCCGCGCAGGCTCAGGCCGTGCCCCGGCGCGTCCGGGCGGAGCCGCAGCAGCCCGTCGTCCGGGTCGAGGACGCCGTCGAAGAACATCGTCTCGATCCGCGCGTGGTCGTGGAACCACTCCAGGTGGCGCAGGTTGGGAACGGCCGCGGCGGCGTGCGCGTGCAGGTGCGGCGCGCAGTGCCCGGAGAGCTGCAGGCCGTACGAGGCGGCGACGGCGGCGACCCGCAGCCACTCGCTGATCCCGCCGCAGCGCGACACGTCGGCCTGCAGGCAGTCCACCGCCCCCGCCTGGCACATCCGCCGGAAATAGGTCAGGTCACCGCCGTACTCCCCGGCGGTGACCTCGGGCGACACGACGGCGCGGACCTCGCGCAGCCCGTCGAGGTCGTCGGAGGAGACGGGCTCCTCCAGCCAGCGCACGTCCAGCCCGGCCGCCTCGCCCATCACCCGGACGGCCTGCTTGACGGTGTAGCCGCCGTTGACGTCCACGAACAACTCGACGCCCTCGCCCACGACCTGCCTGGCCAGGCGCATCCGCTCCAGGTCGCGGCCTGGGTTCGCGCCCCAGGACTCCCCGATCTTGATCTTCACCCGGGAGATCCGCCGCTCCTGGGTCCAGTGGGTGAGCTGGCGGGTGAGCGCGCGGTCGTCGTAGGTGGTGAACCCGCCGCTGCCGTAGACCGGGACCTCCTCGCGGGCCGCGCCGATCAGCCGGTGCAGCGGCAGGTCCAGCAGGCGGGCCTTGAGATCCCACAGCGCCACGTCCACGGCGGAGAGCGCGTACCCGGCCACTCCCTGCCTGCCGTCGTTGCGCACCGCGCGGACCATGGCCTGCCAGGCGGCGGGGATGTCCAGCGCGGCGCGGCCCCGCACCACCGGGGCCAGCCGGTCGCCGATCACGGAGGCGCAGGCGGCGGGCCCGTACGTCCAGCCGAGACCGGTGCCGCCACCGGCCCGCACCCGCGCCAGCACGATCGTGGTCGAGTCCCAGGCCAGCGTCCCGTCGGCCTCGGGCCCGTCCGTCGGGACGGTGTAGGCGCTCGCCTCGACCGCCTCGACGAGCGGGCCGGTCGTGGGGCCGGTCACCTGCCGCCGTCGCGGTGCGGCAGGAACTCCTGCATCTTGGTTTTGATCCCCTCCCGCAGGACGCCCCAGCGGTTCTCGTCGCCCCGCAGGAGCGCCTCGGCGGCGTCCTTCATCTGCTCGAAGGTCGCGTGCGGCGGGATCGGCGGCACGTCCGGATCGACGTGCACGTCCAGGAGCACGGGCCGGTCGGCACCCAGCGCCCGCTCCCAGGCCGGCGCGACCTGCTCGGGGCTGTCGACGGTGAGGGCGCCCAGGCCCAGGCTCGCGGCGAAGGAGGCGTAGTCCACGTCCGGCAGGGTCTGCGACTGCGGGAACTTGGGCGCGCCCTGCATGGCGCGCATCTCCCAGGTGACCTGGTTGAGGTCGTTGTTGTGCAGCACCGCGACGATCAGCCGAGGGTCGGACCAGTCGCGCCAGTAATGCTTGACGGTGATCAGCTCGGCCAGGCCGTTCATCTGCATCGCCCCGTCACCGGCGAACACGATCACCGGACGGTCCGGGTGGGCGAACTTGGCGCCGATCCCGTACGGCACGCCCGCTCCCATGGTGGCCAGCGTGCCCGACAGCGAACCGCGCACGCCGTCGCGGAAGCGTAGGTTGCGGGCGTACCAGTTGGCGGCCGAGCCGGAGTCGGCGGCGACGATCGCGTCGGCCGGCAGCCGCGAGGACAGCTCGTGGAACAGGCGCATCGGATTGACCGGCTTGGCCTCGACCATCGCCTCCATCCGCATGGTCTCCCACCACCGCTCGACGCCGGACTCGATGCCCTCGCGCCAGGAGCGGTCCCGCCTGGGCTCCAGCAGCGGGATGAGGGCCCGCAGGGTGATCGCGGCGTCGCCGACCAGGTTCACCTCGTACGGGTAGCGTATGCCGATGAGTTTGGGGTCGATGTCGATCTGCACGGCCCGCGCCTGGTCCAGGTCCGGCAGGAACTGGGTGTAGGGGAAACTGGAGCCGACGGTGAGCAGCGTGTCGCAGCCGCTCATCATCTCGTAACTGGGCCGGGTGCCCAGAAGCCCGATGGAGCCGGTCACGTACGGCAGCTCGTCCGAGAGCACGTCCTTGCCCAGCAGTGCCTTGGCCACGCCCGCGCCCAGCAGCCCGGCGACCTGCTGGAGCTCCTCACGGGCCCCCCGGGCGCCCGAACCGGCCAGGATCGCGACCCTCTCGCCGGCGTTGAGCAGGTCGGCGGCGTAGTGGAGCGCCTCCTCGTCCGGAGAGATCGTCGGCCAGTCGATCCCGATGCTGGAGGGCACCATCTTGAACTCGTGGCCCGGCGCGGAGTAGTCCAGCTCCTGCACGTCGGCGGGCAGGACGACCGCGGTCGGGGCCCGCTCGGCCAGTGCCACCCGGATCGCCCGGTCCAGCACGTTCGGCAGCTGCTCGGGCACGGTGACCATCTGCACGTAGGCGCCGGCCACGTCCTTGTACAGCGACAGCAGATCGACCTCCTGCTGGTAGGAGCCGCCCATCGCGCTGCGGTTGGTCTGGCCGACGATCGCGAGCACCGGGACGTGGTCGAGCTTGGCGTCGTAGAGGCCGTTGAGCAGGTGGATCGCGCCCGGCCCCGAGGTCGCCGCGCAGACCCCGAGGCGGCCGCCGAACTTGGCGTAGCCGACCGCCTCGAACGCGCTCATCTCCTCGTGCCGCGCCTGGACGAACACCGGCCGGTCCCCGGCCCGTCCCCAGGCGGCGAGCAGGCCGTTGATGCCGTCGCCCGGATAGCCGAAAACCCTCTCGACCCCCCACTCACGCAGGCGCTCCAGCACATAGTCGGCAACGGTCGTCGAAGCCATCGGTCATTCCCCCTCAGACGGTCAAAGGACCGCTCTCACCTTGGGATATACCCCCGCCCCCGTCCACCCCACCGGCCGGTTCCAGGCCCGGCCGCCTCGGGCGAATCCGGTCCAGCCGCGACACCACCGGCCTGTTCACCGAGGAATACGAGGTGGCCCGGTACCGGCTCCGCGCCAGCCTGCCGCAGGCATTCGCGCGCGTCATGCCGCTGGAGGGCACCACCAGGCCGACCCCCACCCGGAGTCTCCGCCGGATCCGGAGCGGGCCACGCGGCACCCTCCTGCCGGCCGTTGGCCGTCGGCGCTCAGCGGCGCCGGGCTCCGGACCTGGGGGAGCGGCCCCTGCGCAGGGTCGCCAGCCACTCCCCGGTGACCAGCGCGCAGGCGGCAGCCACCGCGGTCAGCGCGAGACCCGCCAGGAAGAGCGGCCACGCCTGGGAAATCCCGGCGCCAAGGGTGAGCGCCAGCAAGACGATGAACGCGACACAGGAGGTGATCAACCGGAAGTTCAGCGGTTTCCTCATGACCCTCCCCCCCAGCCGGTGATGCCGTCGCTCCTTTTTCCTGCTTCTCCCCTACCCGAAATAGGCGCTAAACCACCACAAAAGGTGACATATTGCCCAACTGGCCTGTTCTGTAAACACCTTTCCCTGCACCCGGTGGGCCGGGCGGGAGCAGGACACCGGCGACCGTGATCGATGGGCGGCGTATCGGCGGGCTTGCGGGGTTGTTAGGGTGCGCGGCGGTGCGCCGGGAAGTCTGGTCGGCAGTTCTTCTCACACGTCCCCGACCGGACCGGAGCCCGCCGATGAACCTGCTGCTCGCCTTCTCCGCGCTGTTACTGCTCGCGGTCCTGATCTCCAGCCTGGCCAACCGGACGATCCTGAACCGCGCCGGGGTACATCACCTCCAGCAATCCCGGCCCGGTTCACCCTCTGCCAGCGTGCGCGGTTATGTTGCGAAACTCCTACGCACGTGTGCTGCCCTACAACGTGGCGACCCAGTACGTCCTGGCGGCCTTCTCCGCACTGCCGACAGGTGAACGTCACAGCGTCTTGGCCGCACTGCTGTGATAGCCCGCTCACCTCGCTCTGCCCCCTTTTTTACAGCCCGGCCTTGCCCATGGGGTTGTCCTTCCAGCGGTCGACGGCGCGGACGTAGCCGTGCACGGTGGGGGAAGTGGGCTTCCAGCGGCCCTGTTCGGCGATCTTGCCGGTAGGCACGTTCGCATCGGCCAAAGTGGTGGCGCCGCCGGCGCGTAGCCCGTGCGCGCTGTAGCGTTCGGCGTCGGCCAGGCCTGCGCGCAGTGCGGCGTCCTTGACGATGGTGTTCAGCGTGACGCCGGACAAGCGTAGCCCGCTGCGGCCGGCCCAGCCGGGGGTGCCGCCGATGCGGCCGAAGCGGTCGATGGGCCGCAGCAGCGCCCCGGTGGTGATGCCGCACTCGTGCAGCACGGCCAGCCAGGCCTGCACCGAGCGGACCGGGCAGGTGGAAAGGTGTGAGCCGTAGGGGACCGCGACGGTTTGCCCGGCGGCGTCCTGGTCGGTCTTGCTGACGGGGATGAACACCTCCAAACCCTGGCGCGGGAAGGTGAGGTGCTCGCAGTCGAGGGCGGCGAGTTCGCTGCGCCGGCCCATCAGCGCGAAGCCGAGCACCAGCGCGGCCCGGTCCCGGATCCCGGTAGGCGTGTCGTCGGGGGTGTGGGCGATGAGGCTGCGCAGGATGTCGATGGTGATCGGCGGGGCCTTGCGCACCGTGTTGCCCGGTTTGGTGCTCCAGGCGCGACGGTAGGCGCGTAACGCGTCGCGGGCGGCGGTGGTGTGCGGTCTGGCCAAGCCCGCCTTGCCGTGCGCGGACGACACGCAGGCCAGCGCCTGGTCGATGCTGGCCGGAGCCAGGCCGCGCCCGGCCAGCTCGGCGACGAAACTGGCCAGGGTCGCGCCGGTGGCCGGCAGCGGGGTACGTCCCGTGGCGGTGCACCAGGCCAGGTAGTCGGCCCAGACGCGGGCGTAGGCGCGGGTGGTGTTGGCCGCAGGAGCCGCCGCGATCAGCCGCGCCGCCTCCTCAGTCACCTGATCGTCGGCCGAACGCCGACCGTCGGTGACCGTCACTCCGTCCAAAACGACCGCATTGTCTATCCGTGCCGCATCGTCGGCCGGAGCGCGCCGAGCGAGCGCGGTCCCAGACGGGCTCGGCTCATCGGGGAAGGCATCCACTTCGGCACCGTCATCGCCGTCAAGGCCCAGCATCGTGCCGTCATCGTTGCCCGGGTGCTCCAGGTTCATGCGACTGCTCCTGTTGATTCATAGGACCATTGGTTCTATTTCGGCGTTCCAGGCTTGCGATAAGGCAACTTATCGCAAGCCTGCCTGGGATGCATTGATCTTCGAAATTTCGTTTCGTATCGAAACGAAAAGCGATCGTTCACGAACGATACGATGCTATTCTTTGTCGATGACTGAAGATCCTTCCCACGCGGTCGCCCCCTCCGCCCCCCTGGAGACAGGCCCAGATGATCCCGATACCGGGCGGATGTGCGCCCGCTCGGGCTGCGCCAACCGGCTGGAACCCACCGGGCGTGGTGGCGGGCGCCGCAGCGGCCGCCCGGCCCTGTACTGCGGAGACGCCTGCCGCAGCGCCGCACACCGCGCCCGCACCGCCACCCACACCCCGATGGTCGCCGAGGCGCTGCGCCGCACCGGCGCGCTGAGCGGGGACCTGCTGGCCGCGGGCGAGCAGTGGAGCGTCCAGCTGGCCGCGTTCCGCGAGGCGCTGCACGCCGCGACCACCGGCGCGCTCACCCAGATCGACGCCGCCGAACAAGCCGCCGAAGAGGCCCGCGCCGCCGCCGCGGCCGCCGAGCAGCGCGCTGCCGACCACGTCGCCGCCGCCGACCGGCGCGCCACCGCCGCTCAAGACAAGGCCAAGGCCGCGATCGCCGCCAGCGAGACAGCGATGGAAAAAGCCGCCGCGGCCCAGCAACGCGCCGAGGAGTCCGAACGCGCGGCCTGGCGCACCGCCGGCGAGCACGAATCCGCCCGCACCCACGCCCAGCAAAACGCCACCACCAGCGCCGAACGCGCCACCACCGCCGAACGCGCGACCCGGCGCATCACCTCCGAACGTGACGCTCTGCAAGGCGTCCTGGACACCGAACGCCGCCAGGCCCGCGCCGCGGCCACCGAACACGACCGGCAGATCGCCGCACTAAAAACCGCCCTGGCCGACCGCACCACCGCTCTCGACCAGGCACATACCGATCTGAAAGCCGCTGCCAGCCGAGCCGAGCGCGCCGAGACCGCCCGGGAGAAGACACACCAGGAAGTCGCGGCGGCCCGCGCCGAGACCACCCAGGTGCGCGAGGAACTCGCCACCGAACGTGAACAACTGCGGCGAACCGGCATCCAGCGCGATGAGGCACGCACCGCAATCGCGGTGGCCGGCGCCCGACTGGAGGTCCTGCAAAAGGCGCTGGAAGGGGCCGAACTCCGTGCTCAAGCCGCCGAACAGCGCGAAGAGGCCGCCCAGCAGACGATTAACCGTCTACTCACTCTTCAACCGCCTCCGCAAGCCGCAACCGCTGAGGGTGGGCTTGATCCGGTTTGACGGACATTCGAGATCAGGGGCTCGTCCCCGAAAGGATGTCCATGATGGAGAGCATGGGGAAGAAGAAGCCGCGTCCTCGCCGGCCGAGCGCATCGCCGAGGTGCACGTGCGCCCGCGGGGCAGCTACGGCGCACCGCGGGTGCACGCGCAGTTGCAGCAGGACGGGCAGCGATGTGGCAGGCGGCGGGTGGCCCGGCTGATGCGCACGCTCGGTCTGGCCGGACGGTATCGGCGCCGCCGGCGGCAGACCGCGATCTCCGATCCGTACGCGAGCCTGCGGCCAGACCTGATCGAGCGCGATTTCATGCCGGACGCGGCGGCCATCGATACGCGCTGGTGCGGCGACATCACATATGTGCCGACCGAGGAGGGCCGGCTGTATCTGGCCACCGTCATCGACATCGCCTCCCGCCGGGTGGTCGGCTGGGCGACCGCCGGTCACCTACGTACCGATCTGGTCGCCGAGGCCCTGCAGCAGGCCTGCGCCCGTCGTCGGCCGAGCGGGCCGGTGATCTTCCATTCGGATCGTGGTTGTCAATATACGAGCGCCGCCTACGCCCAGCTGGCCATGCGGCCAGGGGTGCGGCTGTCGGTCGGGCGCACCGGCCAGTGCTGGGATAACGCGCTGGCCGAGTCGTTCTTCGCCACCCTCAAGGGAGAACTCCTCGACATCCAGCCCTGGCCCACCCGAGCCGCCGCCCACAGCGCGATCTTCGAGTTCATCGAAGGCTGGTACAACCTGCACCGCCTGCACAGCAGCCTGGGCTACCGTAGCCCTGCCGCCCACGAGGCCGCCGCAGCGGCCTGACCACCACAACGATGGTGTCCGCCGAAGCGGAGCAAGTTCAATCCAGGGAAGCCATCTCAGGCGCTCGGGCCCGCGCGAAGCTTCGGGAACGGATGAAGCGGAGCTGAGCCGGTGTGCCACCCCAAAGGGGGGCGCACAAGTTTCCCGAGGCGAGATCACGCTGATGCGATGTGAACCCACAGGGTCTGTGCCCATATTCACTGAACAGGGTGGAAAGTCCTACTCCGGTTGGTAGGTCTCTGGACCTATATCCGCGATGGGGTTGCACGACGGGGGAGGAAAGGGCCGACGCTTTTCCGTCGGCGCCTATCCGGATCCGTCCGTCTACCCTGGGTGGCCTCGCGGCGCGGGTCAGGCGGCGCAGGAACGGGCGGTCGATCATGGGCGGGTTTCCTTACTGCGGGCTCGGAGCTCTGTTCGCCCGGGGCGGTATCGCCATGAAGCCGCTTCGGAAGGTTTTCCGGTTCCACCCCAGAGGCGGCCTACCCGCGCGGGCCCCGGCCGGGTAAACGCCACTCAAGGACGGCGTTTGCGCAGTCGGGCCCGCCCGAGGCGAGCGAGTTCACGGCGGCCGGTGTCAGCAAGGCGCACGCCCGGCCGCCATCCCGGGCCCAGACAGCGACATAGAACTCCTCGACCACCTGCCCGGACGCGCATCTCCGGCCAGCAAAACCAGGCCGATCACCGCATACACCTCGGGTCTTTCATAGCGCTACCTCCCCGGCCGAAGGCGGGTGATCCGAGGCCACTGGGTTCATCGGCCACGACGGGCGCCGAACACCAGGTACAGGGCGGCGGCGATCACCGCCCACGCCACGGTGGCGATTCCCAGGACGAGCGGAGCAGGCAGCCGGGCGGCCAGCGCCCAGACGCACCCGGCGAAGACAATCATGCCCGCCGCGCCCAGCACCGCACCCCGGGCGTCCTGGGCGGCCGGAGCGCGCCGGTGCTCCTTCTCCTCGATGAGGGTCAGCGTGGCGGCCAGGATGGCAGGAAAGGCCAGGAACACCCCTCCCGTGACCGGCCCCTGCTGTAGCCCGACCAAGCCGGCGACCACCGAGACCAGCGCGCCGAAGCCGAAGCGCACCGCCAGCCCACGCACCGGTGTGTTCCGCAGTCTGGAAGGCCGCAGCCGGATCTTCTCTCCCGCGCTCATGTCATCAGCGCCCAGCCCGCGCCCGCGACAGCCACCCACGCCGCCAGTGCCGTCAGCGACCCCACCAGAGCGCCCAGGCGGCGCACCAGGGGCACGGCCACCGCGCAGTAGGCCACCATCGCCACCGCCCCGGCGATCATGCCGAGCGCGGACTCCGCGAGCGCGCGGCTGCCCTCGTTCAACACCGTAACCGTCATCCCGGCCAGCGCCACAGCGGGAGCGGCGGCGAAGATGCCGGCGAACCGCTTCGGCGTCGTCATCTCACCGATCATGGCGAAGGTCATCACAAGAACGCCTCCGAACAATCCTCGCACCGCGATCCACCACACCTGGCTCATCGGCGTCCTCCCGGCAACGCGGGCGGCCTGGGAGGAGGGAGGCATCGTCCCCTAAGCCCGCGCCTCATCCCCGTGTACCTTCCGCCGCGGGCGGAAGGCACACGGCTCAGGTCGCCCGCGCGGCCTCTCCCGCCTGCTGCGGGCTGGAGTGGCAGCGCTGGCTGGGCAGCGGCTTCTTCGTCGGCGGCTCGCCATTGGACTGCCCCCCAGCAGCTCGGGAAAAGCCCGCAGCGGGGATAAAGATCGGCAAAGCGGCAGGGGATTCGGCGCGATGAGGGCGGGTTGTGCCCGCCTCGCGGTGGCGGCGGACGCGGAGCGGGTGATGCTGCCGGCGGGATTCCGGGCCGGGCCGCCGCCGAACCGCCACCTGGCGTCGACCGGATCATCGAATGGCCGGCTTCGGTAACCGGCGCTCGAACCTGAGTGAGAGTCCGGCAGGCCGGATACGGTGCCGGAGTTCGGGAAAAGGCTTGTTCGAGGGCCCGCTCAGCACCTGCCTGCCGGGTCGGAGCACTCACGTAGTGGGCACTGGTGGTCAGGGTGTGGGGAACGCCTTCACCGCTTGGTGCACCTTCTGTCGGACCGGACATCGAAACTGATGTACCCCGGCTTTCGTGGAGTCGCTTTGATTGACTACATGCCTCCGCTCCCTTCAAGAGGTCGGCATGTCTAAGAGATATCCCCCTGAGTTTCGCCGCAAGGTCGGAGGACCTGCTGAAGGCCGGCCGGACCGTGCGGCAAGTGGCCTTCGATCTACAGATCAGCGACCAGACGATCTACAACTGGCGTGAGCAGGAGCTGATCGACACCGGTCAGAAGCCCGGCATCACCTCCTGCGATCACCTTGAGCTGGTCGCGGCCCGGCGCAAGATCGCTGAGCTGGAGACCGAGCTGGCCGTGACCAGGCGCGCCGCAGAGCTTCTGAGAGAGGCGGTGCCCCCAAAAGGCGGTTCGAGGCCATCGCGGTGATGGCCGCCGAAGGGCTCCCCATCCAGGTCTGCTGCCGGATCATGAACGTGTCGGAGTCGGGCTTCTACGCCTGGCGAGACCGGCCGCCCTCGGCCCGGACGCTCCGGCACGCCTGGCTGACCGACGAAATTCGCAAAGTGCACGCCGCATCCAACGGCGTCTACGGCGGCCTGCGGGTTCACGCTGAACTCACCATGGGGCGCGGCATCGCGGTCGGGCACGGTGCGGTGGCCATGCTGACGCACCGCGCCGGTATCAAAGGCCTGCCCGGCAACAAGCGCCGCCGGCCCGTTCATCAGACCCCCACCGCCGCGGATCTGGTCGAGCGCCAGTTCGCCCGGGGCGCCCCCAACGAGCTGGGGGTCACCGACATCACCGAGCACCCCACCCGCGAGGGCAAGGTCTACTGCTACGTCGTCTTGGACGTCTACTCCCGCCGGGTGGTGGGATGGTCCATCGATGCCGGCCAGACCGCAACGCTGGTCACCAACGCGCTCGGCATGGCCATCCACAACCGCACACCACCGCCTGGAACGCTGATTCACTCCGATCACGGAGTGCAATTCACCTCCTGGCCCTTCACCCAACGCGCCAAGGCCTCTGGCCTGGTCCCGTCCATGGGATCGATCGGCGACTGCTTCGACAACGCCGTCATCGAGTCGTTCTGGGGACGGATGCAGACCGAGCTGCTCAACCGCAAGCGATGGAGGACCCGGATCGAACTGGCAAATGCGATCTTCGAATACCTGGAGATCTTCCACAACCGGCAACGACGACACAGTGCCTTGGGGATGCTCACCCCCATCGAATACGAGATGCTCTACCCGAACGTCCAGTCGGCATGAGAGTCAACCAAACCGACTCCACCGAACTCGGGGTACATCAAAGCCTCCAGCAATCCCGGCGCGGTTCACCGTCCGGCAGCCCGCTGTGGCTGGACACCTTCGACGTGCGGCCCGGCGAGGTGCGGGAGATGGCGTTCCGCGCGGCCAATCCCGGCGTGTGGATGAACCACTGCCACAACCTCGCGCACGCCGACCAGGGGACGGCCCCGCATCTGCGGTACGAGGGCGTGACATCCCCCTTCCACGGCGGGCACGGCGGCTAGCACCGCGTGGAAGTTTCACGGCGGGGCGGGGCGTCCCGCCACCGGGCGGAAGTGGTCTTCGCAGGAGACGAGCGGGGACGGGCCGGCACGGAAGGATCATGCC
>NZ_JBHMBS010000042.1:0-49889 GCF_042428775.1 Streptosporangium vulgare | reverse complement strand
CAACCAGCCGAGCAGAACTCCGGGGCGTTCGTTTTGTTTTATTCTGTTCTTTCGTTGTGCCTTTATTCTTTCAGGCCCGCTTTTTCGTGTCAAACCGACCCGATCCGGCTTACCTGTTTCAGAATTTACAGCCTCCCCTTTCGGGGCAACCCGTCTAACTTACTTGATCGTCTGATTCGTGTCGAATCAGACCTCTTCGGGGACAAAGATCCCGTAAGAAGGAAGATCGTCAGAGAGGGTTCCGAGGCCCCGGCGTCACCGCCGTCTCCCTCGGGTCTGGTGAACTTTATGAACCACGACCCACATCGTCAAATCAACCGCGTACCCCACGGGAAAACCGATTGCCCGGAGGGCGCGGCGGACCGCACTCTGGCGTGGTGGTGATTCTTGAGGCTGCGGCGCTGGCGAAGAGGTTCGGTTCGGTGTCCGCCGTCCGGGAGGTGAGCCTCACCGTCGGCACGGGCCAGATCGTCGGGCTGCTCGGCCCCAACGGCGCGGGCAAGTCGACCACCCTGCACATGCTCCTCGGCCTGATCACCCCCGACGGCGGCAGCATCCACATGTTCGGCCTGGACCTCGCCAGGCACCGGACCGAGGTGCTCAGCCAGATCAACTTCGCCGCGAGCTACGTCGACCTCCCCGGCGTCCTGCACGTGCGCGAGGTGCTCGACACCTTCGCCCGGCTGTACGGCGTGCGGAGGCCGAGGGTCCGGGTGGAGGAGGTCGTCGAGCTGCTGGACCTCGGCCCGCTGCGCAGGCGCCGTGTGATGGAGCTCTCCTCCGGCCAGCGCACGCGCGTGCAACTGGCCAAGGCCCTGATCAACGAACCGAGCCTGCTCATCCTGGACGAACCCACCGCCAACCTCGACCCCGACGCCGGCGACCGGATCCGCCAGCTGCTTGTCCGGGTGGCCGCCGAGAGCGGGCGCGCGATGCTCATCACGTCCCACAACATGCAGGAGGTGGAGCGGATGTGTCACCGCATCCATTTCATGTCCGAGGGCCGGATCGTGGCCAGCGGGAGCGCCACCGAGCTCACCGACGTCTACGGCGCCGATGATCTGGAAGAGGTCTTCATCAAGGTGGCCCGATCGGTGGCGCGGTCATGACGACGACCCTTCCCCCGCTCAGCATGGCCGCGCGCGGACGACGGATCAGCGGTGTGGTCTTCCGCGACCTGGCGGCGCTGCGCCGCAGCCCGATCCGGATGTTCGAGATCGTCTTCTGGCCCACGATCGAGCTCTTCGTCTGGGGCTTCGTGACGCTGTTCCTGCAGTCGCAGCGCGTGCCGTTCATCGCCACCTTCCTGCTCGGCGCGGTCCTGCTGTGGCAGGTGCTCCAGAAGGCGAGCAACGAGATCTCGATAGCCTTCCTTGAGGACATCTGGAGTAGGAATTTACTGAATGTCCAGGTCAGCCCGCTCTCCAATGTCGAGTACGTGATCGGGCTGATCGTGTTCTCGTTCGGCAAGGTCGTCTTCGCCATCGCGATCATGTCGGGGCTGGCCCTCGCCCTCTACGGTTTCGGCGTCACGAGCCTGGGCGCGGGGATGGTGCCGTTCATGGCGCTACTGCTGGTGATGGGCTGGTCCCTCGGCCTGGTGGGGATCTGCGCGGTGTTGCGCTTCGGCGAGAACGCCCAGGTGATCGCCTGGTCACTGGTCTTCGTGGTGCAGCCGCTGGCGGGCATCTTCTACCCCGTCGAGACGCTTCCCGGCCCTCTCCAGGCCATCGCGGGGTTCATGCCCGCGACCCACGTCTTCACGGGCATGCGGACCGTGCTGAACGGCGGCGCCGTGCCCTGGGAGAGTCTCGCGTGGGCGGCGCTGCTGGACGTCGTCTACCTCGCCGCCACGCTCGGCCTGTTCGCGTGGGCGCTGCGCCACGCTCGCGTACGCGGCCGGCTCTCCCGCTTCGGCGAGTGACGGGCCGCGACGAGCGCGACAGGACCGCGGCAGGAACGGCCGGAGACAAGAGCGCCGGGAGAACAAACAGCTCGCCGGACAGTGACCATGATGTCGTGATGTGCGCGCTTCGGCGAAAGCGACTCCGGGGAAGGTAACGAGCAGGGGAGGGAGAGACCGGCGGGGGGCTCCCAGCATGTCGGGGACGTTGGCGAGGGCACGGCGAAAGGCACGGGAAGAGGCCAGGCGCGCGGCGCTCCGGTTGTTGCGGGCCATCAACGCCAGGCGGGCGCGGCGTGCCCCGGCGCCCGACACCGCAACGGTCCGCATCCTGCTGCAGCACGCGTACGGGATGGGCGGCACGATCAGGACGGTGCTCAACCTGGCGGGGCACCTGGCGCGCGAGCGCGACGTGGAGATCGTCAGCGTGGTCCGGACGGCGAAGGAGCCGTTCTTCCCCATCCCGCCGGGCGTGCGGGTGTCGTTCCTCGACGACAGGACCGGGCGGCGGGGTCCGCTGGCGCGGCTGCTGTCTCGGCTGCCGAGCGTCCTGGTCCCGAGGCAGGAGAACATCCACCGGGCCGTGTCGCTCCGGACGGACCTGCTCATGGTGCGCTTCCTGCGCTCGATGCGCTCCGGCGTGCTGATCTCCACCCGGCCGGGGTTCAACCTGATCACCGCGTTGTTCGCGCCGCCGGGCGTCATCACCGTCGGCCAGGAGCACGTGGCCCTCGACATGCACGCCCCGGAGGTCGTCCGGCTCATCAAGCGGCGCTACGGCAGGCTGGACGCCTTCGTCACCCTCACCCAGACCGACCTGGAGCACTACCGCAGGGCGCTGAAGGCTCCCCCGGGACGGCTGCTGCGCATCCCGAACGCCGTGACCGCGCTGGCCGGTGACATCTCGGAGCTCGACGAGAAGGTGGTGATCGCCATCGGCAGGATGGTGCACGCCAAGGGCTTCGACCTGTTGGTCAAGGCGTGGAAACCGGTGTCGGAGGCGCATCCCGACTGGGTGTTGCGCCTCTACGGGCGTGGCAGGCCCGAGGCCGAGCGGAGGCTCCGCGCCAGGATCGAGGACGCCGGGCTGTCGGACACGATGCTGCTCATGGGCAGCTCACCGGAGATCGGCGTGGAGCTGGCCAGGTCGTCCGTCTACGTCGTCAGCTCGCGCTACGAGGGGTTCGGCATGACGATCCTGGAGGCGATGAGCAAGGGCGTGCCGGTGGTGAGCTTCGACTGCCCGCACGGTCCCGGAGAGGTGATCGTCCACGGGCACAACGGGCTGCTGGTCCCGGGGAGGAAGCCCGCGGCGCTCGCGGAGGCGCTCAACCGGTTGATCGAGGATCGGGAGCTGCGCCGTGAGCTCGGCGCGAACGCCGTGCTCACGGCCTCCGGCTACGGCCTCGACACCATCGGCGCCCGCTGGGACGCGCTCCTGGCGGAGCTCGGCGACGGACGTCCCGTCGGTGACGGGCATCAGCTCTTTGACCAGCTATAAGGTGATACACACTCAGTTAGCGGATCAAACTCCGGTAATCTGCCGCTCGTCTTCAGGAGGTGGCAGGTGGCCGGAACGGGCGCCTTCGCGGTACCGGGCTATGAGGTGTCCGGGGTGCTCGGCCAGGGCGGCTTCGGGATCGTCTACCGGGCCAGGCAGCTGGCGGTGGAGCGCGAGGTCGCGCTCAAGGTGGACAACCGGGTGCTGGTCTCCGAGCGGGACCGGCGCCGTTTCATGCGCGAGGTGACCTCGGCGGGCGCCCTCTCCGGCCACCCGCACGTCGCCCATGTCTACGACGCGGGGGTCCTGCCCGACGGCCGTCCGTACATGGTCCTGGAGCTGTGTCCCGGCGGGTCGCTGCTGGACCGGATGCGGGCCGAGAAACGGTTGTCGCCGGCCGAGGTCGCCGACATCGGCATCCGGATCGCCGACGCGCTGTCGGCCGCGCACGCCGCCGGGGTGCTGCACCGCGACATCAAGCCCGCCAACATCCTGATCAACCGGTACGGCAACGTGGTGCTCTCCGACTTCGGCCTGGCCACCATGCCGTCCTCGGGCAGCGAGGCGTCGGTGACCCGGGAGTCCCTCACCCCGGCCTACGCCCCGCCCGAGGCGTTCGAGCTGACCGAACCCGCCGCCGCGGGCGACGTCTACTCCCTCGCCGCCACGCTGTACGCGCTGCTCTCCGGTCGGCCGCCGCGCTTTCCCGAGAGCGGCGTGGTCAACATCGCGGTCATCATGGCCCTGCACCGCCTGCCCGTCCCGGAGATCCCGGGGGTGCCGCCGGAGCTGACCGCCGTGCTCAGGGAGGCGATGGCCACCGACCCGGCGCGGCGTACCCCGTCGGTGGCCGCGCTGCGCGACGCCCTCACGGACCTGCGCCTGGAGGGGGGCTGGCCGGCCCGCCGGTCCCCCACCCCGCGTCCCGCCGCCCCTCCCCCTCCTCCGCCCCGTTCCCCGGCTCCGGGCACGGGCCCGGCTTCCGCGCCGCCGTACGCGGAGGCCCCGTACGCGTCGCCGTACGGCACGCCGGCGGCGCGGGGCGGTCCGGGTGGGGAGGTGGTGCGGTCGCATCTGACGTCGCCGGGGCTGAAGGGGCTCTCCGGTACCCGGCCACCCGCGACGGCCCCGGAGCATCCCTCCTCGTCGAACGTGCGGATCTTCGTCGCGGTGGCCGTGGCCTTCGCGATCCTGCTGATGGCCGGGGTCGGGCTCATGTACATCGAGAACCGCGACCAGACCCCGTCCACCGGTCAGCAACCCGGCTCGCAGGCCCTCCAGAGCACCGGCGAGGACGGGAGCGCGACCCCGGGGGCGAGCACGCCCGCGGCCCGCGAGGTTTTCGAGATCGCCACGGTCACCGCCCCCTGCCCCGCCGCGGCGGTGGCGGGCGCGGGGGCCGCGTGCGCGGCGAAGCCCGAGTGCTGGGGCGGCCTCGTCGCGATCGCGGGTGACACCACGGCCAAGCGGATCGGCTGCGAGGAGACCCACGCGTGGGAGACGTTCGCGATCGCCCCGCTGCCCCGGGACTCTCTCACCTACGATCTGGCCGCCCTGGAGAAGCATCCGACGGTGAAGAAGGTCTGCTCGGACCAGGTCATGTTCGCCTCCATGTTCGACACCCGCAATGACCGGCGGACAAGGTGGCACAAGACGATCCTGCCGCCCTCGCGGGAGCAGTTCGAGGGCGGGGCGCGGACCTACCGGTGCCTGGGCGGCCTCATCGGCCGGGAGCTTCCGGGCGTCATCAGCTTCGGCCGCTGAGCCTTCTCGGCGCGGGATCGTTCCCGCCGGGTCGTCCCCGCTCCCGCCGGGTGCGGAGACCATCGGGAAAAGCAGGCCGTCCACCGATCGGCACGGCGCCGGGACCTTCTTCACACCTTCGATCGGGGTGGGTGCAGACTTGCTTTCCCGGACGTGAAAAATTGGACCCGGTTGGACGGAGGTGGAACGTGAACGTCCGCCTCCCGGTCCGCGTAGGTCACAGAAGGTGGCGGCATTCGCAACGAATTCGCTCAGGTTTTCGAGAGATCAGCCAACGGCATCCCGCCGCGTTCTCCTTCCGGTCGTGAAGACCGGGTTTTTCGAGCTGGAGGTTTTTGATGACTCAGGCACAGATCGGTGTGACAGGACTGGCCGTGATGGGGGCGAACCTCGCCCGCAACCTGGCCAGGCACGGGCACACGGTGGCGGTACACAACAGGTCCCAGCACAGGACCAAGGCGCTGATCGAGGAACACGGGAACGAGGGAACCTTTGTCCCCTGCGAGACTCCCGAGGAGTTCGTCGCGGCACTGGAACGCCCCCGGCGCATTCTGATCATGGTCAAGGCCGGTGCGCCGACCGACGCGGTGATCGAGGAGTTCGCCCCCCTGCTGGAGCCGGGCGACATGCTCGTGGACGGTGGGAACGCGCACTTCCTGGACACGCGCCGGCGTGAGGCCGCGCTGCGCGAGCGCGGCCTGCACTTCGTCGGCGCGGGGGTCTCCGGTGGCGAGGAGGGCGCGCTGCTCGGGCCGAGCATCATGCCCGGCGGGTCGCGGGAGTCGTACCAGGCGCTGGGCCCGCTGCTGGAGGACATCGCGGCGAAGGTGGACGGCGTGCCCTGCTGCACGCACATCGGTCCCGACGGCGCCGGGCACTTCGTGAAGATGGTGCACAACGGCATCGAGTACGCCGACATGCAACTCATCGCCGAGGCCTACGACCTGCTCAGGCAGGGACTCGGCCGGACCCCGGCGGAGCTCGCGGACATCTTCGCGGAGTGGAACGAGGGCGAGCTGTCCTCGTACCTGATCGAGATCACCGCCGAGGTGTTGCGCCAGGTCGACGCGGGCACGGGCAAGCCGCTCGTCGACGTGATCGCCGACCGGGCGGAGCAGAAGGGCACCGGCCGGTGGACGGTGCAGATCGCGCTGGACCTGGGCGTTCCGGTGAGCGGCATCGCCGAGGCGGTGTTCGCCCGCTCCCTGTCCGGCCACGCGGACCTGCGGCAGGCCGCGCGCGGCCTGCCGGGCCCGTCGGGCGTGCCCGCGGGGGCCGTCGGCGAGGAGTTCGCCGAGGACGTGCGGCGGGCGCTGTACGCCTCGAAGATCGTCGCCTACGCCCAGGGGTTCGACCAGCTCAGGGTCGGCAGCACCGAGTACGGCTGGGACCTCGACCTCGGCGCGCTGGCCACGATCTGGCGGGGCGGCTGCATCATCCGCGCCGTCTTCCTCGACCGCATCCGTGAGGCGTACGCGGCGCAGGACAAGCCGGTCACGCTGCTCGCGGCCCCCTACTTCGCCGACGCGCTCACCCTGGCGCAGGACTCGTGGCGGCGGGTGGTGTCGAAGGCCGCGGAGCTGGGCATCCCGGCGCCCGGCTTCTCGACGGCGCTGGCCTACTACGACGGGCTGCGCGCCGAGCGCCTGCCCGCGGCCCTGATCCAGGGCCAGCGTGACTTCTTCGGCGCGCACACCTACGAGCGGGTGGACCGTGAGGGCTCCTTCCACACCCTGTGGTCGGCCGACCGCACGGAGGTCGAAGGCTAGGCGACCCCCTCGGCATCTCCGGGGGCGGCCGAGCCCCGTCCCCCGGCCCTGCCCCGCTCCCCTGCCCGGTGCCGCGTGTTCAGGGGAGTTCGGGGAGCAGCGCGAACGCGTGGTCGGCGGCGGGGCGGGCCGAGGGGTGGGTCTCGTCGGCCGTCGCCCCCCCGACCAGGGCCAGCCAGTTGCGCCGGGCCAGCACCCGCTGCGCGGCGAGGACCTGGGCGGCGACGAGCAGCGCGGTGAGCTCGTCCGTGTCCTCGGCGAGCGCGGCGGCGAGAGCCTCCTCGTCGAGAGCGATGTAGTGGAGCACCCGGGCCGCGAGGCCGGCCGTGGAGAAGACCATCCGGTGATAGCCGAGCACCTGGGGATGGTCGTTGAGCCCGGTCACGGGATCGCGCCGGTCGAGCCCGTCCAGGAAGTGCCGGTGCAGCGCCGCCAGCGGCGTCTCGCCCGCCCCGCGCCCGCGGACGACCCGGGCGGCCTCCCCCTGATGGTCGGAGATGCGGTGCAGGACGAGGTCCTCCTTGGTCGGGAAGTATTTGAACAGGGTCGGCTTGGAGACCCCCGCCGCCGCCGCCACCTCCGCGACCGGCACCTCGTCGAACCCGCGCTCCAGGAAGAGCCCGATCGCCGCCGCCGAGATCGCCTCGTGGACCTGCCGCCTCTTGCGTTCCCGGAGTCCTGTCACGCGCTCCAACCTAACAGAGGCGCAACCCGGTCAATATCTTGACCGGGTTAAGTTTTCCTTGGGGCAGACAAGCCCCGTTGCCGCGAACGACAGGTCTCGCTCTCCGGGCGACAGGCCTCCGCCCCAAACGATCAGTTTCGCATTAAATGTACCTTTCGCCCGTTATTTTTATTCAACGGCTCGCACTTTAATGCTGGAATTGGCTGGAATTCAGGGGAGGCTGATGGAACTCCTGTTACGCTCCGGGCCGTGAGTGATTCACTGGACGCGCTGGAACGGCGAATAGCCGACCTCCGCGCCGAGGTGCGACGGGCGGTCAAGGCGAGGGAGAACTCGCTCGCCCGGTCGCTGCGCGGGGATCTCCGCAGGGCCGAGCAGGCGTGGGACGCGGCGGTGGCCTCCGAGGTCCCGGCGCCGCCCCACGAGCCCGAGACCTCGCTGCTGCCCATCAGGGAGCAGGTGCACCAGGCACTGACCCTGCTGGGCGTGCCGACCCCGGCCAAGCTGATCGTGGCGGTGAACGACGCCTTCTTCTCGCGCGAGCTGCGCGGCTCCCAGCTGACCAGCCTGCGGCGCGACGAGGAGCGCTCGTTCCGCGGCGACCCCTACGCCAGGCCGTACTACCTGTGCGCCGCGCTGACCGACCGTCTCTCCCCCGCCCGGGGGCTGCTCGCCGACAGCACGTGGCCGCCCGAGCTGCGGGTGCTGGGGCCGCTGAGCCCGCGCGTCGACTTCCTCACCTCGGCCGTGCGCGTCGCCGAGCAGCTGACCCGGCTGGCGGAGCCGCCTCCGGGGGCGGTGCGGCTGCTGTCGCGGATGGCGCAGAACATCCCGGGGGCCGTCGAGGGGTTCGCCCCGGCCGACCCGGCGACCGCGATCCGCGCGGCGCGGGCCGAGCTGGAGGTCCACCTGGCCGCCGACTCCGCGCAGCGGGCCGAGGTGGCGGCACGGGCGACGAGGCAACTACCGGACGTGGAGCGCCTGTTCGGCGCCACCGCGATGAACACCTTGAGGGGGGCCTGTTGAAGACCAGGCTGGACGGGGAGACCGGCTCATGACCAAGCTCAGGGAGAGGTCCTCCCGGAACAGGCTTGACGAGCTGCGCGGGCCGATGCCGTCCCACCCGCACGACGCGCGGGCCATCGCGGCGCTCGCCGCCAACCCCGGCTGCGCGCGCCGGGCGCTGATGGACGCCGCGGGTGTCGACAAGGACCTCACGGCCCGGCACGTCGGCTTCCCCGCGCCGTTCGGCCAGTCCCAGTTCGCGATCAGCCGTGGAAACGTGTTCGAGGCGCTGGTGAAGGAGAACGGCTGCGCCGAGTTGCTGCGGCTGCTGCGCGAGCTGCTCGGCCTCGCCGTCGCCCAGGTCGGCTACCGGGACGTGGAGAGCGTCGGCTCCCACCTGCGCCACTCGCACACCCGGGCGCTGATCGACCGCGCGGCGCGCGAGGACGACGGGACCGCGGTGTTCTACGACCACCCGCTGTTCAGCCTGGAGATCGCCGGGTACACCTCCTACCTGGAGCCGGACGTGGTGGCCTTCCAGATCGGGGGGCGCTTCCACATCGTCGAGATCAAGTCGTTCAGCGTCATCGACGGCCAGGCCGAGCCGGACAAGGTCGCGGCGGCGGCGCGGCAGGCCGCGGTCTACGTCCTGGCGCTGCGCACGCTCATGGCCGACCTCGGCCACGACCCCCGGCGCGTCTCCCACGACGTGGTCCTCGTCTGCCCGGAGAACTTCGCCAACCGCCCGACGGCGGCGCTGGTCGACGTGCGCAAGCACCTCTCGGTCCTCACCCGCCAGCTCGCCCGGATGACCAGGGTCGAGTACCTGCTGGAGGGCCTGCCCGGCGACCTCACCTTCGACCTGGCCCCCGGCGAGGACGGCGTGCCGACCCGCTCGGCGGAGGAGCTGGCCCAGGCGCTGCTCCAGGTGCCCGCCCGCTACGCGCCCGACTGCCTGTCCACCTGCGACATGTGCATGTTCTGTCGTCACGAGGCCCGCGCCTGCGGGTCCACCGACCTGCTCGGGCGCCAGGTACGCGACCAGCTGGGCGGCGTCTCCGGCATGGACGAGGCGCTCGGCCTGGCCGAGGGCACCCGCGAACCCGCCGAGGGCCAGGAGGAGATCGCCCGCCTGCTCCGGCTGGCGCACCGGCTGCGCGAGGAGTCGCTGCGGTGAGGACGGGCACACCGGCCGCACGAGACGTCACCACTGCAAGGACCGGCGCACCGGCCGCACGAGACACCACCGCGACGGGCACCGGCGCACCGCGCCCGGCCGGGGCCGTGGGGCGGACGGGGGGCGGCAGGTGAGCACGCTGACGGCGCTGGCGCAGCTGCGGGCCGCCAGGGACGGCGTCGCGCAGCGGATCACCACGGTCCGGCACTGTCACATCTCCGCCCAGCCGATGGTGCTCATCCCGCTCAAGCTCGCGGGCGAGGCCGCCGCGCCGCTGGCCGCCATGGTGGGCACCGACCCGGGTCACCCCCGGCTGCTCGTCGTTCCCCAGCCCCGCAACCGGGACCTGCGGTTCGCCTTCGCCGCCGGGCTGGCCGAGGTGCTGCTGCCGTACATCGAGGGGTTCGAGAAGAGCACCGAGACGGTCGAGCGCAGGGGCGGCGAGCCGTACGAGCGCTGCCTGGACGCGCCGCAGATCCTGGTGCCGAACCGGCCGGCGGCCTCGTTCGCCGGGCTGCTCGGCCGGTCCACCCGGTTCCGCCGGGCCGACGGCCCCTACCCGGTGCATCCCTCGGTGCCGCTGCTCGGCCGGTGGCTCACCTACTTCGGCGACCGGTCGCGGCAGCCGGGCTCCTCGGTGCTGCTCGCGGCCACCGAGGCGCTGAGCCTGCACTGGGCGACCGGGCAGAGCAACCTGGAGGACGCCAACCTGGCGGCGCTGGTGGGGTGGATCGACCCCCCGCCGGGAATGTCCGGGCGCCGGGCGGCCGAGGAGGCGGAAGACCCGCTGCTCTGGCCCCCGGCCGGTCCCGCCACCGACCCCGGCTTCGACAACGAGGTGCTCGGCCCCGCGATGCGCGCCTACGAGGAGGCGCCGACCGACCGCGCCGTCGACCGGATCAGCCAGGCGCTGCGCACCCAGCTCGAACCCACCTGGCGGCTGATGTGGCGGAGCGTGGACCTGCTGCGTTCCCTGCCCGAGGGGTCGCGGGTGAAGGACCGCTGGGAGATCGACCGCGGGTCGTTCACCCGGTTCGTCGAGCGGATCGCCGAGGGCGGGCCGCCCCAGGCGCGCAGGGACGGGGCGGTCGGCGCCGCCGCGCGGCTGGCGGGGCTGGAGCGGGCGCGGGCGAGCTACGACGTGCAGCGGGCCCACGACGACCCGCTGCTCATGGCCGAGTACCGGCTGAGCGGCGAGGCCTTCGCCGGGACGGTGACGGCCGCCGACCCCGAGCACAGCGAGGGCGAGGGCCGCTCCCGCAAGCTCCGGCCCCTGATCACGGTACGGACCGGCGACCCGGTGCGGCTCACCCCGGGCACCACGCTCGGCAGCCCCGACCGGCGCGGCCACGCCGCCGAGATCGTCGAGATCGCGGACGAGGAGATCACCCTCAAGATCACCAAGGGGATGGGACGGGGCAGGACACCGGCTCCCGGCTCGGTGCCCGAGCCGGGCGAGCGGGTCTCGTACACCTCGCTGACCGACGACTTCCAGTCGTCGGCGGCGCTGCCCGACCCGGAGCAGACGCCGTGGACCCACGGCGGGCCCCCGCAGGAGTACGAGCCCAGTGACGACGACGCGCAGGAGGAGTGGCTTTGAGCGTTCACCGGACCCCGTGCCGCCGCGCGACGCCCCCGGTCCCGCGCGCCTGCGGCGCGGCGGGCCGTGACAGGGGCGCGGCATGACCCCGCAGCAGGAGGCGGCGGCCGTGGTGGCGGCCGTGCTGGCCGACCTGCCCCGCCACCGCGGCGTGGTCGTGGACTCGCCGCCCGGCGCGGGCAAGTCCACGCTGGTGGTGAAGGCGGCGGGGCACATCGCGGAGACCGGCGAGCCGCTGATGATCGTCGCCCAGACCAACGAGCAGGTCGACGACCTGGTGGAGCGGCTCGCGGCCGAGCACCCCGACCTGCCGATCGGCCGCCTGTCGGCGAGCGGCTACATCACGCCCGGCCGTATCCTCGCCCACCCCAACGTCTCGGTCGCGGGCAAGCTGCCCGACCTGGGAGACCCGGCCGTGGTGATCGCCACCGCCGACAAGTGGGCCTGGATCGGCGACCGCACCTGGCCCTGGGCCATCGTCGACGAGGCGTACCAGATGCGCTCGGACAAGCTGCTGCGCATCGCCTCGCTGTTCGAGCGGGCGCTGTTCGTGGGCGACCCCGGCCAGCTCGACCCGTTCTCGATCGTGGACGGCGACCGCTGGGCGGGCCTGTCGTGGGACCCGGTGCAGAGCGCGGTCTCGGTGCTGCTGCGGCACAACCCCGACCTGCCGGTGCACCGGCTGCCGGTCTCCTGGCGGCTGCCCGCGTCCGCGGCGCCGGTGGTCTCCGAGGCCTTCTACCCGTTCACCGGCTTCCGCGCGGGGACGGGCCCCGACGACCGGTCGCTGGAGTTCACCGTGAACGGCATGCGCACCTCCCACGACCGGGCGCTGGAGGAGGCGGCCGTGTCGGGCTGGGCGCTGTACGAGCTGCCGAGCCGCCACACGGTGCGCACCGACGCGGAGGCCGTGGCGGCGAGCGCGACCCTGGCGACGCGGCTGCTCCAGCGGGGCCCGGTCGCGCACTCCGAGCGCGGCAGCCATCCCGTCACGGCCGACCGGATCGCCATCGGCGCCGCGCACCGCGACCAGGTCGCCGCGATCAGGGCCGCGGGGGTGCCGCCGGAGATCACGGTGGACACCGCCAACCGCCTGCAGGGCCGGGAGTACGACGTGACGATCGTGCTCCACCCGCTCTCCGGGCGCCGCGACGCCACCGCGTTCCACCTGGAGTCGGGGCGACTGTGCGTGCTCACCTCCCGGCACCGCCACGCCTGCGTCGTGGTGGCCAGGGCCGGCATTCCCGAACTCCTGGACGCCCACCCGTCGTCCGAGCCGGTCCAGCTCGGCGTGCCGGTGAAGTTCCCCGACGGCTGGGAGGCCAACCAGGCGGTGCTGGCCCACCTGTCCAAGCACCGGGTGACCCCGGACGGATGACCCGGCCGGTGGTCACCGGGGGGTGCGGGCGACCACCTGCGCCTCCGGAGGAGGCGCCCTGGTCCGGGTGGGGCGGGGCGGAGGTCAGATCGTGCGCCGCCAGACGTCGATGGCCAGCACCTGGCGCATGCCCACCGAGAGGTAGAGGTCGAGGGCGGGCGTGCTGTTGTTGGCGTCGACGTGGAGATAGGTGCCGGCCCGCCCGCGGCGGGCGTCGTCGGCGAACGCCCCGCGCAGCATGAACCTGCCCAGCCCCCGCCCCCTGAAGGCGGGGAGCACGGCCAGCTGGCGCACATAACCGCAGTTCTCGTCCCCGAGGAAGGCGTTGGTGCCCAGCAGCATCGCCACGGGCTCGCCGTCGAGGCGGGCGACCGCCAGCTGCGCCCAGTCGGTGTTGACCGAGGAGTCCAGCTCGCCGTACCACTCGTCGTAGTCCTTCGGGGTGAACCCGAAGTGGTCGGCGAAACCGGCCTGCTGCACGGCGTGGCCCTGGCGGCGTACCTCCTCGGTGAGCCCGTGGTGCACCGTCATCCCGGCCGGGAGCTCGGGCCGGGGCACCGTCCCCTCGTGGTCGGCGCGGAGCCGGATGAAGCTGGTGGCGGCGGCGAAGCCGCGGGCGGCGGCGATGGCGCGCTTGCCGCTGTCCTCCCGGTAGAGGCCGATGTCCACCACGGCCCGGTCGTGGCCGAGCCCGGCGGTGATCTGCCTGGCCCGCTCGGTCACGGTGTCCCAGAGCGGGCCGGTCAGGTCCGGGGCGGCGGGGTGCACGACGACGTCGATGTCGACGTTGTCGCTGCCGCCCTTGCGGCAGGCCCAGGCCCACGCGACCAGCCGCCCGGCCTCGTCGTGGACGAGCCAGCCGTCGGACTCCGGGTCGAAGGAGGAGTCGTTCAGCTGGTCGGCGACGTCGTCCAGGGTCATGTCGGCCTTGCCGATCACCTGGGTGTCACAGAGCGAGACCAGCTCGTGGATCTCGCGGGCGTCGCCGGCGAGCGGCCGCCGGGTGACGTACCCGGTGCCGGCGGGGGTGGTTGTCCTCATGTCCCCCATCGTGGCGGGGGTGGCTTGGGAATCGCTGGGCCGGGACTTGGCGCCCGGCGACGGCCGGGCGCCGGGCACCGACGGGCCGGGCGGCCACGTGTCCGGACCAGGGGCCGGACCCCGAGGCCGATTGGCCGGCGAGCCGGGCACCCGGGCCGGGGCCCGGGTGCCCGAAGGAGGCCGGCCCGTCAGTCGAGCACCGGGACCGGGGTCTGGGCCTCCTCGGACGACTCGGGCCCGCCGCGCAGCGGGATCTCCTTGATGAAGGCCGCCAGCAGCGGCACCAGGACGGCGAACAGGATCGCCCACCAGAAGACGCCGGAGATGGACTCGGCCAGCGACTCCAGGAAGCCGGCCCGCACGTTGGCGGGCAGCTCGTGCAGCGCGGCCGGGTTGAACTGGGCGCCTCCCGAGGCGAGCTGCCCGCCCGCGGCGCCCAGCTTGCTCTCCAGGCTGGAGGTGAGCTGGTTGTTGAAGATCGCGCCGAACAGCGAGACGCCGAACGAGCCGCCGATGGAGCGGAAGAAGGTCGAGGCGCTGCTGGCGACGCCGAGGTCCTTCTGCTCGACGCTGTTCTGGGCGATCAGCATGGTGGTCTGCATCAGGAAGCCCATGCCGAGGCCGAGCACCGCGATGAACACGCCGGTCTGCCAGGCGGGGGTGTGGACGTCCATCGTGGAGAGCAGCCACATGCCGAACGCCATGCCCACGCCGCCGAGGATCGGATAGATCTTGTACTTGCCGGTCTGGGTGATGGCCCGGCCGACGAAGAGCGAGACCACCATCGCGGCGCCCATCATCGGGAGCAGCAGCAGGCCGGAGTTGGTGGCGCTCGCCCCCTGGACGGTCTGCTGGAACAGCGGGAGGAAGTTGATCGCGCCGAACATGGCGAAGCCGAGCAGGAAGCCCACGCCCGAGATCAGGCTGAAGTTGCGGTCGCGGAAGACGTTGAGCGGCATGATCGGCTCGGCCACGCGACGCTCCACCAGGACGAACAGCACCAGCGTGACGACGGCGAGCCCCGCCAGGCCGAGGATCTGCCGCGATCCCCACGCGTAGTCGTTGCCGCCCCAGGTGGTGATGAGGACCAGCGCGGTGATGCCGACCGAGAGCAGGGCCGCGCCCAGCCAGTCGATGCGGTGCTCGGTGCGGAGTTTGGGCAGCTGCAGCTTGACCACGAGCAGGGCCAGGGCGATGAACCCGATGGGCAGGTTCACGTAGAAGGCCCAGCGCCAGTCGAGGTGGTCGGTGATGAACCCGCCGACGAGCGGGCCCGCGATCATGGCGAGCGACATCACGGCGGCCATGATGCCCTGGTACTGGCCGCGCTCCCGGGGCGGGACGAGGTCGCCGATGATCGCCATGGCGTTCACCATCAGGCCGCCGGCTCCCAGTCCCTGGAGCGCGCGGAAGGCGATGAGCTGCGCCATGCCGTTGGAGGCTCCGCCGAGCATCTCGGAGCCGGCCATGCCGCAGAGCGCGGAGCCGATCATGAAGATGACGATGGAGGCGAGGAAGATGCTCTTCCTGCCGTACAGGTCGCCGATCTTGCCCCAGATGGGGGTCGAGACGGTGGTGCCGAGCACGTAGGCGGTCACCACCCAGGACAGGTGCGTCAGCCCTCCGAGCTCGCCGACGATGCGGGGCAGCGCGGTGCTGACGATCATGTTGTCGAGCATGGCCAGGACCATCGCGAGCATCAGGCCCGGCAGCACCACCATGACCTCGCGACGCCGCGCCGGCGCGGCCGCGGTCTCCTTCACTTTCGTGCCCCCTGTTTTGTGATCTTACTTACTTGCCGACCGGCTAGCGTCGGCTATGCTGGAATGTAGGCCGCTTACTTGCCGGCCGTCAAGTTAATTTCTCGGTAAGGGAACCATGAGGGAACAGGCCGACACACGGACGCGCATCCAGGAGATCGCCCTGAAGCTCTTCACCGAGCAGGGCTACGAGGCCACCTCGCTCCGCGAGATCGCGGAGGCCCTCGGCGTGACCAAGGCGGCACTTTACTATCACTTCAAAACGAAGGACGACATCATCGCGAGCCTGGCGGAGGACCGGGTGAGGTCGATCGAGGAGCTGGTCACCTGGGCCCGCTCCCAGCCGCGCACCGACGAGACGCGCGAGGAGCTGATCCGCCGATACTCCCACGACCTGTACCGGGGCAGGCACCGCGAGATCATGCGGTTCTTCGAGCGCAACCAGACCTCGCTCAAGAACCATCCGACGATGGAGAAGACCCGCGAGCGGATGTTCGAGCTGCTCGCCTTCCTCGTCGACCCGGAGGATCCCCTGCCCACCCAGCTGAGGCACTCGATGGCCCTGTTCGCGCTGCACGCCTCGCTGTTCATGCTCAGGGACGAGTCGATCACCGACGAGGAGCGCCAGGCCGCCGCCCTGGAGGTCGCGCTCGATCTCGCCCGGCGGTGAGCGTCCTCATCGACCCGCCCAACTGGCCGGGTCCGCGCGGCCTGCTCTGGTCACACCTGGTCAGCGACACCTCGACCGGGGAACTGCACGCCTTCGCGGAGCTGCTCGGCGTGCCGCGCCGGGCGTTCGACCGCGACCACTACGACGTTCCCGAGACCGTCTACGAGCGGGCCGTCGCGCTGGGCGCCGAGGCCGTGTCCTCGCGCGAGCTCGTCACCCGGCTCATCGCCTCCGGCCTCCGCCGGCGCAAGGTCCGCCCCCCGGCCGACGGCTCCCGCATGGATCCCGACGCTTCGGGCATGGCTTCCCTTTGACGACATCACCGCACGTCAACAGAGGAGACGACATGCTGAACGGCAAGACGATCGCGTTCCTCGTGGCCCCGGAGGGCATCGAGCAGGTCGAGCTCACCGAGCCCTGGCAGGCCGTCAAGCAGGCGGGAGGAACGCCCAGGCTCATCTCCACCGAGGAAGGCCGGGTCCAGGGGTACAACCACCTCGACAAGGCCGACACCTTCCCGGTGGACGCGACGGTCGGGGAGGTCTCCCCCGCCGACTTCGACGGGCTGGTGCTGCCCGGCGGCGTCGCCAACCCCGACTTCCTGCGGACCGTGCCGGAGGCCGTCGGCTTCGCGAAGGAGTTCTTCGACGCGGGCAAGCCGGTCGCGGCCATCTGCCACGCGCCCTGGACCCTGATCGAGGCGGACGTCGTACGGGGCCGCAAGGTCACCTCCTGGCCGAGCCTTCGGACCGACCTGCGCAACGCCGGGGCGACCTGGGAGGACCACGAGGTCGTGATCTGCGACTCGGGCCCGAACACGCTGATCACCAGCCGCAAGCCCGACGACCTCAAGGCCTTCTGCCAGGCCGCGATGGACGCCTTCGCGGGCTGACGGCCCTCGATCACCGCGGCCGGGCGGGGGTCCGAGACCCCCGCCCGGCGGATGTTCCGCGCCCGGCCCCGGAGGGGGACGGCGCCAAACCGCGTCCTCGTACGGGGACGTGTGCCCCCGGGCTCCGGAGGTCCGGAGGGGACCCGGTGAAGGCTCTGGGACCCGGTGAGCGGGAGCCATGAAGCGTGAGGCGTGAATCGGGAGCACCGGTCCGGCGCGCACCGCGAGCCGCGCACCGCGAGCAGGAGAAAAACCTCCGCCCAGCCGATCTGTTAAATAAGGGCCCTTTGCCATGTGTTGCCGTATTCCAGGGACACGATCACCCGACTCCGATTAGGACGGGTCACCCAGGGCAAGGCTTCTACACATCGCTGCGAAAGGAGGGGACCGTGGAGGCCACCATCGCGTTGCGTCTGCCGCGTGACGCCGCGAGTGTTCCCGTGATCAGGCAACTTCTCGACTCCTCACTCCAGGCCCTGGGCGTGGTCCCGCAGATTCGCGAGGACATCCAGCTCATGCTCTCGGAGGCGTGTTCCAACGTCATCCAGCACGCCACGCCCAGTGACGACTACATGGTCAGCACCGAGCTGTCCCGGGACCGTTGCGTGATCAAGGTGGTGGACGCCGGCAACGGCTTCGACTTCTCGGAGACCACGTCCCCCTCCCCCACCTCCGAACACGGCCGGGGGCTGCTGATCATGCAGGCCCTGGCCGACGACATCCGGTTCGTCAAGAGGCAGGAGCGCGGCTCGATCGTCTGCCTGGAGAAGACCCTGCGCTTCATTGAGGACGCCCCCGGCCTGTCACTGCTCCTCAACGAGGAACTTGAGCTCCAGGAGGGCGTCCCTGAAATAGTCGGTGACGGTCCACACGTCGGGAACCATCTCCCTGCAGGCGATCACGCCAACGTCAAGTGAGCCGTCGTAGGAGAAGACCGTGATGTTGATGCCACCGCTGGCGTCGGTCACCACGGAGACGGGGTGGTACGCGAGCAGCCTGGCGCCGCTCACGTAGAGGGGGAGCTGCGGGCCGGGCACGTTGGAGATCACCACGTTGATCGGGCCCGCACTGCCGGCGAACAGGTTGAAGGCCGCCCGGGAGGCGAGGCCGGTCAGCGCGGAGGGCATCATGTCGCTGAGCTCCTGGAGCCAGCGCGCCGGGGCGAGCGACGAGCGATCCTTGATCAGGCGCATGGCGTCTCGTACCGCCAGCAGCCGTTCCACCGGGTCGGCGATCTGCGTCGCCAGGGTGGTGATCATGATGCTGACCTGGTTGCCCGCGCTCTGGTCGCCGGGGACGCGGAGCGAGAACGGCACCCCCGCGACGAGGGGCTGCTCGGGAAGCGCGTCGTGCTTGAGCAGCCACTGGCGCAGCGCCCCGGCGCACAGGGACATCACCACGTCGTTCACCGTGACGCCGAAGGCGTTCTTGACCAGCTTGACGTCCTCCAGCGGCAGGGTGGTGTAGGCGAACCGCCGGTGCGCGCTGATCCTGCCGCTGAAGGGCGTGCGAGGAACGGTCATGCGGGGCATCGCGGGCACCTCGGCGGCCCCGGACCCGGACAGCTGGGTGGCCAGGTCCCTGGTGAGCCGCGAGACCAGCCCCGCCCCGGGCACCTGGGAGACCAACGGGATCTCGTCGAGGTGCGGGACGGCGTTGATCAGGAACCGTATCGTGTTGGCCGGGTTGACGACGGCCTTGGCCAGTCCCCTGACGACCATCTCCGTCGTGTCGATCTCCTCCTCGGGCTCGGCCTCCGGCGCCAGCCCGACCTCGGCGGGCTCGGGTGAGGTGTCCAGCAGGCTGGCCAGCACGTCGGCACCGGTGACACCGTCGACCGCGGCGTGGTGGACCTTCATGTAGAGGGCCGTACGGTCGCCGCGCAGGCCGTGGATCAGATACATCTCCCAGAGCGGACGGCGCCGGTCGAGGCGGCGGGCGTGCAGCCTGGCCACCTGCTCGCCCAGCTGCTTGTCACTGCCCGGCTTGGGCAGCGCGATCTCGCGCACGTGGTAGTCGAGGTCGATCCTGGAGTCCTCGGTCCAGTACGGGTGGTCCAGGCCGAGCGGGACGAAGGCGAGCCTCATCCGGAAGGGCGCGGCCAGGTGGAGCCGGTGGGCCAGCAGCGACACCAGGTCGGCGCGCGACAGGCCGCCGGACAGGATCGCGAGCCCCCCGATGTTCGCGACGTTCGTCGAGGTCTCGAAATTCAGGAACTGCGTGTCCACCGCGCTGAGTTGCCGCACCGTCTACCTCCGGGATGTCGTCCTTCCATCCTGCTCCCGTGAGGTCGCCAGAGCCAACGCGGCCAGCGCCACGAGGACGACCACGGACACAAGAATCAACGACAGCGGGATGAGCGCGAGCGCGACGATGACGGTCATGATCTCGTTGATCAACTGCAGCACCGGGAAGCTGTGCCCTGATTACCGGGCCGTTACACCGCATTCCAGCGACAGAGCTTCAGCGCGAGATGGAGTTCTAACCTGTGGGTTCCGTTCTTGAGGTTGCGGCCGGCCAGCTGTTCGATTCTGGCGAGGCGGTAATAGAGGCTGGTGCGGTGCAGGTGCAGCTGCCTCGCGGTCTCCTGCGCGTCTCCCCCGCTGTCCAGATAGGTCTCCAGGGTGACGAGGAGCGCCGGGTGCTCGCGCAGCGTGTCGAGCGGGCCGCCCGCGCCCGGCCGGCCGGTGAGCGGCTCGGCGAGCAGCCGGTAGACGCCCAGGTCCGGCCAGTGGGCGACCGGCCGCAGGGTGCGCTCCGCCGCGGCGGCCCTGGCGGCGGTGAGCGCCTCCTCGTGCGCCCGTACGGCCGACTCCAGCCCCGGGTGCGAGGCGCTGACCCCGACGCCCACCCGGATCCTGGCGGCGAGCCGCTCCCCCAGCGCGGTCGCGTCCTCGCCGCGGTTCAGCAGGAGCACGGCGTGGCGGTCCAGGATCGTGAAGGCCGGGGGGCGGCGCACCCTGGCCAGCTCGTCGCCGACCGCCTCGCGCAGGCCGTCCGGGTCGCCCCGCAGCGCCAGGATCCGCAGCGGCCCCTCGCCGAGCACGCCCGCCGCGCGCCGCACGCCGATCTCGCCGGTGAGCAGCTGGCTCAGGGTGTGGGAGCTGCCGCCGTCGTCGAGCAGGGCGGCGATCGCGGCGGCGTCGCGCACGGCCCTGTCGCGCTCCTGCGGGCTCAGCGGGCCGTGCCCCTCGATGATCCACAGGTAGCCGACGCGGCGGTCCTGGTGGAGCAGGGGCACGCAGAGCCGGGCCGCCATCCCCAGATCAGGATTTCTCGGGACCCGCACCGGATCACGGGTCACGGCCACCCCGTGCGCCTCCTGCCAGGCGCTCACCTCCGCGGGAACGGACCGCGAGAGGATGGCCTGGGCCCTTACCTGATCGACCTCCCCGTGGTGGGCGCTGTGCGCGACGACCCGCCCCTCCAGGTCGTCCACGGACATGCCCCTGCCGATCGCCACGGCCAGCGATTCGAGCAGATCCTGGACGTCATCCGCTATCACGGTCCAATCCTACAGATGTAGGAAGTATCTCCGGCGCCGGAACGATGACTCGATCTGGCGCGGGCCGTAGCGTCGCACTTATTCATTTCGGGGAGCCCGTCTCGTGAGAGGCGGGGAGTCCGTCTCGTGAGAGCCGTCCGATCGCCCGGTGAAAGGAGCCTCGTGGAGGAGCGCAGCCGCGTCGCCCCGTGGGCACCCCCGAGGGCACAGCTGCGCCTGGCCGAGCTTGAGGCCGAGGTGAACGGCCTGGGGCTCGACGCTGTCACCCGGCTGGTCGACGCGGTGCTGGCCGAGCACCGCGGCCGCCTCGACGAGGACGGCGTGGTGCTGTACGCGGGCACCAACACGATGAGCGCGCGCGCGAGGGCCGCGCACGAGATCTCCCTGGGCTGCCGCCCGTCGATGGGCTGGCCCGGGGACAAGTACCAGACCGGCCTGGACGAGCTGGACGTGCTGGAGGTGCTCGCCCCGCTCCAGGTCGCGGCGCTGATGGGCGGCGAGTTCGCCGAGGTGCGGCTGCAGAGCGCCACCCTGGCCAACCTCGCCTGCTACAGCGCGTTCACCCGCCCCGGCGACACGATCGCGGTGCTGCCGGAGACCGCCGGGGGCCACGCCAGCCACCACGCCCAGGGCGCCGCCGGGATCCGGGGCCTGCGGGTGGCCGAGCTGCCCTACGACGCCGAACGGCTCGACGTCGACCACGCGGCCCTGCCGGCGTTCCTGCGCGAGCACCGGCCCGCGCTGGTGGTGATCGGCGCGAGCCTGATGCTGTTCCCCTACGACGTCGCGGAGGTGCGGGCGGCGTGCGACGAGGTGGGGGCCCTGCTGGTCTACGACGCCTCGCACGTGGCCGGGCTGATCGCGGGCGGCCGGTTCCAGCGGCCGCTGGACGAGGGCGCGCACCTGGTGACCATGTCCACCTACACGTCCTTCGGCGGACCGCCGGGGGCGGCCGTCGTGACCCGCGACGAGGACCTCGCCCGCCAGGTTTCGGCGGCCGCCTATCCCGGCCTGACCGCCAACTACGACGCCTCACGGCTGGCACCGCTGGTCCTGGCCGCCGCCGAGCACGCCGCGGGAGGTTCCGGGTACGCCGACCGCTGCGTGGCCAACGCCGGGGCGATGGCCAGGGCGCTGGACGGCGAGGGGTTCACCATGGCCGCCGCCGACCTGGGCTGGACCGCCTCGCACCACGTGGCGGTGGACGCCACCGCGTTCGGCGGCGGGGAGGAGGCCGCCCGGCTGCTGGCCGAGGGCGGTGTCTATCTCAGCGGCGTCCATCTTCCCGGCCAGCCTCCCGGTGAGCCCATGCGGGGCCTGCGGATCGGCACCCAGGAGGTGACCCGTCGCGGCTTCTGCCCGGAGACCATGGGCGAGGTGGCGGTCCTGATGCGCCGCCTGCTCATCGACGGCCAGGCTCCCGCCACCGTCCACCGGGACGCGGTGGCCCTGCGCCGCGCCACCCCATGATCACGGACCGGCCCGCTCGACCCCCGGGGGCCCGCCCCCAGGCGGGCCGGTCCGCCCATCGCCACTCCCCCTGACGGGCGGGCCGGCCCGCGTCCCCCCTGGCGGACCGGTCCGTCGCCTTCCGCCCCACCCGCGTGCGTCCCTCGTCCGGACGGGTCACCTCCCCGCCCGGCGGAGGGACGCGCGCGGGTGGCGGCCGGAACCCACGAACCCGGTGCCCGGTTCACGCCCCGGGGAGGGAACGCGCGGGTGGCAGCGTGAACCGGGTCAGACCGCGCGGTGGTACTGGTCGGGCCAGCGGGCCGCGGCGGAGCCGAGCTCGCGGGCGGCGAGGTTCGGCCAGTAGGGGTTGCGGAGCAGCTCGCGGCCGAGCAGGACGGCGTCGGCCTGGCCCGAGGCGATGATCTCCTCGGCCTGCCGGGGCCGGGTGATCTCCCCCACCGCGCCCACCGGCAGGTCGGTCTCGGCCTTCACCCTGGCCGCGTACGGCACCTGGTAGCCGGGTCCCGCGGGGATGCGCGCCCCGGCGACGTTGCCGCCGGTCGAGGCGTCGAGCAGGTCGACGCCGTGGGCGAGCAGGTCCTTGGCGAAGCGGACGGTGTCGTCCGCGCTCCAGCCCTCGCGGTCGTCCGCGGGGTCCTCCGCCAGCCAGTCGGTGGCCGAGACGCGGAAGAAGAGGGGAAGCTCGTCCGGCCAGACCGCGCGGACCGCGTCGACGACCCGGAGCGCGAACCGGGTGCGGTTCTCGTACGAGCCGCCGTACTCGTCGGTGCGGTGGTTGCTGAAGGGCGACAGGAACTCGGCGATCAGGTAGCCGTGCGCGCCGTGGATCTCGGCCACCTGGAATCCCGCGGCCAGTGCCCGCCGCGCCGAGGCGGCGAAGTCGTCCACGATCCGGTCGATGTCGCCGGCGCTCAGCTCCGTGGGAGCGGGGTGGCCGTCGCTGAAGGGGATCGGGCTCGGCCCGACCGGCTGCCAGCCGTGCTCGCCGGGGCCGGTGGGCGCGCCGCCCTGCCAGGGGCTGCGGGTGGAGGCCTTGCGCCCCGCGTGCGCGAGCTGGACGCCGGGCACGGCGCCGTGCCCCAGCAGGAAGCGGGTGACACGGGTGAACGCCTCCTGCTGGCGGTCGTTCCAGAGCCCGAGGTCGGCCGGGCTGATGCGTCCCTCCGGCGCCACCGCGGTGGCCTCGGTCAGGATGAGCCCGGCGCCGCCCACCGCGCGGGCGGCCAGGTGGGACAGGTGCCAGTCGGTCGGAACTCCCTGCTCCGGTCCGTCGGGCGCCGCGGAGTACTGGCACATCGGGGCCATCCAGACCCGGTTGGGGATGGTGACGGACCTCAACGTCAGGGGCTCGAACAGGGCGCTCACGGCCGTACTCCTTCTCGGGAGGATCTCGGGGGCGGCGCCCCGGCTTCACGACTAATACGATAGTCTACGTACTACGACAGATGTCAAACTACGATTGATTTCGTACAATCGAGAAGATCCGCAGGAGGGAGCCACCGTGTCGACCGCGTCCGTCAGGGCCCTGGAGCACCCCACGCGCGGGGAGATCCGTCTGGAGGGCGTGCTGCACGCGCTGTCCGACCCGATGCGCCTCCAGATCGTGCGCTTCCTGTGGCGGCTGGACGAGGACGAGGGCGCCCCCTGCTCGGCGATCGAGCTGGCGGTCACCAAGTCGACCACCACCCACCACTTCCGGGTGCTGCGCGAGGCGGGCGTGATCAACCAGGTCTACCGGGGCACGGCCAAGTTGAACGCGCTGCGCCGGCATGACCTCGACACGCTCTTCCCGGGGCTTCTCGGCGCCATCCTGGCCGCCGACGCGATCCAGTGCGAGCGCGACGGCTGACCACCCCGCGCGCCCCGGCGAGCCGTGGACGACGAGCGGCCCCGGCGTGATCCGGGGAGCGGGCCGGACGGTTTCGGCGGGGCCGATCGGGCCGGGCGGATCGGGAGGGCCGCGAGACGGAGTACCGTCCTGTCATGTGCCGGAGTATCAAGACCCTTCGTGAGCCCTACGCCAGCGACGTGACCGACGACGACGTGCGAGCCGCCGCGCTCCAGTACGTCCGCAAGGTGTCGGGATTCCGCTCGCCGTCGACGCGCAACGCGGAGACCTTCGAGCGGGCCGTCGAGGCGGTGGCCGCCGCGACCCAGACCCTGCTCGACGACCTCAAGCTGAAGCACGTCTCCCGGGACTGACCGGGGACGACCGGAGGCGGCGAAGGGCGGCGGGGAAAGGCGGCGGGGAAGCCCGCACCGGCGGCCGGACCCGCCGGGCCCGGTCTCACCGGGCCCGGTCCCGCCTCCGGACGGCACCCTCACCGGACGCGGGCCCGTCTCCGGGCGGCACCCTCACCGGCCCCGTCTCCGCCTCCGGACGGTGGCCCCGCCCCGGGGCGGCGGTCAGTCGCGCGTGTTCGAGGAGCGGAAGAGCCTGCTCACGAACATGACCACCACGCCCACCAGTCCGATGATCAGAGCCCACTTGAGGAGCGTGAAGAGGAAGCCCAGAACCGAGCCCAGCAGGAGGAGGCCGATCACCACGGCCGCCACGATCAGAAGAATTCGTCCCATGCACCCCACGCTAGGCCCCCGCCGGGCCCGGCGGCAGGCCGGAGCCCCGATGTCAGGGACAAGCCAGGGTTCTCCCTCATGACCTCCATGACCTCCATGACCTCCGCGGCCCTCTCGCCGCCCGGGGCCGGAGGCGGTGGTTCTCCGGGGTCTGCGGGGATCGCGCAATCCCCGGGATCACGACGAGGGCGGGGTGGCGACGAGACCGCCCTCGTAGGCCGCGATGACGAGCTGGGCCCGGTCGCGGGCCTGCAGCTTGGCCAGGAGGCGGCTGATGTGGGTCTTGACCGTGCCGACGGTGAGGTGCAGGTGCCCCGCGATCTCGGAGTTGGACATTCCTCTGCCGATGAGGGCGAGCACCTCGTGCTCGCGCCGGGTGATGTTGTCGAGGGCTCGCCGGGCCGGGGCCGGGCGGGGACGCAGCAGGAACTCGGCGATGAGCCGGCGGGTGACGGTGGGCGCGAGCAGCGCCTCGCCGGAGGCGACGACCCGGACGGCGGCCAGGAGCTCCGGCGCCGTCGCGCTCTTGACGAGGAACCCGCTGGCACCGGCCCTGAGCGACGCGTACACGTACTCGTCCTGGTCGAACGTGGTGAGGATCAGGACGCGGACGCCGGCGCCGGCCGGGTCGGAGCAGATGCGCCTGGTCGCCTCGATACCGTCCATGTCCGGCATCCGCACGTCCATGAGGACGACGTCCGGCCGCAGCCGGTGGGCGAGGAGCACGGCCTCGGCGCCGGTGCCCGCCTCGCCCACGGTGGTGAGCCCCGGCGTGGTGTCGATGAGGACTTTGAGGCTGTCGCGTAACAGGACCTCGTCCTCGGCGAGCAGGACCCGGATGGGCGGGGGCGGATCGTGCGGGGCGGGGCCGGTGGTCATGTCACGGTGCCGTTCGGGTCGTAGGGCAGCCGGGCCGCCACGCGAAAGCCTCCCTCGGACCGGGTCTCCGCGCTGAACGTGCCCCCGTACATCCTGGCCCGTTCGCGCATGCCGATCAGGCCGTGCCCCCCAGGCCCCCCAGGCCCTCCAGGTCCTCCGTGCCCGCCGGGACCGCCCTGGCCCGCCCGCGGGGGCCGGCCGTGGCGGGGGCCGTCGTCGACGACCTCGATCGTGGCCACCCGCCCGTCGACGTCCACGGTGACCGAGCAGCGGGTGGGCCCCGCGTGCGTGATGACGTTGGTCAGGGCCTGTTGCACGATCCGGTACACCGACACCGCGACCGCGGGCGGCGGCGCGACCTCCTCGCGGACGGTCAGGTCCACCTCGACCCCGGCCGAGCGGGCTCCGGCGGCCAGCTCGGGCAGGCCCGCCATGCCGGGGGCGGGCAGATGGGCCTCCCGCGGATCGCCGTCGGAGCGCAGGAGGCCGAGCACCCGGTGGATCTCGGCGAGCGTGCTCCGGCTGGTCTGCTCGATGACGGCCAGCGCGGCGCGTACCTCCTGCGGGCGGGCGTCGGCGACGTGGTTGGCCACGGTGGCCTTGACGGCGATCAGGCTCATGCTGTGGCCGATCACATCGTGCAGTTCCCTCGCGATGCGCCTGCGCTCGTCGGCCACCGCGGCCTCGGCGAGGCGAGCGGTCGTGTCCCGCTTCCAGCGCACGAGTGTCCCGGTCAACCATCCGGCGGTCAGCAGCACGCAGGTCACCCCGATCTCGACCGGCCAGTACGGCGGCAGCTCGCTCTTCCATCCCGTGGCCGGGAGGCCGGGGAACACCTGGGCGTAGAAGACCAGGACGGCGGCCACCGCGGCGGACGCGCACGCCGCCAGGCCCGCCACCGACCACCCGGCCGGGACGACGGTGGCCACCAGGTACAGCACGAGGACGGTCGGCACGAACGACAGCCAGATCATGCCCGCCGCGACGGCGCCGGCCACGGTGGCCAGCACGCCCGCGGCACACGCCAGGGCGAGCACGGCCCGCGGCCACCGGCGCCGGACCGCGACCGGGAGGCTCACGACGGCCGCCACCGGCCAGGCCGACCAGAGGGGCCACCACGACGACGGTCCCGGCGGATCGACGATGGCGTACCCGACGGTGAGCGCCAGGGCGGCCGCCGCCACCGCGTCGATGACGTCCTTTCCGCCGAGCCGCCCCCAAGCCCAATCCATAGGGGGAAGTTACCGCCTCGCCGGATCATCCGGCGTCTGACCACGGTAGGACATTTCCCTCTGTCTCAGGTCGTACCACCGGCTCACGCGACCACGCCAGGATGCGACCCCGGCCAGACGCGCCCGCGCCGCGCCGATCGTCACCATGCTGATGCGCCCGGCACACCGGACCGGGACGCGCCGACACCGACACGATGGGCGGGAAACCGTGAACGTTGAGCTTGGCGGGCGAATCACCCGATGGCGGCAGGCCGGCGCGGACCGGCGCGCCGCCAACGCCGCCGCCAACCTGGACCACCGACCCCCGTTTCCCGGACGGTGGGTGAGCGCCGTCTCGTTGATCGGCGGCCCTGCCCTGATCATGACCGGGACTCTCCTGCGCTCCCCGTTCCACTACTTCGTCCCTTACCAGCTCACCGCCTACACCCGGCATCCCTCCCTCGTCACCGCCGCCTACGTCTGCTTCGCCGGCGGATTCGTGCTGCTGTGGCCCGCGGTCATGACGCTGGCACAGAGGATCGCCGCCACCAGCCCGCTGTGGGGAATCTGGGGCGGTTGCCTGGTGATCGTCGGCCTGTTCACCCGGACCTTCCAGTTCGGCACCGATCACCTGGCCTTTCACCTGACCGACGTCCTCGGCCTGCGGACCATGCTCGACGGCGTCGACGGCTACTACCTGGCGTGGCGGGACACGCTCTGGCATCCGTTCAGGTCCATGTCCGGGCCCGCCTTCTTCGGCTGGGTCGTGCTGGCCGTCGGCGCCTACCGCTCCGGCGCCCTGGGGCTGGGCCGTTCGATCGCGCTCGGCCTGATGTCGGCGCTCGCGCTCGGGACGCTCAAAGGCACCGAGCCGCAGTCCTTCGTCGCCGTGGGCGGCCTCTGCGTCGCCTTCGTCCCCCTGGGCGTCTCGCTGCTGCGCGACGGCCCCCCGCCGACCAGGCGCGCCATGATCTGGATCGCCGTCCTCGCCGGCGTGCATGTCCTCATGACGGCCTACGGCCCGAGGGGATGACGACACCCCCGATGTCCCGGCCCTACGTCCCCGGCGGCGGGTTCGGCCCGGTCGAGAGCGGCGGGCGGATTCTGTCGGTCCCCGCTGCCAAGATCTTCCCGATCTGCCGGACGAAGAGAATCGAAACCCCCGTGAGCGACTACGACTGGATCGACGACGACGCGTTCTGCGTGACCTTCGTCCACGGCCTCACCCCGCGCGAGGCTCTCGACCGCCTCGGCGTCGAGGTGTTCGAGGGCGACGACGACGAGGGGGACTACGAGGAGGGTCTCGTCTCCGCCCGTCCCGCCGAGGGCGGGACCATCCTCAGCGAGTGGAACGGCTTCGCGGGGACGCTGCCGGAGGTCCTGTCGCGGCTCTCCTCGGCGACGGTGACGGCGAGCGTCTTCCGCAACGTCAACATGGTCGCGCACTTCGTCCACTACGCCGACGGGAAGGAGGTCCTCGGCTTCGACTGGATGTTCCCCGGCTACGACGATGACGACTCCGGCCCCTACCTCGCCGAGCGGACCGAGCTCGGACTGGCGGGCGAGGACGCCGAGGGGGACCTTCCGGAGGCGCTGAGGCTGGCCGAGCGCATCACCGGCGTGCGGGCGGACGGTTCGAGCGGGACCGTGGCGGCCCACTGCGTGTTCGAACACTACTGACCGGGCGGGATCCGGCGGGGCCTCGCGCGCCCGGGAACGGGCCCCCGGCCCGGAAGAGGGCCGGGGGTCGTGCCTTCCCGAAGGGGATCTGTGCTCCGGAAGGGGTCGCGCCTTCCCGAAGGGGACGTGTGCTCCGGAAGGGATCGTGCCTTCCGGGAGGCCGGGCTCCGTTCCCGTCCGGGGCCGGGAACGGAGCCGCGGGTCAGCGGAGGGCGGAGCGTCCGCCGACGAGCGGGAGGGTGAGCGAGCTGGAGCCCGGTTCGACCGAGACGCCGGTGCCCGGGGGCAGGCGCAGGGTGAAGTCGCGGTCGGTGGAGGCGAGCACGACGCCGATCCGGTGGCCGGCCTTGACGACGTAGTCGTTCGGCTGGAGGTCGAAGCGGAAGTCGTAGAAGCGGCCCTCGCGCAGGAGCTCGGTCTTGGAGGCGGAGTCGCGGTTGCGGACGTCGAGCCAGCCCCTTGTGATGATCTTGTAGGGGGCGGTCACCGTTTTGTGCTCGGCCAGCCGGGCGCAGCCGGTGTCGCCGGGCACGCCCTGGCCGTAGCAGACCTGGGTGTCGCCGTAGACGACGTCGCCGTACGCGCGGGCGTCGGTGCCGTAGTCGACGAGCAGCGCCGTCAGGTACGGCGAGCGCCCGCCCTTGAACGCGGCGCGCACCTCGACCTCGGGGGTGCCCGACAGCCGAGCGTCGCGGGTCAGCGGGGCCGACAGGTAGGCCAGGCGGTTGGGGTCCGTGGCCTCGGCGTTCTCGGCGAGCAGCTCGGCGGTGCGGGTGCTCTGGTCGACGAAGGACTCGACGGTGTGGCGGTCCCGGGGGCGGTCCTCGCCCAGGGTGCCGTTGCCGCCTTCCTTGCCGGCGGCCAGGTGGAGCCGCGCGTCACGGGTGCCGGGCAGCGGCCAGGAGGCGTGCTGGGCCCACTGTCCCGGGCCCGACTCCACGTCGGCCTGCGGCTCGTCCATGATGCCGTTGCGCAGGCCGTACAGGTGGAAGTCGAACCAGCGGTGGAGCTGGCGCAGCCACTCGGCGTTGCGCCCGGCGAAGGAGAACGGGTTGAAGTGCGCGCCCTGGTGGAGCCAGATCTTGCGGGGCACGCCGCGCTTGGCGAGGGCGTCCCACCACTGGACGGCCTGCTTGGTCTTGACGTTCCAGTCGTTGAGGCCGTGCACCAGGAAGACGGCGGCGCGGACCTTGCGCACGTCGTTGAGGTAGTTGCGCTGGTCCCAGAACTTGGAGTAGTCGCCGGTGACCCGGTCCTGGTCCTGCTCGATCCGGTCCATCAGCGCGCCGCAGGTCTGCGTGGCGTTCTCGCGGGTCAGGACGTAGCGGGCGAGCACGTCGGCGTCCTCGCCCTGGTAGCCGCCGGGCGCCAGCACGCCGCCGTTGGCGCGGTAGTAGTCGTACCAGGAGGAGATGGCCGCGATCGGCACGATCGCCTTGAGTCCCTTGACCCCGGTCGCGGCGACGGCGTTGGGCAGCGTGCCGTTGTAGGAGACGCCGATCATGCCGACGTTCCCGGTGGACCAGCCGGCCTTGATCTCGTTCCCTGCCGCGTCGAACCCGCGGGCGCGGCCGTTGAGCCAGTCGATCGCGGCCTTGGGGCCCGCGGTCTCGTTGTCCAGGCCGGTGGTCGGGCAGCCGGTCGCCCGTCCCGAGCCGAGGTTCTCCACCAGCGCGACCGCGTAGCCGCGCGGCACGAAGTAGTTGTCGTAGTAGCCGCGGAAGGGCGGCGCGACCGCGCGGTTCACGTCGGAGCCGTCGACGCCGAACATCTCGTCGCGCAGGTCGTTGAACTTGTTGCGCCGGTACTCCATGCCCGCGGGGTCGGAGCCGTCGAGGTCGACGACGTGGTTGGGCACGTCGTTGCCGCCCGCGTAGTAGGGGCTCGCCTCCATGATGACCGGGACCTTCAGCCCCGAGGCGGTCTCCTTGGGCCGCATGATGTCGACGGCGACCCGGTCGGGGCGGCCGTCGGCGTCGCTGTCGACCCCGGCGACCTCGACGAACACGGTCTCGGTGAGCGCGTCGGCGCGCGAGTAGACCGGCTGGGTCTCGCCGTTCTCGATCGGGGGGGCCGCGGATCGCGCGGCGGCGGAGGGCAACGCGCCGGTGGGCAGCACACCGGCGGGAAGCACGGCGGCCGGCAGTACGCCGCTTGGCAGGGTGACCGCCAGTGCGACGATGACCGTCTTCCATCTGTTCATCGAGGAAAGCTCCCAGAGGGTCGCTGAAAAACTGACAACTCCGGTCAATCTCCTGCGAAGCAATCTTGACCTGCAAGATCGAAGATATAACGAATAAGCGGCTATCTCGCGTTACGCGCGAGTTCCAGCGCGTATTCGGGGAACCAGTCGCCGGCGCGGGGCTCTCCCCGGTGGCACTCGCCGTCCGACTCGCCGGGCCGTTTGATCCACAGGAAGGCGTCGATCCGCTCGTGTCCGGTCTCGGTGGTCGGCTCCGCGCCGAGCGCACGGCCCTTGGGGTTGCACCACGCGTCGTCGCCCCGCGCGTCGCGGACGGGACCGTTGCCGTTGCGTGAGGTGTCGAGGACGTAGTGGGCCCCGCCGATCGCGTCCGAGAGCCGTTCGGCGACGGCGACGCTCTCCTCGACGGTGAAGAAGTTGCTGACGTTGAAGGCGAAGCCGTCGGCCTGGGGCACCCCGGCCCTGCGCATGGGCTCGGCCCACTCACCCGGGTCCTTGATCCAGCCGGCGTTCCCCGCGTCGACGTAGACCTTGGTGGCGGGCTGCCTCTTCAGTGTCTCCACCGCGCCGCGCAGCAGGTCGAGTCGCTCGCCCGCCTGACCGCCCTGGGTGCAGTTGTCCAGGATGTGGGCGAGCGCGTCGGGCTCGACGACGACCAGGGCGGGCCGGTCGCCGATGCCCTCGGCGAACCGGCCGATCCAGGAGCGGTACTCCTCCGCGCCGGCGGCGCCGCCCGCGGAGAACTGCCCGCAGTCGCGGTTGGGGATGTGGTACGCCACCAGGACCGGGGTCCGGCCCGCCTCCTGGGCCTTGGCGGTGATGGCGGCGACCCTGTCCTTCGGGTCCTGGTCGCCGATCCAGATCGCGTTGGGCCGGTCGGCGATCTTACGGATCAGCCCGGCCTCCTCGGCCCTGCCCTCCCCTTCGAGCTTGCGGACCTCCTGGGCGGCGGCGCCGTCGGGGTCGACGTAGAAGCCGCTCGCGGCACCGGGGGCGGCGCCGCCGGAGGCGGTGCTCCCCGGGCCCGCGGGCCGCGCGGGGTCGCCGGTGCAGGCCGCCGTCGCGAGAGCGAGAGCCAGCGCGGCTGCGAGGCCGTACCTGTTCATCGAGTACCTCCGGCGTGGGGACCCCGGGCCTGGGCCTGGGGAGCAGAAGTGGGAGGGCTGGAGCCGAGGGGCGCCGTACGCCGGGAGAGGGCCGGGGGGAGCATGTCAGTCCTCTCCTCGGATGTGGACCCAGCGAGCCGGGGACGGCGTTCCCCGCTCGGTGACCCCGAACAGCATGTACCACCCCGGGGGCACCAGGGCCGGATTGGAGGGGATCTCGGCGATGATCCCGGTCTTCACCCGGACGAAGTCCAGCCTGATCGAGCGCTGTTCGACGTCGGTGACGTGGGTGACGGCGCTCGGGCGCATCAGCCGTACCTGGTGGATGCGCGCGGCGTCGGGGGTCTGGAAACCGGCTCTGCGGCCCAGGAGCACGCTCTCGCGCCCGCCGGTGAACACCGGCGCCTTCTCGCCGTTGTGCAGGTAGGTCGGCGTGTAGATCTCGATGCGCTGGTCGAAGGTGCCCGGGAGCGAGCCCGCCTTGTCGCCGAAGAGCGGGTCGGAGCCCATGCCGAGCACCCGGCCGTCGGGCAGCAGGAGACCCTCGGCGTGGTAGTTGCGGCCGACGGCGGGCGCCGCGGCCTCGTGGAAGCTGTTGCTCTCCGGGCGGTAGACCTCCGCGCGCAGGACGTCGCTGGCGCCGCGCCCCCGGTAGTCGCTGGAGCCGTTGAAGGAGAACACGGTGTCGTCGGGCAGCAGCACGGCGTTCGGGTAGCGCACCGGGTCGGACAGGTCGGGGCCCCTGACGTAGCGCGGGCTGGCCTCGGTGAGGTCGACGATGGCGGTCCTGGCGGTGGCGTTGGGCAGGCCCGGCTGGCGTTCCCCGACCGGTCCGCCGCCCATCACCATGACCCGCTGGTCCTGCGCGGGCGGCAGCAGCACGGAGGCGCCGGTCTCGTTCAGCTCCGGCTGGGGCAGCCCGGGTACGGGGGTGAACGCCTCCATCTCGTCGGGCGCCACGCCGCCGACGCCGCCCGGGGTCTTGACGAGCCGGTCGGTGTCGCGGCGGTAGTCCCAGATGCCGGGGGGACGCAGCGCGAGCTGGCCGGGACCGTACCCGGCGCTCATGCCGGAGAAGAAGAGGGTGTCGTCCTCCAGCAGGAACAGCGCGGGGTAGGTGGGGAAGAACCGCTTGGGGCCGGGCCGCCAGGTCTTGGTCCCGGGGTCGTAGATCTCGTTGTCCCTGGTGATCTGCCCCACGACGTCGAGGCCGGAGACGGTCATCACCCTGCCGTCGGGCAGGCCGGTCATGGTCGGGTACCAGCGTCCCTCGGCCATGTCCTGGACCTTGGTGTAGCGCTCGGTGACGGGGTCGAACTCGTAGGCGTCCCTGATGCCCTGGAAGTCCTGCTTGTCCAGTGTCATGCTGCCGCCCATGGCGTACAGGTCACGCTTCTCCCGGCCCCTGAGCCCCTGGATCTCGAACTTCACCGAGCCCGCCGGCGCGGTGAGCAGGCCCGCCGCGCCCTCGGTGACGGCCTCGGCGAACACCTTGGTCTGGCTGGGCCGGATCCGCACCTTCCCCGGCACGCCGGTCTCGGCCTTGCGCGCGGGCGGCACGCTGACGTGGGCGAGGGTGCGGTAGACCTGCCCGCCGGGGGCGGTCAGCAGCGTGCCGGGGTGGAACTCCCTGGGCTTGGCGTCGGGGTCCTCGTTCTTGATGACCAGGGCGCCCGCGGCCCGCTTGACCTTGGCCTTCAGCACCTCGAAGCGGCCCGTGCCGCCCGCGATGAGGAGCTTGCCGTCGGGCAGCACCACGTGCCCGGCGCAGAAGAAGTCGACGGGCGTGTCGATGAGCTTGAACTCCTCCGGCCCGCCCGGCCTCGCCGGGTCCCACAGCACGGTCTTGAAGGTGCCCTTGTCGAAGTTGGCGGCGTTGTTGCCGGACCCGGCGACGATGAGCACCTTGCCGGTGTGCAGCAGCGCGGCGTGGATGGCGTTGACCTTGAACTTCTCCGGGACGTCGAGGAAGGTCCAGTGGCCGTGGGTGGCCTTGTAGTCGTCGCGGTTGATGCTGTAGTCGCGCCACTTCTCGGTGGCGAAGCCCGCGACGGCGGGCAGGTTGATCGCGAGGATCGCGGTCACCACCGCCGCCCCGACCAGGTGCTTGCGCAGGCGGCTCACGACCCGTCACCGGCCGTTCGCGGGCCGGCCTTGACCGCCCGCAGGCTCCAGGCCCAGGTCGTGAGCGGTCCGAGGCAGATGACCAGGGCGAGGATGCCCCACAGGGTCATGACCAGGTGGATGTGGCCGGTCCAGAAGACGGTGAGCAGCAGGCCCCCGCCGAAGATCGCCGCCCACCACAGGTGGATGCGGAACGTGGCGATCTGGTCGGGGCTGGCCGAGTCGCCCTTGGGGGTGACCACGAACTTGCTGGGCCTGCGCAGCGCGGCGCCGATCAGCGAGGTGACGTAGATGGGCGCCGACAGCGCCGACATGACCATCCCGGCCACCCCCGAGGAGCCCTCGGGCTCGTGCGGGCTGACGTTGTGCCGCCGGTTCCAGGTGTAGAGCATGACCTGCAGCAGCGCCGCGTCGCCGTACAGCATGAGCCACACGTCCATCGGCACGGTCACGCCCGAGCCTCCGACGGCCATGAAGAGCGTGGCGCTGAGCCCGGCCAGCAACCAGTTGAGCGCGGACATCGGGTAGAAGGTCACCATCAGGGTGTAGTTGAAGAACCGTCCGGGCGAGAGCTTCGGCGCGGCCCTCCAGAACTGGGTGAGCAGCGTCTCGTAGGTGCCCCGGCTCCAGCGCAGCTGCTGGGTGAAGAAGTCGGTCCACGACGACGGCCCCTCCCCCACGGCCAGCACGTCGGGGGTGTAGACCGACATCCAGCGCTGCCCGGTCTCCGGGTCGCGGGAGCGGTGGAACTCGATGCCGGTGGCCATGTCCTCGGTGATCGAGTCGTACAGGCCGCCGATCTGCTTGAGCGCGCGGATGCGCACGGCGTTGTTGGTGCCGACGAACATCGGCGCGCCGTACAGGTTGCCCGCGCGCTGGATCAGCGAGTGGAACAGGAACTGCTGGCTCTCGGCGGCCTTGGTGACCCCGGCGTCGTAGTTGCCGTAGACCTGGGGGCCGACGACGAAGGCCACCCGCGGGTCGCGGAAGTAGCCGAGCATGCGCTCGCAGAACTCCGGGAGCGGTACGTGGTCGGTGTCGACCGAGACGAAGAAGTCGTAGTCGTCGCCGTGCGCGTCCAGCCAGCTGTTGTAGTTGCCGTGCTTGGTCCTGGCCCGGAAGCTTCCCTTGGGCCGGTTCCACTCGGGCACGCCCTTGCGGGTGAAGTGGTGGGCGCCCAGCCAGTCGCAGAGCTCGTGGATGTCGGGGTCGTCGCCCTCGTCCAGCAGCCAGACGTCGAACACGCCGTCGTGGCGGATCCTCAGCGCGGCGGCCAGGGTCTCCCTCACCATCTCCAGCGGCTCCTTGCCGGGTACGCAGGTGGTGATGAAGGCCACCCGGGTGCCGGGCTCGGGCGCGACCGGGACCGGGTCCCTGGCCGCGAGCATGGCGTGCACGTTGGAGACCACGCTGACCAGGCGGAAGACCTCGATGAGGGCGATCGCGACGAGCATGATCCGGTCGGCCACCGGCAGGTACCACGGGATCGTGCCGTAGGGGTCGGGCCGGACGGTCCAGTGCTCGGGCAGCAGCAGCCAGACCATCAGGGTGAACTCCACGAGAAGCGCCGCGACCATCAGCAGCACCGCCCGCACCCGGTGCGGCTCGGTGGCCAGCAGGGAGCGGTAGCTCACGCGGTAGGGGACCCCGGGGTCCGGTTCGGCCACGGGCCCGGCGAGCCTGCTGAACCTCTCGTAGTCGTAGGGAGCGTTCTTCGCGGCTCCGGCGGGGGCGCTCATCGTTCCGGCGACCTCGGAGCACGCGAAAGCAAGCCCAGCACTGTGTTCCCCCAGGTAGATCGCATAGGCCGTTTCTCGTCAAGGCGAAGTCACGTACGGCCCGCGTGGTGATAAATCGTCACACATCATATTCGGATCGGTAAGCAAGATCTCCCCAACCCGGGGATGCGCGGAACATTTCACACGACTCTTTAGTTTAAGTTTCAACAACAAAGGTGAGAGGACGACCAGGCATGAACGTCGACATCCGCAGGTCGGGCGAACGTCCGGCTACCAAGATCCAGTGGCTGGACTCCAAGCACTCCTTCTCCTTCGGCCGCCACCAGGACCCGGGCAACACCCACCACGGCGTGCTGCTCGTCAACAACGACGACATCGTCAAGCCCGGCACCGGCTTCGACACCCATCCCCACCGGGACATGGAGATCGTCACCTGGGTGCTGCGCGGCTCCCTCGTCCACCAGGACTCCGAGGGCCACTCCGGGGTGATCTATCCGGGACTGGCCCAGCGGATGAGCGCGGGGACGGGCATCCTCCATTCGGAGAAGAACGACTCGTGGCGGCTCCAGGGTGAGCAGCATACCGATCCGGTGCACTTCGTCCAGATGTGGGTGGTGCCCGACGAGGGCGGGCTCACCCCCGGCTACGAGCAGCTGGAGATCGACGCCGACCTGCTCGGCGGCGCCCTGGTCCCGGTCGCCTCGGGCATGGCCAGGGACGCGGGCCGCAGCGCCATCCGCATCAACAACAGGTACGCCGCGCTGCACGTGGCCAGGCTCCAGCCGGGCCAGAGCGTGGAACTGCCCGAGGCGCCGTTCCTGCACCTGTTCGTCCCCCGCGGCACGGTCGACCTGGAGGGGGCCGGGCACCTCGCCGAGGGCGACGCCGTCCGCTTCACCGCCACCGGCGGCCAGCGCGTCACCGCGACCGGCCCGTCCGAGATCCTGGTCTGGGAGATGCACGCCACCCTCGCCGCCTGACGACGGGTCCCGGACCGGCGGCCTGACCCGCCGGGGCCTTCGGCGGGATCCGTCTCACCCGGCCTCGCCCGGGAACGGCCGATCTCCCGTGACCATCCGCGCGCCACGTGCGAAAACCCGTACCCGCGCCGGGCGCGGGCCTGGCAGGCTGTGCGGATGGAGGTACGGTACGTCCCGGATCACTCGATACTGTCGGTGGTGGTCGGCTCGCGGGCATACGGGCTGGAGACCGAGGAGTCGGACGTCGACCGGCGCGGGGTCTTCGTCGCGCCGACCCGGATGTTCTGGCGGCTGGCCAAGCCGCCCACCCACGTCGACGGGCCACTGCCCGAGCAGTTCTCGTGGGAGGTCGAGCGGTTCTGCGGCCTCGCGCTGGAGGCCAACCCGACGGTCCTGGAGTGCCTGTGGTCGCCGATCGTCGAGCACGCCACCGCGGCGGGCGAGGAACTGCTCGCCCTCCGGGACGCCTTCGTGTCCGGACGCGCCAACCGGACCTTCGCCGGATACGCCGACGCCCAGTTCCGCCGCCTGGACCCCGCGCGCCCCAAGTGGAAGCAGGCCATGCACATGATCCGCCTGCTGCTCAGCGGCCTGCACCTGGCCCGCCACGGCGAGCCCCTGGTCCGGATGGACGCCCACCGCGACCGGCTGCTCGCCGTACGGCGGGGAGAGCTCTCCTGGGACGAGGTCGACCGCTGGCGCTCCGAGCTGGTGGCGAGGTTCGGCGACGCGGACGCGCTGCCCGCCGAGCCCGACCGGCGGCGCGTGGAGGAATACCTGGCGCGCACCAGGGAGGCGGCGCTGTGACCGTCACCCTGCCCTCCTGGCTGGCCGAGATCCCCGCCGGTCAGACACACCCCGCCGCCTTCGCCACGGTCAGCGGGGCCCACCTGTACGGCTTCCCCTCGGACGACTCCGACGTCGACCTGCGCGGCGCGCACCTGCTGCCGCTGGAGGAGGTGGTCGGCCTGCGGACGGGCGAGGAGACCCTCACCCGCTCCTGGGTCCGCGACGGCGTCGAGGTGGACCTGGTCACCCACGACCTCGCCAAGTTCTGCCGCCTGCTGCTGCGCCGCAACGGCTACGTGCTGGAGCAGCTGCTCTCTCCGCTGGTGGTGACCACCTCGCCGGTCCACCAGGAGATGGTCGCCGTCGCCCCCGGCTGCGTCACCCGCCATCACGCCCACCACTATCTGGGCTTCGCCCGCACCCAGTGGCGGCTGTTCGAGCGCTCCGGCGAGCTCAAGCCCCTGCTCTACACCTTCCGCGTGCTGCTCACCGGCATCCATCTGATGCGCACCGGGGAGCTGGAGGCCGACCTCACCCGGCTCTCCGGCGGCCCGCCGTATCTCGGCGACCTGGTTGCCGCCAAGCGCTTCGCCGAGCACGGTTCGCCGCCGCCGGGCGCGCCGGGGCCGGAGCGGCTGGCGGACGACGTCGCCCGGCTGACCGGACGGCTGGAGGAGGCCCGGGACTCCTCCGGCCTTCCCGACACCGCGCCGTCGGCGGACGCGGTGCACGACCTCGTCGTCCGCACCCGCCTGTCGGCGAGGACCGCCGGGGCCTGAGAGTCCGCACGACACCGGGGCCTGAGAGCCCGCGCGGGGTCGCTGGCGAGGTCGCCGTGCGGGGTCAGGCCTGGGGTCGCCGTGCGAGGTCGCGCGGGGTCGGGCCTGGGGTCGCCGTACGGGCTCACCGTGTGGAGTCAGTCAGAGCCTGGGGTCGGAGCCCAGGGGCGGAGAGGCGGGCACCGGTGCCGGAACCCGGCGCGGGCGGGACGTCTCGTCGCCGGGCGGCGTCTCCCACCAGTTCTCCAGCATGGGCACGTCGACGGTGTCGACGCGCTCGCCCGGGCGGGGAACGGTGATGCGGACGTCGCGGGCCTTGGACTCGCGCCACAGGCGGTCGACCGGCTCGGCCCACGGGTGGGTGGCGAGCGCGAAGGTCGCCCAGTGGACCGGGAGAAGCAGCCTGCCGCCCAGGTCGAGGTGGGCGTTGACCGCCTCCTCGGGGTCCATGTGGATGTCGGGCCAGGCGGCGTTGTAGGCGCCGATCGGCATGAGCGTGAGGTCGAACGGGCCGTGCGCGGCGCCGATCCCCGCGTAACCGTCGAAGTATCCGGAGTCGCCGGCGTAGAAGACCTTCTTCTCCCCGGCCGCGATCACCCAGGAGCCCCACAGGGTGACGTTCCGGTTGAGGGTGCGGCCGGAGAAGTGGCGGGCGGCGGTGGCGACGAACCGCAGGCCCGCGACGGTCGCCTCCTCGTCCCAGTCGAGCTCGACGATCCGGGAGGCGGGCACGCCCCACCGCTCCAGGTGGGCGCCGATGCCCAGCGGCACCAGGAACGGGGCGGTCTGCAGCGCGGTGAGCCCGCGGACCGTCGCGCGGTCGAGGTGGTCGTAGTGGTCGTGCGAGATCACGATCGCGTCCAGCGGCGGAAGGCCCGCCAGCGGCCCCGGCACCGGGTGCAGGCGCCGCGGGCCGACCATCTGGGAGGGCGAGGCGCGCCTGCTCCACACCGGGTCGACGAGCACGCGGCGGCCCTCGATCTCCAGCAGCGCGGTGGCGTGGCCGTACCAGATGACGCTCAGCCCCGCCGGGGACGGCCCTCCGGACGGTGAGGTCACCACGGGGATCGCGGCGGCCGGGCGGCGCTCCTCACGGTTGCGGAGCATGTTCCAGGCGACCTCCCGCGCGCTCTGCGGGGAGGGCACGAAGCCGCCGGGCATGGAGTTGTGGAAGACGCCGTCGTGGAACCTCGGCGAGCGGCGCATCCGCTCCAGCCGCTCCCCCTCGGCCTTGCCCCCGAGCTCCGCGGGGATGTCCTTCAACGCCCAGCCGGCGGCGGCCAGCGCCAGCCCGCCCGCGAGGAGACGCCCGATCGATCTGCTGCCCGCCATGCGGCTCACGCTCCTGCGCTCCCGAAACCTGCCCGTGCCTGCAGAACGATCTCGGCTCCGCCGGTGTTCCCGTTACGCTCTGGGCGAGACGGGCCGCCCGGAGGCATCCGGAGGCGTCAGGCGGGGACGCGAGAGGCGCTACGGGGCGAGATGCCGCTCGACGGTGGCGACCTTGGTCTCCAGACGGCCGCCCGCCCCCTCGCGGATGTCCGCCTTGAGGACGAGGCTGACCCGCCCGGCGCGGGCCTCGACCGCCGCGACGGCGTCCTTGACGACGGCCATGACCTCGTCCCAGCTCTCACCCTCGACCGTGGTGAACATGGCGTCGGTCCTGTTGGGCAGGCCGGAGGCGCGGACGACGCGCACGGCCTCGGAGACGAGCTCGCCGACGTCCTCTCCCGCCCCGATCGGGGTCACGCTGAACGCCACGAGCACCGACATGGTCCACCCTTTCCCCGACTTCCCGTGCCTCTCCCCACGCACCCTAGTTTCCGGCCGGACCGGCGGGCAATCCGGCCGGGTGAGAACCGGGGTGCGCCGCACCGGACGGGTCCCGGCGGGCCGAGGGGGAGGTGAGCGGGTCGGAGACGGACGGGACGGTGTCCGGAGACACGGGGTCGGGGGAAGGGCACGGCGCGGATCAGCGGTGGGGATCGGCGGGGCCGGGGGTCGCGGTGGCCCGGTCTCCGAGGCGGACGGTGCCGGCGCGGGTGACCCGCATGATCACGCCGAACTTGTTCTCGTGCTCGCCGATCAGCCACTTCTGCAGTTCGGGCCAGCGCTCGCGTCCCTCGGGGTCCCAGCTGGGCACGACGCATCTGATGCAGGGGCCCGAGTGGTCGCCGGTGACGGTGAGCTCCGTCTCGCCCGCGGTGACCGTGGTGCCGGGAGCCCAGGCCTCCTCGTCGAACGCGGGCGCGTCGGTCTCCAGATGCAGGTTGGGCCGGAACCTGAGCAGGTCCACCGGCCTGCCGAGCTCGTCGCCCAGGGTCGCCAGGGACGCCTCGAAGGTGACCAGCACGGTCGGGCCCCGGTCCTGCTGCCCGTCGGCGGCGCGCAGGCTCAGCGGCGTGCCCAGCGACTCCGCCAGCGCGTCCACCAGGCCGGGGGCGTCCCAGTCCCACGTGACGCCGTCCGGTCCGGTCAGTGTCGGCCTCGGCGCGTCACCGTCGTTCCCTCGGGAGCCGTCCCCGGGGGAGCCCTTCTCCGGGTAGCCCTTCCCGGGGGAACCGTAGGCGGCGCGCCAGTGCAGCATCTCCACCCGCCGCCGCACGGTCAGCACCCTGCCCGCGTGGTTCTCGCTCTCGTCGCAGAGCGCGTAGGCCCGGTCGCCGGCGAGTCCCCGGGCGTCGAAACGCGCCTCCTGGAGCTCCTCGCCCCGCAGCGACTTCACCGGCCACCGAAGAATCCGATGAACCGTACCCAAATATGACGTCATACTATAAAAGTAGCGATCATGTAGTTATGAAGGTACAAATGCCGCGCACTGTCACGGAGGCCGAGGCCGTCCAGGACGAGCTCAGAGCACTGCTCGACCTGACCGGTCCCGGACCCCGCCACCCCTCCAGGATCGCGGGAGTGGACGTCGCCTACGACAGGGACCGGCTGGCCGCGGCGGTGACCGTCCTGGACGGGACGACGCTGGAGATCGTCGAAGAGGTCGCCGTGGCCGGGAGGGTGACCTTCGAGTACGTCCCCGGCCTGCTCGCCTTCCGCGAGGTCCCCGCGCTGCTGGACGCCCTCGGGCGCCTGTCCGCGCCGCCCGACCTGGTCGTCTGCGACGGGTACGGCCTGGCGCACCCGCGCCGCTTCGGCCTGGCCTGCCATCTCGGCGTGCTCACGGGGCTGCCCACGATCGGGGTCGGCAAGACGGCCTTCGTCGGCACCTACCCCGAGCCCGCGCCCGAGCGGGGCGCGTGGACCGACCTGACGCTGGACGGCGACGTCGTCGGCCGCGTGCTGCGCACCCGGGACGGGGTCAAACCCGTCTTCGTCTCCACCGGTCACCGCGTCGACCTCGACACCGCCTGCCACAACGTGCTGAACCTGACGCCCCGCTACCGCCTCCCCGAGACCACCCGCACCGCCGACCGCCTCTCGCGACGCTCTCTGGCCGAGAACTGTCGTACGGACCTGGTTGGATCCGCTCAGCACGACAAGATGGGATAGAAGTGGGCGAAGACGAGTGGGCCGCGGACGTCGACGCGTGGCGCGACACCAATCTGGCGCAGATCCGCCACCGGCTGGCGAACGGGTTCGACCCCGGCCGGCGGCTGCCGTGGCTGCGTACGACCCCCCTGCACCAGGCCGCCCAGGAAGGCGCCACACAGGTGATCGAGCTGCTGCTCGCCTCGGGCGCGGAGGTCGATCCCGTCGACGCCGACGGCGCCACCCCGCTGTGGGAGGCCGTTCGCCACGGCTGGGACGACGCCGTGCGGATCCTGCTCGCCGCGGGCGCCGACCCCTGGCGGCCGTGCATCGCGGGCCGCTCCCCCGGCGCCCAGGCCCTCTTCACCGAGATGGCCGGCCTCTTCGCCCACCTGCCGGGAGCCCCCAGCGTGAGCCCCAGGTTCCGCGAGCTCCAGGACACCGTCGACGCGATGATGTTCTCGTACGAGGACTACAACGAGGAGCTGTGCGTGGCCTTCGTCGGCGAGGTGGCCGAGGACGAGGTCATCCGCCGCCTGGGCGCCGAGCCGGAGTCGTGCCCGCCACTGGAGACCGGCGAGCTGTGGGGCGCCGAGCAGTCCTCCCCGGTGGAGGTGCTGCGCGTGGCCAGCCCGCCGGGGGGCGGGGTGGTGCTCTTCCAGTCCGGCGGCATCCTGCCGGTGCGCGACGGGGTCGGCAGGGCGGTCACCTCGGGCGGCGGGGTGCTGGCCGGGGCGTTCCCGTCCACCAGCCCGTCGGTCGACATCTGGCGGGACGGGATTCCCGCGGGACGGCCCTCGGTCCACGAGCAGCTCTCCGACGACAGCATGTTGGAGCTGTGGATGTGCCGCTTCGGCGACTGCGGCGCCCACCCCTCCACCGCGACCGAGCGCACCCTGGGCCTGATGACGCTGCTCACCTCCACCTACATCACCGAGGAGTGGTTGTGGAGCGCTCCCATGAGGCTGGTCCCGGTCATGCTGCCGTGACGGGACCGGGCGGCTCCGCGACATGCCCGCGCTGGGGCCGCGACAGGCCGGTGGCAGGCCCGTGACGGGGCCGCGACGAGTCTGGAACGGTAGAGTCGCACGACGATGAGAAAGCACACGATCACCGCGCTGTGGGAAGAGGTACCGGACGACGCCGACGACCTCGTCCTGGTGCGCGGCGGGTTCCGGGTCTATCTGTGCGTGTGCGGCAGGCAGCTCGCCGACCGGGCGGCGGCGGAGCTGCACGCGGCGGAGACCGACCAGTGCACCACCTGCCTGGGCACCACGGTCCAGGACATCGTGCCCGGCTTCTCCCAGCCCTGCACCGCCTGCGCCGGAACCGGCCGGCGCAGGGCTCAGCTGACCTGGCAGCTCGCCCACGCCGAGGCCGAGTCCGTGATCACCGTTGAGATCGTCCGCGGGCTGATCGCCGGTCTCACCGGGCCGTTCCGGCTCTCCGAGGTGGCCGACCTGGTCCGCGAGACCCTCCACCTGCCGGTGGGCCGCCTGCCGGTCGGCCCGCGCGTCCGCGACATCCTGCGCGGCCTGGAGGCCCAGGGCGAGCTCGTGCTGATCTCCGCCCCCGACGAGCTGCTCCGCGGCACCTCGGTCATGCTCTACCGCGACCCCTACTGGGAACACGCCACCGGCTGAGCGTTCAGCGGCTCCCCGCGGTTCGGGCCCGTCGATCGCCACCGGCGATGGGAATGCGCCGCCGCGCGCCGGGATCGTGTACGGGAAGGCCCCGCCCCGCCGGATGTGGCGTGATCCGGGTGAGGTGAGCGGGCGACCGCCCGGAGGCTGTTCCAGCCCCCGCGGGGAACACGGTCCGGGCGGTCGCCGGTCTCAGCCCGCGCAGCCCGCGTACTCGTCGCGGCGCCGGAGCATGGCGGCCAGCATCAGCGGGAACATCGCCACGTGGGCGATCGCCATGAGCGCCCCGCCGTCGATGAGCCCCAGCCAGAGCAGCGGGAAGAGCGGCACGACGGGGACGAACATGGCGGCGCACATCTCCAGGGTGGGAGCCCAGCCGTGGCCCCGGTAGCGCATCCAGGCGGCCATTCCGACGGACATGTCGAACGCCATCAGCAGGTACGCGAGCTCGGGCTGCCGGTCGTGGGAGAAGCCGAGCCCGGCGGCCGACAGGAGCAGGCCGAGCACGAACATCCCGGCGAACATCGCGATGACCATCTCGGCGTAGTGCCGGGCGAAGCGGCCCCACCGGCGGCCGGTCGGTGCTGTCTGTTTCATGGTCCAACCGTGTCGCCGTACCGGCCGCGTGCCAAGGAGGGCGGTCACACAGGTCGGAAACCTTGGGATTCCTGTCCTTTCCGGCACGGGGGCGCCTCGTGACGGAACGCCGCGCCGCCCGTCGTCCGGCCGGGAGAACGCCCGGCGGTCAGGAGCTGGAGCTGGAGGCGGACAGGTAGGTGACCATCGAGGGATGGTCGACCTGGGTGGTGCCGTTGTAGCAGGTGACGTACCGGATGTTCACGTAAGCGGGGTAGGTGGGGTAGGACTCCCAGGGGGTGTACAGGTTGCAGAACTCGGGCCCGTAGCCGAAGGCCGTGACCTGGGCGTTGTCGCGGTATCCGGCGGTGACATCGCTGAAGAGCACGTTCACGCGGCCGATCCCCACGTGGTCGATCCGGACGGCCCCTCCCCGGGAGTTGTGGCTGACGGCCACCGGTATCGGCCAGTAGCCGCCATCCCTGTCGGGCTCGTTGTTGAAGGTGTAGGCGAAGCGGTACTGCGGGACGGTCGAGACGACGGTGCGCTCGCGGTGGTAGGTCAGGCTCCACCCGGTGTCGAGTGGCATGTCGGCCGCGTCGTGACACCTCACCACGATTCTCTGCTGGGCGGCCGACGGGGTCCACCCGCTCAGCTTGCAGCGGGCGGGCACGGCCGGATCGACCGCCGTGACCTGGATGTTTCCGGCGTAGCCCGTCGAGCCGAGCCCCGGCAGGGTGACCTGCCACGTCCCTGGGGACGACGAGGCCAGGACGGAGTTCACGGCACCCGGTGCCGACGAGTTGAACTGCCCGGCCACCGCGGAGCCGTTCCAGTGCACGTAGCCGAACGCCCCGGGCGCGCGCGGCAGCTGGGCGCTGTGCCCGAAGACGACGGAGAACGGGGTGAAGACCGGGGTGCCGCCGTAGCGGTAGCACTGCACCGCCACGATCTCGTCGGCGCCCGACTGCCACCACTCCTGGACCTGGCACCAGTCGGCGGACCGGGATATCGCCGTGACGTGGGCGACTCCCCCGGAGGCGATGCCGATCTGCGGGAACTTCACGAACACCTGGCCGGGCCCTCCCGGTGAGACCTCGGCCTTGAGCCCGTACGGCCACGAGCCGTCCTGGTGGACGGCGTCCACCACGGAGGAACTCCTGACGTACGCGTACCCCCACAGCCAGGGGAGGGCCGCCTCTGCGCTCGCGGCGGCCTGGGAAGGACCGGCTTGGGAAGGACCGGCCTGGAGAGGACCGGCCGCGTTCACGACCGAGAGAGGCCCGACCGCGAGCATGGCGGCGAGCAGGGCGGCGACGCTGAGGATTCGCGAGATCACTTGCCGGCACTGACGCATGTCGTCCTTCATCAACATCGGGGCGGATAGCCGAGGGTGGCCGGGACGGGGTGGGTCACGGCGGACCGGATGGAGCGGAGGTACCGCTCTTGATAACCCGCCGGCCTGGCCCTTGAGAAGACCCAACCTTGCGAGCCGTCCCGACTCGGGTAATCCCGGCCTGTCACGAGACGGCGTTCACGGGACGGCGGGCACGGCCCGGGCCGTCCGAGGACGCTCCCGCGCAGGTGAGAGCGCCCGCGAAGAGGACCGTGCCGTTATGCGTACCAGCCCATATCACCGCGTTATGGAACTTTGCTAGGTACTCAGCGGCCCTTCTCGGTGCCAACTTTATGGAGCCCGGACTCTTAGGGCTCCTTGCATCCCTCCTACCCCCCAAGGGACACCGAGAGGAGTCACCCCGCGTGAATCCGAAGGTCAAGCTTGGCGCCGTGGCCGTACTGGCCGTCGCCGCCATGACCACCCCCACGGCGGTGAACGCCGCCACCCCGGCGGACGCCGCCGCAGCCCGTACCGCCTCCGCCGAGCCGCCGGTGTTCGCACCACCGGACGCGGAGTCGCGCAGCCGCGCGGTCACCACCGCCAACGCGACCCTCGCCGCCCGCTCGGAAGCCGTCCTCAAAGGACAGAACGAGAAGTTCACCCTGGCCAGGAACATCGCCGGCGCCCACGGCCTGCAGTACCTGACCTACGCGCGCACCTACCGCGGGCTGCCGGTCTACGGCGGTGAGGTGGTCGTCTCCACCGACCGGGCCGGAGAACTCGTCGGATCCGTGGAGTCGGGCCTGCAGGCCAGGATCACGATCGACGTCACGAGCAAGGTGGACGCCGAGACGGCGACCGCCACCGCCCGCGCGCAGCTGCCCACCGTGGAGAGTGTGGCCACGCCCAAACTGGTCGTGCACGCGACCACCACGACGCCCAAGCTGGCCTGGGAGGTGGTCGTCAACGGCGCCACCGCCGAGGCTCCGAGCGTCCTGCACGTCTTCGTGGACGCCCTCGACGGGTCGATCGTCGACTCCTACGACGACGTGCGCGCCGGGACCGGCAACAGCTACTACAACGGCAACCCGGTGACCATCCAGACCTCGGGCTCGGGCAGCTCGTACTCGATGACCGACACCACCCGCCCCGGCCTGCGCTGCGGTGGCCAGAACGGCTCCGCCTACACCGGGACCGACAACGCCTGGGGCAACGGCTCGGGCACCAACCTGGAGACCGCCTGCGTCGACGCGTTGTACGCGGCCCAGACGGAATGGAACATGCTCAGCGGCTGGCTGGGCCGCAACGGGTTCAACGGCTCGGGCGGCGCCTTCCCGGCCCGGGTCGGCCTGAGCGCCGTCAACGCCTACTGGAACGGCAGCTACACCAACTTCGGGCGCAACAGCGCGAACACCAGGCAGGCCACCCCGATGGACGTGGTCGGCCACGAGTACGGCCACGCCGTCTTCCAGTACTCCGGAGGCAGCGGGGGCAGCAGCACCGAGACCGGCGGCCTGAACGAGTCGACCGGCGACATCTTCGGCGCGCTGACCGAGCACTACGCCAACCAGCCCGCCACCCTCGACCCGCCGGACTACCTGGTGGGCGAGGAGGTCAACCTGACCGGCTCGGGCGAGATCCGCAACATGTACAACCCCTCGGCCAAGGGACACCCGAACTGCTACAGCTCCCCCTTCAACTTCGAGGTGCACGCGGGAGCGGGCCCGCAGAACCACTGGTTCTACCTGCTCGCCGAGGGCACCAACCCGGTGGGCAAGCCGGCCAGCTCCGTCTGCTCGGGTCCGACCACCCTGACCGGCATCGGCATCCAGAAGGCCGGCCGGATCTTCCAGGCCGGGCTGAACAGCAAGACCGCGCCGTGGACGCACGCGAAGGCGCGGAGTGCCACCGTGGCCGCCGCCAAGTCGCTCTTCCCGAGCGGCTGCGTGGAGGTCAACGCGGTCAAGGCCGCCTGGAGCGCGGTGAACGTCCCGGCCGCCAGCGGCGAGGTGTCGTGCCCGTGACGTGACGCGGGGTGGTCTCTCGCGCCGGCGGTGACAGTACCGTCCGAGGGATCGACCGGCCGGAAGGTTCACCGGCCGAAGTGTGGCCATACCCAGACGGAACGGTGCGGCGGGCGGTGATGGGGCCGCCCGCCGCACCGTTTCCGTTCCCATGGCCCCGCCACGCTGGTTCCCGTTTCCTCGTGGCCCTCGCCACGCTGGTTCCCGTTTCCCCATGTCCCGCCCACCGGGGTGGGACGGCTCCGGCCCTCGCGGAAGTGACCGCGAGGGCCGGAGCCGTCCCGGCCCGTCCCATCCCGGATGATGAATGGTGATTCGGAAGTCGGAAAAGGGTACGTATGCGCTGCTGAAATGTGGAGAGATCAACCGGATGCGGGGAACGAGGCGGTCATGATGATCCTCAGCCGATCACGGGCCGGGGCACCGCTCCCCCACGCGACCGGATGAGCAGCGGACCCGACAGGGCGACGTCCCCCCAGCATCGCGAGGGAGCCGATCCGCGCCGCTGGAAGGCGCTGAGCGTCTGCCTCGTCGCCGGTTTCATGACCCTGCTGGACGTGAGCATCGTCAACGTGGCGCTGCCCTCCATCCGTACCGGGCTGGAGGCCCCGCAGAGCGCCCTGCAGTGGGTGGTGTCCGGGTACGCGCTCACCTTCGGGCTGGTGCTGGTCCCCGCCGGGCGGTTCGGCGACATGTACGGGCGGCGCAACGCGTTCGTCTTCGGCGTCGTGCTGTTCACCCTGGCCAGCGCGGCGGCCGGGGTCGCCGGGGACCCGACCCTGCTGGTCGTCGCGAGACTCGTGCAGGGACTCGCGGGCGGAGTGATCAATCCGCAGGTCAGCGGGCTGATCCAGCAGCTCTTCCGGGGGGCGGAGCGGGGCAGGGCGTTCGGGATGCTGGGCACCGTGATCGGCGTCTCGACCGCGATCGGGCCGCTGCTCGGCGGGGTGCTCATCAACCTCGGCGGCGACACAGACGGGTGGCGCCTCGTCTTCTACGTCAACGTGCCGATCGGCATCCTGGCCGTGGCCCTGGCCTACCGCTACATCCGGCCCACCGCCAAGGAGCAGCGGCCACGGGAGACCATGGACCCCGTGGGCGTGCTGCTGCTCGCCGCGGGCGTCGTGCTGGTGCTCCTGCCGCTCGTCGAGGGACACGAGTGGGAGGCCTCGGCGAAGTGGCCGTCCCTGCTCGGCGGGCTCGCCGTGCTGACCGCCTTCGTGGCCTGGGAGCGCCGGTACGGGCGGCGTCACCAGCCGGTGGTCGACCTGTCCCTGTTCCGAAGGCGCTCGTACGCGCTCGGCGCCCTGGTCGGGACGCTCTACTTCGCGGGCTTCACCGCGATCTTCTTCGTCCTCACCCTGTACCTGCAGAACGGGCTGGGCTACTCGGCCCTGGAGGCGGGGCTGGCGACCACGTCGTTCGCCGGAGGGTCGGCCGTGACGTCCCTGTTCGGCGGCCGGATCGTCACCCGGCTGGGCCGCCCCCTGGTGGTGGCCGGGCTGGTGCTGGTCGCGATCTTCCTCGCCGTCACGGCGCTCGCCGTGCATCTGGTCCCCGGCACGCACGTGGCCTGGGCCATCGCGGTGCCGCTGCTCCTCGCCGGCCTGGGCAGCGGCCTGGTGATCTCCCCGAACCAGACGCTGACCCTGTCCGAGGTGCCGGTCGCCGGGGCGGGCTCCGCGGGGGGCGTGCTCCAGACGGGACAGCGCATCGGCACCGCCGTGGGCATCGCGGCGATCGGCTCGGTGTTCTTCGCCGAGGTCGCCTCCTCACGCGGCGACTACGCGACGGCGTTCCAGCACTCGCTGCTGGTCACCATCGCCTTCGTGCTGGTCGCGCTGGTCGTGGCCGTCATCGACGTGATCGCCTCCCGCCGCCCCTCCCACACCTGAGCGCCCGCCACACCGGACGACCGAAGGCTCATGTGACACGTACTCGGCTGTGCCCATAAACTGCTGCGTCGCCGTCAGCCGGGTGTATCCCGGATCCGTGAGGAAAAGCTATAGACGCAACGCGCCGTCAACAAGTTCGTCGAACCCTAATATCCGGCGCTAGAAATCCGCTATAGATATCGGGCGAGTGAGTTGAGGATCTCGTCAGCGATCTTTTTCCATCCGACAGTCCGGATCGTTTCGCCATCGATGCCCGTGACCAATGTGTGGCGTTCCTCGACGTCTTCTCCAGTGTCGCCACCATCACGTCTTCGACCTGATCCAGCATGATCGACGGTGGCCTGCCTGGACGCTGCTCATCCTGCAGCCCTCCAATCGTTCAGCCAGGAACCGGCGCCGCCACTTACCCACCTCGCTAACATGGATCCGCAAATCGGCGGCCACCTCAACATTCGACCGTCCCTGCGTGCACGCAAGCACGATCTTCGACCGCATCGCCAGCACCTGCTACGACTTCGCCCGCCGCACCCAACACATCAGCGTCTCCTGTTCCTCCCCATCAACTTCACCTCAGCCGTAGACCGTCCCAGTCCTTGCCACACCGGCATTCTCGACCTCTAAGCCGAATTCCTGGCGCGAGTCCTCTAAGAGCGTGACTCATTTGGCGATCGCTCGTTGGATATGGCGTGGATGCGTTCCTTCAGCGGCTGGTCCCTGATGAGTTGTGGGAGTTGTTCCAGCG
>NZ_JBHMBS010000041.1:0-52697 GCF_042428775.1 Streptosporangium vulgare | reverse complement strand
CTGCGTCAGCGTATGGTCGATGCCCGTCTGCACGCTCGCGCTCATACCCGCGAGTACGGTGAGGACCCCGCCGAGATCCGCGACTGGACCTGGCCCTGGTAGGGAGACCGAGGCCCCCATGGCCGGTCACACCTCCATCCCCTGTCCCCACCGGGGTGGAGGTGTGCGTTCGGCCTTCACGAAGAGTGTGCGTTCGGCCTTCGCGAAGAAGACGTCATCCAGCGTGGGCCAGGCGTCCGGGCAGCGCGTCCTCCGCCTCTTCGCGGACGGTTCCCCAGGTCAGGTACGACCTGTGCGGCAACAGCGGGTGGGCCGCCGCGACGATCGCGGCGGCCTTGGACGATACGGTCGCCGGTCACGGCCATGCGGGAGGCCATCGGGTCCGGGCCCTACGGCGCGTCGAGGTTCTCGCCGCAGGCCCCACGCCGAGTCTTTCGTCCTCGCCGCGGAAGCCGTCCGCCTCTTCGCTCGCGAACCGATGGGCGAAATCCTGAGGGTGACCGGCGGGAGGTGGAGATCGACCTCCGATCCCACCTTCCACGGAACGTCAATGGAGAAGGGGACGATCCCGATGCGTGCGCTTGTGGTCTTCGAATCGATGTTCGGCAACACCCGGGCGATCGCCGAGGCTGTCGCCGACGGCCTGGCCACCCGGATGGAGGTGGACCTGGTCGAGGTCGGCGACGCCCCGGTGTCCGTTCCCGACGACGTGGACCTCCTCGTCGTCGGCGGGCCCACCCACACCCTCGGCATGAGCCGGCCCAGTACCAGGCAGTCGGCCGCCGAGCAGGCTGAGCAGGCCGCCACCGAGCTGGTGTCCAAGGGGCGAGGGGTGCGCGAATGGCTCGCCACTCTCGGTGACCACTCCCGCGCCCCGGCGGCCGTGGCGTTCGACACGCGGGTCAAGAACCCCTGGATTCCGGGATCGGCCCGGCGCGGTGTCGAGAAGAACCTGCGCGGGCACGGCTTCGCGATCATGACCGGCTCACGGAGCTTCTACGTCTCCGGCACCCCAGGCCCGCTCCTGGAGGGGGAGACCGGGCGAGCCCGCGAGTGGGGGATGGAGCTGGCCTCGGCACGACAGGCCGGCGCTCACAGGATCACGTAGCGGTCGGCCCGGGTCACGCCCGCGAGAGGCGTGCGACGACGTGGCTGTCCATCCCCGCCGGGCCCACGTGGTTTCCGGAGGAGACGTTGGTCCTCGCGACCGGTGACGTTCGGCCGGTGCCGAACCTCTCCCGCGGGTGTGCGATGGAGGTGAAGGTACGGAGACTCTCCCAGAGGAACGGAGGCTCTCCGAGAGGAGGCGGCCATGACCGGACAGATCGTCGTCGGTACCGACGGCTCCGCGCCCGCGACGGCGGCGGTCGAATGGGCGGCGGAGGACGCCGCGCACAGCGGTGCGGCCCTGAAGATCGTGTATGTGCACGAGCCGTGGAACAGTCTCGTTCTCCTCTCCGGGACCGGGGAGGAGAACGGCTCGACCGAGTACGGTCACCGCGTGCTGGCCGCGGCCGCACAGCGGGCCCGGGACCACGCGCCCGACATCAAGATCACCACTGCTCTGGCGACCGGAGCGGTGGTCGAACGGCTGAAGAGTGAGTCCGAGCGGGCTGACGCGCTCGTGATCGGCAGCAGGGGCGTCGGCGGGTTCGCCGGGCTGGCGCTCGGATCGGTAGGGCTCGGTCTGGCAGGCCACGCGGCCGGTCCCGTCGTCGTCGTCCGCGCGCCGGCGCGGACCGCGCACGGCGTGATCGTCGCGGGGTTCGACGGGTCTGAGCATTCGCAGGTCGCGCTGGAGTACGCCTTCGCCCGGGCACAGCAGCGCGGATCACGGCTACGGGCGGTCTACGCCTGGCAGATGCCGATGCTCTCGCCGTACGCCCTGGGCTACAGCCCGCTGCTGAGAAGCGTTTTCGCGGAGGAGACCGAGACCGCCCGGCGGCTGCTGGCGCCCTATCGGGAGAAGTATCCGGACGTCGCGGTGGAGGAGTCGATCGTCTGTGATCATCCGGTCCGCGTGCTGTCCGATGCCTCGCGCCAGGCGGACCTGATCGTGGTCGGCTCGCGAGGGCTGGGTGGGTTCGGCTCGGCGGTGCTGGGCTCGGTCGGTCACGGCGTACTGCACCGGGCACACTGCCCGGTCGCCGTCGTCCGGCCCCGCCCGGATGAACGATGAACACCAAGGGGGCGCAATATATCCGGATAAATATTATTAATCTACAATGTAAAGGCGCCTGGTTGTTTAAAACCGACAAAAAGCATAAATAGGACTAAAGGCGGCTATAAAACACAAGCAGGGCTTGTTTGTGCTCCGGAGGCCGTCTACGACATGGACGAGATTCGCCGGGCTCGGTATCAGGTCGCGGTGGACAAGCCCGTCTCGTGGCGGCCGGCGTGTCCGCGGGTGAAGGTTGTCGAGCGGGTTGTGCTCGTGATGGCCGGGCCGGAGCCGGTTGCCGGGAGCGTTCGGTCATGAGGGGGATGTGTCGCCGTCGGTCGCGATGGCCCTTCGGACGCAGTCGCGAAGCAGGGCGCGGCGCCGGTCGTGGACGTCCTCGGGTTCCTGGTCGCTGGCCGCGTACACGTTGCTCACCGGTGACCAGGCCATGGACATGGCGATGACCATGGCCATGATGTCGAACGGGTCGCCGGCGCGGATCCGTCCGGTGGCCTGGGCCTTGGCGATGGCCGTGAGCTTGTGGTCGTCGTAGTGCTGGTGGGTCTCGACGAGGTGTCCGGCGGGTCGGCGTTCCAGGCGCGTCCAGGTCGCCAGCCGGATGAGGTCGGGGTTGCGCAGGTATTCGTCGTAGAGGCGTACGGCCCAGTCGGCGAGGTCGTCGGCGTCGATGGGGACGACGTTGGTGATGCGCTCCAGTGAGCTGAGGAAGATCGCGTCGAAGAGTCGTTCCTTGTCGCCGAAGTAGGCGTAGAGCTGTGCCTTGTTGGTGCGTGCCGTCGTCACGATGCGTTCGATGCGGGCCCCGGCGATGCCGTGCTTGGCGAACTCCTCGGTGGCGGCGTCCAGGATGCGCTGGTAGGTCGCGGCGCCTCGTGAGGTCTGGGGCTGTTCCGGCATGGGTTCAGCCTATCAAACAGAACAGTTGGTTTGCTTTGCCGGGCGGCTGTGCCTAGGCTCCAATAGACCGAACAGTCTGTTTAGGGAGTTCAGCTGTGCGAACGACCACCGGATGGCGGGCGACCGGCCCGATGGCACTGCGGCGCGTGTCGCTGGAGCGTCGTGACCTGCGCCCGGACGACGTGGCGGTGCGGGTCGACTACTGCGGCGTGTGCCACACCGATCTGCATGCCGTGCGCGACTACGACCAGCACGCGAAGGCGCCCCTGGTGCCCGGTCACGAATTCACCGGCGTGGTGACCGAGACCGGCCCCGAGGTGACCGCCTTGTCGGTCGGCGACCGCGTCGGGGTGGGCAACATCGTCGACTCCTGCGGCGTGTGCGCGATGTGCGAGGCCGGACAGGAGAATTTCTGCCACTCCTTCCCGGCCCTGACCTACGGCGGCGTCGACCGGAAGGACGGCTCGACCACCCTGGGCGGTTACTCCCGCGAGTACGTCGTGCGCGACGCGTTCGCCTACCCGCTCCCCTCCGGCCTCGACCCGGCCGCGGCCGCCCCGTTGCTGTGCGCCGGCGTCACCGTCTGGGAGCCCCTGCGCTCCCTCGGTGTGGGGCCCGGCAGCCGGGTCGCCGTGGCAGGGCTCGGCGGCCTGGGTCATCTGGCGGTCAAGATGGCCGTGGCGCTCGGCGCCGCCACGACCGTCATCAGCCGTACGCGGGACAAGGATGAGGACGCCCGCCGGCTCGGTGCTGACGACCTCATCGCCTCCGCCGACCCCCAGCGGATGGCCGCGGCGCGTGACAGCTTCGACGTCGTCATCGACACCATCTCCGCGCCCCACGACCTCGCCCCGTACCTGAGGTCGGTGGCGATGGACGGCACCCTCAGCCTCCTGGGATATCTGGGTCCGGTCACGGTCGAGGTGATGGACCTGCTCGTGGGCCGCAAGAGGCTCGGTTCCGCGGGCAGCGGAGGTCGTCCCGCGACGGCCGAGATGCTCCGGTTCTGCGCCGACAACGGCATCGTCGCCGATGTCGAGGTGCTCCCCTCCTCTCAGGTGCACACGGCACTCGACCGTCTCCGGCGCAACGACGTCCGCCACCGCTTCGTGCTCGACATGTCGGATCTGGGCTGAGGGCGCGACCGGCCGGGCCACGGTACGGGCCCGGCCGGTCGTGTGCCGTTCGCGGCGCCCTGCCCTCTTGCGGACCCTGCCCTCTCCCGGGCCTTGGGCGAGCGATCCCCAGGGGGAAGCACGCCTCAGGGGGCGGCCCGGGTGCCGGGATCTCCCTCGCGGCCGTTCTCGCTCAAGTTCTCGGGCGAGTGCGTTGTCGCCGGTGTCCCCGTCAGGCGACGGCGGTCCCTTCGAGTTCGACCATCAGGTCGGGGATCGCCAGTCGTGTCACCCCGAGCATCGTGGTGGGCGGCGCGGCCCCGGCGGCGCCCAGCCGTGCGGCCAGCACGCCGTAGTGCTCGAAGAGCCGGTCGGTGTCGGTGGTGTAGACGTTGAGCCGGACGAGGTTCGCGAGGGACATGCCGGCCTCGCCGAGCACGGCCTCCAGGTTGTCGAGGCTCAGTGCCAGTTGCGCCGCCATGTCGCCGGCGTGTTCGGGCTTGCCGTCGCCGCTCATCGCGGTCTGCCCGGCGCAGTACAGGGTCCGGGTGTGCCCGGAGACGATCTCACCCTGGTTGTAGCCCATCTGCACTGACCAGGCCCACGGGTTGACCGCCGTTCGTTCCATTGTCACATCGGCTCCATTCGGTTCGTCGGCATCGCGTCCGTCGATCGGCGCGGTGGCCGTCGTCTTCTCGGTGATGTTGATCAGCTTTCCGGCAAATCACGACATCTTGTGTCGTGTATGCCTTTAGGGTTTTCGTATGCGTGCCGACCGGCTGGTCTCGCTGGTGCTGCTGCTGCGCCGGCACGGCCGGCTGTCGGCGGCGGTGCTGGCCCGCGAGCTGGAGGTGTCCACCCGCACCGTGCTGCGCGACATCGAGGCGCTGTCGGCGGCCGGTGTCCCGGTCTACGCCGAACGCGGCCGGCACGGTGGTTTCGCGTTGCTGCCCGGTTTCCGGACCGAGCTCACCGGACTGAACCACGACGAGGCCCTCGCCCTGCTGGTCGCCGGGTCGCGGCGTGGCGCGCAGGCGTTCGGCCTGGGTTCGGCGCTCGCCTCGGCGATGCTCAAGGTGGTCGACGCGCTGCCCGAAAGCTATCGGGACACCGCGGCCGGTGCGGCCGAGCGGTTGCTCGTCGATCCGAAGACCGACCTTCTCTCACGGCGGCTGGTCGCCGAGGAGGCGCCCGACACCGTGGTGGCCGAGGTCTTGCGCGCGGTGCTCGCCGGACACAGGCTGCGTATCCACTACGCGGCCGTGGGCCAGAGCCCGAAGTGGCGCACGGTGGACCCGGTCGGCCTGGTCACCGTACGCGACCGGAGCTACCTGCTGGCCACGAGGTCCGGCGCGGACCGTACCTACCGGCTGTCTCGGGTGCTGGCCGCCGAGGAACTCGCCGAACCCGCGCAGCGTCCGGAGCGGGTCGATCTGGACCGGGCCTGGCAGGAACGTGGCACGCGGTTTCGGACCGGCGGTGACCAGGTCGCCGTGCTGGTACGGGTGGACCCGGCGCGGCGGGAGGAGTTGGTGGGCACCGCGCTGGCCGTCCGTACCGAGGAGGCCGACCCGGACGGCTGGCTGCGGCTGGAGGTGACCTTCCAGGATCCCAGACACGCCGAATGGGCGCTGTGGCAGCTCACCACGAGCGCGGAAGCCCTGGACCCGCAGTGGTTGCGCGACTCCCTGCGCGACCGCGCCGCCGCGATCGTCGCCCGCTACGGGGTGTCATCCTGACAGGTGCCGCCCGGGGGGCGGGGCGCGTTCCCGCCGAGGCCGATCGGACCGGTCCTCTCCGGGGTGGCGTGATTCGAGCTGGTCCGGCGGGCCGGCGGGTCGGTGGTGAGTGTCGCGGCCTCGTCCGGCGGATCGGCGGTAAGTGTCTCGACGCGGGTGTGCGGTGCCCGATTCACCACGACCTGGCCCACGGGCCGGTGGGGGAGGCCGGTTATTCCGGTGGGGTGATGCCGCGGCGGGCCGTGGTTCTGGTGAATCGGCGGGCGAGGTGTTCGAAGGCGTCGGTGAGTTCGCCGGGGCCGATGACCTCGATGTCGGCGTCGTAGCGGGCGATGGCGGCGGCGAGGCCGGGCCAGGACCAGGATCCGAGGGTGAGCCGGCAGCGGTGGGGGCCGATCTCCTCGACGAGTCCTTCGCGGGTGTAGAGGGCCACGGTGGCGGCGGGCAGGTCGAGGATCACCGTGCCTTGGCAGGGCCAGCTGCCCGAGGCGTCGCCGGAGCCGCGGAAGGTGCTGGTGACGAAGGTGGCGGCGTCTCCTCCGGGCAGTACGCGCGGGGTGAACCGGGGCCCGTTGGGGGTGCGCGGGGTGATCCGGTCGGCGCGGAAGGTGCGCCAGCCGTCGCGGTCGAGGTCCCAGGCGATGAGGTACCAGCGTCCGTCCCAGGTGATGAGGTGGTGGGGTTCGGCGCGGCGCGGGGGGCGGCCGCTGTCCTGGGCGCCGTAGTCGAAGCGCAGGGTCTCGCGGGCGTGGACGGCGGCGCTGATCGTCAGGAGGACGTCGCCGCCGACCGGGGTGGCCGGCCGGGTGACGGGTCGTTCGACGGCGGTGACGCCCAGCGCGTCGACGCGCTGCCGGAGCCGGGTGGGCATGACCTGCCGGATGGTGTTGAGCGCCCGTTCGGAGGGTTCGGCGAGGCCGTTGCCGGGGGTGGTGGCGGCGATCTGCAGGGCGATGGTGAGGGCGACGGCCTGTTCGTCGTCGAACAGCAGCGGGGGCAGTTCGGTGCCGGCGCCGAGCCGGTAGCCGCCGTCGGGGCCCTTGACGGCGGCGATGGGGTAGCCGAGCTCGCGGAGCCGGTCGACGTCGCGGCGCACGGTGCGCAGGCTGACGTCCAGGCGATCGGCCAGCACCGTTCCGGACCAGTCCCGGCGGGTCTGCAGCAGCGACAGCAGGGCCAGCAGTCGGGCGGAGGTTTTCGGCATGAACCTGATTCTGCCTCAGGTAGGTGCCACATCCTGTCACCTACCTCTGTGAATCTTCGTCTTGAGCCGGTCGGTCACCGCGACCCGGCCGGTCCCCTTCGACAAGGAGTCACCAGCATGGCCCTCTCGACCACCACCCACCTGAACTTCCGCGGCGAGGCCCGTGCGGCGCTGGAGTTCTACCAGAGCGTGTTCGGCGGCCACCTCACCGCCATCGCGTACGGCGACTTCGGCATGCCGAGGGAACTGCCCGACGCCGACAAGATCGTCTTTGGCCAGGTCACGGCCGGCAACGGCTTCAGCGTCATGGCCTACGACGTGCCCGGCCAGGCGCCGGCCGCCGCCGCGCCCGCCGTCACCACCCGCGAGCACGGCATGACGCTGACCGGCGAACGGTTCTTCGTGTCCGTCCGCGGTGAGACCGTCGAGGAGGTCGGCGCGCTGTGGGACAGGCTCGCCGACGGCGCCGACATCGTCGAGAAGTACGGCCCGTCGCAGTGGGCCCCGGGTTTCGGGATGCTGACCGACCGCTTCGGTGTCACCTGGATCCTCGACGTCGCCGCCCCGTACGCCGGCTGACCGCCGACGCGCTCATCCGGTCCGAGGCGGCCTTCCCCGGCCGCCTCGGGGCACCCGGCCCTCCGCTTTCCGCCTTCCGAAGGAACAGATCATGCGTACTCGCCCCCTCGGCCGTACCGGCATCGAGGTCAGTCCCTACTGCCTGGGCACCATGATGTTCGGCCCGTTCGGCAACCCCGACCCCGACGACTGCGTCGCCATCGTCCACCGGGCCCTCGACGCCGGGATCAACTTCATCGACACCGCCGACGTCTACGGCGGTGACGGCGAAACCGAACGGATCGTGGGCAAGGCGCTGCGCGGCCGGCGTGACGACGTGGTGCTCGCCACCAAGTTCAACGGCCCCATGGGTGCCGGTCCCAACCGGCGCGGCGGCTCCCGCCGCTGGATCGTCACCGCGGTCGAGGACTCGCTGCGGCGTCTCGGCGTCGACCACATCGACCTCTACCAGGTCCACCACCCCGAGCCCGGCACCGACGTCGAGGAAACCCTCGCCGCCCTCACCGACCTGATGCGGGCGGGCAAGGTGCGCGCGATCGGCCATTCCAGCCTGCCGGCCGCGGAGATCGTCGAGGCCCAGTGGGTGTGCGAACGGCGTGGGCTGGCCCGCTTCCGCACCGAGCAGCCGCCGTACTCGATCCTGAACCGCGGCATCGAGCGCGACGTCCTGCCGGTCTGTGAGCGTTACGGGCTGGGCACGCTGGTCTGGAGCCCGCTGGCCTCGGGGCTGCTCACCGGCCGCTACCGCGAGGGCGGCGACGAACAGGTCTCCAGCGCCCGCATGCACTGGGTGCCCAAGCACATGACCGACAAGCGCAACCACGACGCCGTCGAGGAACTCGTCCCGATCGCCGAGCGGGCAGGTCTGTCGCTCACCCATCTGGCCATGGCCTTCGTCGTCAGCCATCCCGCGGTCACCTCGGCGATCATCGGCCCTCGTACCATGGCGCAGCTCGACGACCTGCTCGCCGGAGCCGGCACCGTCCTCGACGACGACACCCTCGACCAGATCGACAAGGTGGTCCCGCCCGGGGTGAACCCGGGCACGCTCGACATCGCCTACGTGCCGCCCGCACTCCAGCGAGCCGACCTGCGCCGCCGCGGCGTCGGCGACCGCGCCGCCGCCTGACGGGCCCGTCCACGACCGCCGGCGGGAGCGCGACGTCCGCTCGGGTGCTCCGGTCACCGAGGGAGGCCCGGAGGCGTAGCGGTCCCGACGTCCGCGCGGGAGCCACGGAGGCGTCGCGGCTCCGACGTCCTCGCGGGCGGCTCCCGGGCCGCCGGGGCGTTCCCCGGTGAACGGTGGCCGCTTCCCGGCGCCCCTCATCCGATCGTCCAGCGGATTCCGTGCGGGGCGAGGAAGTCGAGGAAGCCGGAGGCGTCGTAGGCCTGGGCGAGGGCGAGCACTCCGGGCCTGGCGTACCCGGCGGCGAGACGGCGGGCGCTCTCGACGGCGATCACCGCGGTGGTTCCGTAGGTGTCGCGGCCCTCCACCACCCCGCGGCCCCGGCGGCCGTCGGTGGCGAGGGCGTCGGTCACGTACGTGAACAGCTGGGTGCGGCGCGCCTGCTCGGTGGGTCCCTCGGGCAGGCCGTCGATGACCGCCGGGTCGAGGGGCGTGCTCAGCCGGGCGCCCAGCGTGGCCTCGGTCAGCCCCCGGACACGCCTGACCTTCACGTGACGCGGAACGGTCACGACCTCCGGCAGGGGAAAGCCGCTCATCGGGACCGGCTCCGGGCCGGCGGGCGGGTCCGCGCGAGCGGCACGTCGCGGAGCTCGTCGCCGCCGGGCGGGCGGAGGCCGCCGGTCCGGGGCGGTGACGTCCTCGACCTCCGGCGGGGCGCACTCCTGCTCGCGGGCTCCGGCGTAGGGGGCGGGCGACGGCTCACCGTCCGGCGGGCGCCGGGGATGAAAGTTTCACGGCATCTCATCGCGACGGTGCGAACGTGTCACCGCGAAAGCCCAGATGGTGCGCCGACGGCCCCCGGACGTCCGAGGGGCCGGATTCGCGCTATTGACGGCGGGATCTCCATTTAATTGACTCCAACAAAACTGTCAGCCGCAAATCGGTGTCGGACGGGAATTGATGTTAGCGCTAACATTCGACCTGGCCAGGCCTGCCGTGTAGGCGCCGTCCGTCGTGATTTCCTGATCGAGAGAAGAAGCCATGATGCTTTTCGGGAGCCTGAGAAGGGCGCTCGCGGCCGGGGCGAGCACGTTGATCGCCGCCGCCTGCCTGGTCGGCGGTGGCACGGCCCAGGCCGCGGCGTCACAGCCGTGTGACATCTACGCCGCGGGCGGCACGCCGTGTGTGGCGGCCCACAGCACCACCCGGGCGCTGTACGGCGCCTACAACGGCCCGCTTTACCAGGTCAGACGCGCCTCCGACAACACCACCCGCGACGTCGGCGTGCTGAGCGCGGGCGGAGTCGTCAACGCCGCCACCCAGGACTCCTTCTGCGCCAACACCAGCTGCGTCATCACCATCCTGTACGACCAGTCCGGACGCAACAACCGGCTCACCCAGGCGCCGCCCGGCTACTGGCCCGGTCCCGGTCCCGGCGGGTGGGACAACCTCGCCGACGCGAAGGCGGCCCCGATCACCGTCGGCGGGCAGAAGGCCTACGGGGTCCGTATCGAGCCCGGCACCGGCTACCGCAACAACAACACCAACGGGGTGGCGACCGGCGACCAGCCCGAGGGCATCTACGCCGTCGTCGACGGCACGCACTACAACCAGTGGTGCTGCTTCGACTACGGCAACGCCCAGACCGACGGCCAGGCCGACGCCCCGGCCATCATGGAGACCGTCTACTTCGGCGCCAACAAGCAGTGGGGCTACGGCGCCGGGGCCGGTCCGTGGATCATGGCCGACCTGGAGTGGGGGCTGTTCTCCGGTGTCAACGCCGGCTACAACAACATCGCGCCCATCAACCACCGTTTCGTGACCGCCATGGTCAAGGGTGAGCCGAACCACTGGGCGATCCGGGGCGGCAACGCCCAGTCCGGTGGTCTGACGACCTACTTCGACGGGCGGCGCCCCAACGGCTACCACCCGATGAAGAAGGAGGGCGCCATCCTGCTCGGCATCGGCGGCGACAACAGTGTCTCCGGCCGCGGCACCTTCTTCGAGGGCGTGCTGACCTCCGGCTACCCGACGGCCGACACCGAGAACGCCGTCCAGGCCAACATCGCCGCCGCGGCCTACGCGCCGGCGACCGGCAACCCGACGCAAGGCAGCCAGATCGTGGGCGGCCAGTCCGGCCGGTGCGTGGACGTGCCGAACTCGACCACCACCAACGGCACCCAGCTCCAGCTGTGGGACTGCGGCAGCGGCACCAACCAGCGCTGGACCCACACCTCCGGCAAGCAGTTGCAGGTGTACGGCAACAAGTGCCTGGACGCCAACGGTCAGGGCACCGCGAACGGCACCCAGGTGATCATCTGGGACTGCAACGGCGGCACCAACCAGCAGTGGAACGTCAACGCCGACGGCACCGTCACCGGCGTGCAGTCCGGCAAATGCCTCGACGCCAACGCCGCCGGGACCGCCAACGGCACCAAGCTCATCCTCTGGTCCTGCAACGGCCAGGCCAACCAGCGCTGGACCCTGCGCAGCTGATCACCCGGCGACAACCGGCCGGTCGTGCCGTCCTCGTGAGGCACGCGGGAGCGGCACCTCCGGCGATCTCGTTCAGTTTCGGAAAACGGTCCCGAACCGGTATCGGAAACACCGTCAACGGCCTGTTCGGCCACTTCGAACGGGCTCTGCGCGGCACGTCCGATCCGCCGCGCACCACACTCCCCATCCGGAAGGCTTCGATGAACGTGAAGAAAAGGCTGAGCCGCCTCATGGCCGCCGCAGGGATCTCGTTGCTCCTCGCCACCACCGGCGGCTACGTGATCTCGGACGCGACGGCGGCCCAGGCCGCCACCACCGGCCCGTGTGACATCTACGCCACGGGCGGCACGCCGTGTGTGGCGGCCCACAGCACCACCCGGGCGCTGTACGGCACCTACAACGGCCCGCTCTACCAGGTCAGACGCACCTCCGACAACACCACCCGCGACATCGGCGTGCTGAGCGCGGGCGGAGTGGCCAACGCCGCCGCCCAGGACTCGTTCTGCTCCGGCACCAACTGCGTCATCACCGTCATCTATGACCAGTCCGGGCGCAACAACCGCCTCACCCAGGGGCCCGGCGGCGCCGTGCCCGGCCCCGGCCCCGGTGGATCGGACAACCTCGCCGACGCGAAGGCGGCCCCGATCACCGTCGGCGGCCAGAAGGCCTACGGCGTCTACATCGCTCCGGGCACCGGCTACCGCAACAACAACACCAACGGGGTGGCGACCGGCGACCAGCCCGAGGGAATGTACGCCGTCCTCGACGGCACGCACTACAACGGGGGCTGCTGCTTCGACTACGGCAACGCGCAGACCAACGGCCAGGCCGACGACATCGGCATCATGGAGGCCATCTACTTCGGCAACAACAACTGGTGGGGCTACGGGGACGGAGCCGGCCCCTGGATCATGGCCGACATGGAGTGGGGACTGTTCTCCGGGGTGAACGCGCGGTACAACCCCATGGCGCCCATCAACCACCGCTTCGTCACCGCCATCGTCAAGGGTGAGCCGAACCACTGGGCGATCCGGGGCGGCAACGCCCAGTCCGGTGGTCTGACGACCTACTTCGACGGGCGGCGCCCCAACGGCTACCACCCGATGAAGAAGGAGGGCGCCATCCTGCTCGGCATCGGCGGCGACAACAGCAACGGCGCCCGCGGCACCTTCTACGAGGGCGTGCTGACCTCCGGCTACCCGACGGCCGACACCGAGAACGCGGTCCAGGCCAACATCGCCGCCGCCGCCTACGCGCCGGCGACCGGCAACCCGACGCAAGGCAGCCAGATCGTGGGCGGCCAGTCCGGCCGGTGCGTGGACGTGCCGAACTCCAGTACCACCAACGGCACCCAGCTCCAGCTGTGGGACTGCGGCAGCGGCACCAACCAGCGCTGGACCCACACCTCCGGTAAGCAGTTGCAGGTGTACGGCAACAAGTGCCTGGACGCCTACGGGCAGGGCACCGCGAACGGCACCCAGGTGATCATCTGGGACTGCAACGGCGGCACCAACCAGCAGTGGAACGTCAACGGCGACGGCACCATCACCGGCGTGCAGTCCGGCAAATGCCTCGACGCCAACGCCGCCGGCACCGCCAACGGCACCAAGCTCATCCTCTGGTCCTGCAACGGCCAGGCCAACCAGCGCTGGACCCTGCGCAGCTGACCCCGACCAGCCGGTCCGGCCTGTGAGGGCGATCAGGTGAAACACCCTGGGCGGAGGTCCCGACACCCAGGGGAGCCACGGCTCCCCGGAACGGGCCTCCGCCCCCAGGACGCGGAACAGGCATGTGCGGCATCGATGCCGGAGAGGGGAAGCCGCGCAACGCGCCAAACCCGATGCGGTGCCTCTGGAATGTCAGATCTTGACGAACTCCGGCTTTTCAAGAGCGATCGGCGCCCGCGTCACGCCAAGGCGCCCTTTCCGGTATGGGCGTTCCAAGATCACTCCAGGGCGACCTTCTCGGTATGGGCGCTCCGAGGTTCGGCCGGCGCGGCAGGCGCGGAAACGCCGTCGGGCCGAGCGGCCTCTCCACGACGCGCCATGGATATATCAACGTCGACATCAATTCGGAGGTCCCGTGTCGTCCTCGTCCCTCAGTCGCCGACAGCTGCTCCAAGCCGTCGGCGCCGTCGGAGTCGCGTCCACCGTGAGCCAGGTGCTCGACGTCACCGGGGCCACCGCGGCCACGGCCGCCGCGGCCGCGGTGGCCCCGGTCAGAGCCGACATCGGCGTGTCGGCGTACCCGTTCGACCTCGGTCAGGTACGGCTGACCAGTGGCCGATGGCTGGAAAACCAGAACCGGACCCTGACGTACCTGCGTTTCATCGACGCCGACCGGATGCTGCACACCTTCCGGATCAACGCCGGTCTTTCCAGCACGGCCCAGCCCGTCGGGGGCTGGGAGGGGCCGGGCGTGGAGCTGCGCGGGCACTCGATGGGCCATCTGCTGTCGGCGCTGGCGCAGGCGTACGCGGCGACCGGTGACTCCGCGTTCAAGACCAAGGGCGACTACCTGGTGGGCGTGCTGGCGGCCTGCCAAAGGGCCGCGCCGAACCGCGGTTACCGCGCCGGCTACCTGTCGGCGTTCCCGGAGAGCTTCCTCGACCGCGTGGAGAGCGGCCAGCAGGTCTGGGCGCCCTGGTACACCCTTCACAAGATCCTGGCGGGTCTGCTCGACCAGTACCGGCTCGCCGGCAACGCCGAGGCCCTCACAGTGGTCACGAACATGGCCGACTGGGTGGACTGGCGTACCGGCCGGCTGAGCTACGCGCAGATGCAGGCGGTGCTGAACACGGAGTTCGGCGGCATGAACGCCACGATGGCCGACCTGTACCAGCAGACCGGCGACGCGCGGTGGCTGGTGGCGGCGCAACGTTTCGACCACGCCGTGGTCTTCGACCCGCTCGCGGCCAACCAGGACCGACTCAACGGCCTGCACGCCAACACCCAGATCCCCAAGTGGATCGGCGCGGCGCGAGAGTTCAAGGCGACCGGCACCACCCGTTACCGCGACATCGCGACCAACGCCTGGAATCTCACGATCGGCGCGCACACCTACGTCATCGGCGGCGACAGCCAGGCCGAGCATTTCCGGGCGCCCGGCGCGATCGCGGCCTACCTGACCAACGACACCTGCGAGAACTGCAACACCTACAACATGCTCAAGCTCACCCGGGAGCTGTTCACCCTCTACCCGGACCGGGCCGACCTGTTCGACTACTACGAGCGGGCGCTGCTCAACCAGATGATCGGCCAGCAGAACCCGTCCGACGCGCATGGCCACGTCACCTACTTCACTCCGCTGAACCCGGGTGCCCGTCGCGGGGTCTCGTCCAACAACGGCGGTTACAGCACCGACTACAACTCGTTCTGGTGCTGTCAGGGCACGGGCCTGGAAACGCAGACGAAGCTGATGGACTCGGTGTACTTCCACAACGGCACCACGCTGACCGTGAACCTGTTCGCGCCGTCGGTGCTGACCTGGAGCCAGCGCGGCATCACGGTCACCCAGGTGACGTCGTTTCCCGTGGGCGACACCGCCACCCTGCGGGTCACCGGCAGCGTCGGCGGGTCCTGGTCGATGCGGATCCGCATCCCGAGCTGGACCGGCGGCGCCACCGTCAGCGTCAACGGCGCCCAGCAGAGCGTGGACACCACCCCCGGCGCGTACGCCACCCTCACCCGCTCGTGGACCTCCGGCGACACCGTGACGGTCCGCCTGCCCATGCGGGTCGTCATGAAGGCCGCCAACGACAACCCCGACATCGCGGCGATCACCTACGGCCCGGTGGTGCTGGCCGGGAACTACGGCAACACCGCGCTGAGCGCGCCGCCGGCCCTGAGCAACGGTTCGGTCACGCGTACCGGCGGCGCACTGACCTTCACGGCGACCGCCGGCGGGTCCACGGTCAACCTCATCCCCTTCTACGACGCCCACGGCGTCAACTACAACGTCTACTGGAACACCGGCGGCGGCGGCGTCCCGGCCGGGTGGGTGCGGATCTCCAACGTCACCACCGGCCTGGCGCTCGACAGCGGCGGGAACGTCGCCGCCGGTTCGGCGCTCAAGCAGTGGAACTGGGACGGCAGCACCAACCTGCAGTGGCAGTTGGTCGACCTCGGCAACGGGTATCACCGGATCGTCAACCGGACCAGCGGCATGGTCGCCGACAGCTGGGGCAACACCGCCAACGGTGCCTCCTGTCTGCAGGGGCCGTGGAACGGTGGCGACAACCAGCAGTGGAGGCTGAACAGCCTCGGCAACGGCCGCTACCAGATCGTCAACCGTGGCACCGGCACGGCACTGGACGGCGGCGGCAACACCACCGCCGGCTCGGCCACGATCCTGTGGACACCGAACGCCAATACCAACAACCAGTACACGCTCGGCGTGGTCTGACCGGCGTACCGGGTGGCCTGCCCCTCCCCGACGAAGGTCCCCATCCACTGACGGTCGTGGACCCACGACCGGCCGGGCGGCCGGCGGCCGTGATCGGCCTGCGAAGCCGGGTTCGAGGAGGCGGCCGGCCGGGCGCCGTACTGGCGGCGGCCTGCCGCGCCCCCCTCGTGCGCGGTCGGTCTGTTCCTTGCCCGCGCTCCAACACGACATCCCCGCATCCCCGCGCGCTTGCCGAGAGGTTCCCGGGTGTCCGGGCGTGCGGCATCCGGCAGGGCTCGGCAAGATCATGCTGCGGTGCACGCCGCGGGTCGATGATTGTCGAACCGTCCCTGGGGGACAGGGGGACAATGTTCGAAGACTTCGAGGAAAAGCTGGTTCAGGTCGGGGAAGCGTCCATCTTCGTCCGCTACGGCGGGGAGGGGCCGCCGGCGTTGTTGCTGCACGGCCATCCCCGCACCTCCGCGACCTGGCATCGCGTCGCACCTCAACTGGTCGCGCGCGGCTTCACGGTCGTCTGCCCCGACCTGCGAGGATACGGTCGCTCACGCGGCCCGGCACCCGCCGCCGACCACTCCGCGCACTCCAAGCGCGCCGTCGCGAACGACATGGTGGCGGTGATGCGTTCCTTGGGACACGCCCGGTTCGCTCTGGCCGGACACGATCGGGGAGGCGCTGTGGCGTTCCGTCTCGCTCTGGATCACCCCGACGCGTTGTCCCACGTCGCGCTGCTCGACTGTCTGCCCATAAGCGAGCACCTGTCGCGCATCACCGCGACGTTCGCGACGCGGTGGTGGCACTGGTTCTTCTTCGCTCAGGCGGACATCCCCGAACGCGTCATCAACGCCGACCCCGACAGCTGGTACCACGGTGACCCGCGGAGCATGGGCCAGGAGAACCACGACGAGTTTCGTGAGGCCACCAGGAACCCCGACGTGGTACGGGCCATGCTGGAGGACTACCGGGCCGGTCTCACCGTCGACCTGCGCCACGAGGAGGCCGACCGGGCCGCCGGCGTACGGCTGCGATGTCCCGCTCTGGTCCTGTGGTCGCTGCGCGACGACCTCGAAGACCTGTACGGCGACCCGCTGAAGATCTGGGAGCACTGGGCCGGTGACCTGCGCGGCCATGGAATCGACTCCGGCCACCATGTGGCAGAACAGGCCCCGGACGCGCTCGCCGCGGCCCTGGGTGACTTCTTCGGCAGCTGATCCAAGACGGGGCCGTCCGGCGATGGAGCAACGCCTGGCGGCACCGGCCTCCCGTGGCCGTGCCCTGGCCGTCGTCGTGGACGGGCTCCGTCCCCGGCCGCCTTCACCTCGGTCCCGGCGACGGAGAGCCGAACATCTTGAAGCGGTGAGGCGGGGACGACGTCAGTCATACGCGGAGTCGTCGATCTGCACCGGGTATCCGGCGTTCAACGCGGCGACGGTCGAGGGCGGGGTGATGACGTCCGCCAGTCCCCGCGCGGGTCGTGGGTGGCGGGTCCGGTATCCCTCGGACGTCCATGTGACCAGTCGAGGGCCGATGACGACGGCGGGGGAGGTGCCGAGCCGGACGAAGGTGCCGTCGGGCAGGCCGGCCCAGGGCGCCTCGTGCATACGCCTTCGGTGCGTGCCCCGGACGAGCCGCTCGCCGTGCAGCTGCCGGTTCATCGCCCGGGCGGACGGCGCGTCGACCCGCAGGCCCTCGGCCCAGGCGGAGCGGTAGGCGTTGTAGCTGTCCCTGCGGCATTCCGCGCACGGGCGATGCCCGGCCGCCAACGAGACGGCCTCGTCGTGGAAGTACAGGAAGGTGTAGTGATCGGGTCGCCACTGCTCCTGCCGCCGCCCCCTGAAGCTGACCGCACAGGTGATCCACAGGTCACCCGCGTGGAAGCGGACGATGCGCTCACCCGAATGGATGATGCCGCGATTACCCGTCCAGGCACCGCGCAGCGAGATCGCCACGATGTCCCCCATCGGGGTGACCCGGTTACGGGAAGGCGCCACGTGGTGTCCTTTCTGCTTGGATGTGGCCGCCCGAGGAGGGTGAGGCACATCCGTGATCAAGGTTGGGAAGGATTTCCCCTTCCTGTCCCGGACCATCAGGGAATCTCAAGGTGACGGCCAGGATCGAGGGCGAAGACGGGCTGTGACAGCGGTCAGCGCCCTGACGGCGGCGCCGTCACCATGACAGGAGCCCCGGCCTCGGTGACACCGTGGCCGGCCACCGCCACCCACGGGTGAGCATCTTTCCCGCCGCCGCTCGCGGTGGCAGACGGTCGCTGACGTTGGCGAGCCGGCGCGGGCGGAGTCACCGCCGGCCACCGTGTCGACGAACCCGGGCGCGGCCCGTCCCTGACACCTCCGGCCCCCCGCCGGGCTGCCGCGGTGGTCAGCCGGCCAGCGGTACCCGCAGCTTCTCGCGGTGCGCTCGGTTTATGGCCATCAGCCCGTCGAGTGCGTCGCGGGTGCGGATGAGGTCGCCGATGTGCGCGGAGAGGCGGTCGCGCTCCTGTGCCATCCGTTCCAGGGCGGCGTCGGAGTTCTCCGGGCTGGGCGATTCGGTGCACGGGAGCAGTTCGGCGATGGTGCGGCTGGACAGACCCGCGGCGTACAGCCGCTGGATGAACGCGACCCGCTCGACCTCGTCGTCCGTGTAGTGCCGCTGTCCACTGGAGCTGCGGGTGCTGGTGAGCAGCCCCTGCTCCTCGTAGTAGCGCAGTGACCGGACGCTGACTCCGGTCCGTGACGCGAGCTCGCCGATGCGCACATCGTCCTCCCGGTGTGATCTGCGGCACAAAGCTTGCCTCTGACATGGATGTGAGCTTCTAGCGTACTCGCCGTACCCGGGATCCGGGATCGACGACCACGGAGGACGACGTGACGACCCTTTTCGACAGCTATCGGCTCGGCGACCTGACGCTCCCCAACCGGATGGTGATGGCCCCGATGACACGGGTCCGGGCCGCCGCCGGCGGGCTGGCGACGCCGTCGATGGCGACGTACTACGCTCAGCGCGCGACGGCCGGGCTGATCATCTCCGAGGGTGTGCAGCCGAGCCTGATCGGGCAGTCCAACCCGGGCACACCGGGACTGCACACCGATGAGCAGGTCTCCGCGTGGCGCCCGGTGACCGCCGCCGTGCACTCCAACGGCGGGCGGGTCTTCGCCCAGCTCATGCACGGCGGACGGGTCTCCCATCCCGCCACCACCGGGATGCGGCCGGTCGGTCCCTCGGCGGTCCCGGCCGTCGGCGACGTGTTCACCCCATCCGGGCCCCGGCCCGCGCCGACGCCGCGCGCCCTGGACACCGCCGAGGTGCCCGAGCACGCCGAGTCCTACGGCCAGGCCGCCCGCCGTGCGGCCGAGGCCGGCTTCGACGGTGTGGAGTTGCACGGCGCGAACGGCTACCTGATCTCGCAGTTCCTCTCGTCGAACGCCAACCTGCGCACGGACCGCTACGGAGGCTCGGTGACCAACCGGATCCGGTTCGCCGTCGAGGCGGTGTCCGCGACCGTCGAAGCCGTCGGCGCGGCCAGGACCGGGATCCGCCTCTCCCCGGGCGGGACGTTCTGGGGGGTGCGGGAGAGCGATGTCCCGAAGCTGTACACCGCGCTGCTGGCCGAGCTGGCCCACCTCGACCTGGCCTACGTCCATCTCGAGGCCACCGCCGAGGAAGAGGTGCTGATCGGGCTGCGCCGCGCCTGGCCGGGCACCCTCATCCTGAACCCGGTGCTGCCGATGGGCCCGAAGCAGACCGGACGGGCCGAGGCCGACCACTGGCTCGGGCTGGGCGCCGACCTCATCAGCTTCGGCCGCGGATTCCTCGCCAACCCCGACCTGGTCGAGCGGCTGCGTAACGGCCTCCCCGTCGCTCCCGTCGAGGAGACGACGTACTACCAAGGCGGTGACGCGGGCTACCTGACCTACTCGACGTACCAGTACACCGCCTGATGCCACTCTGCCGCCAACCTCACCGCGAACCTCACCGCGAACCGAATCACCCGGCCTGGCCCCCCGCACAGGTCACCCACACGCCACGCTTTCTGTCGGAGTCGATCTCTACGGTGTGCGGCATGACGACACATTCCCCCGTGAGCGGGGCCTGGCCGGGCGTGCGCGCGGCCATCACCGCCGGTGACCCGGCCCTGGTCGCGGACACCGTGCTGGCCCTGGATGAGGCCGGGCGCCGGGAGGTGGCTCGTGAGCTGCCCGGTCACATCGGCGTCGCCAGGAACGCGAGCGCCGAACGCGATCGGCGCCGGGGTGTGTGGACCGACGGTGAGGAATGGATCGAGCCCGTGCGGGTCGCCGGCGCGGGCGTGCTCGGAGGGGCGGCGGCCGTCGCGACCTGGCTGTACCGGCGCGACTTCACCCGCTGGCGGCCACCGCTGGACTCCGGGCCGCTGCTGCGTGTGATCGCCGCGCGGCCGCCGCAGTGGCAGGGCGACCTCGCCGTGCGGCTGGCTCTGCGGCTGCGTGGCAGCCGGGCCCAGGCCAGGGACGACAGCGTGCCGCTGGCCTTGGAGCTGCTGCGCCGTAGCGGTGCCGTCCCGCCCGAGCACGACCCGCTCACGACCGCCTGGGTGTCCCGGCCGCCGGACCTGGAGCACGACCCGCTGGCCGAGCACCTGGTGCCCCGGTTGTTCGAGGCCGAGGGCGTGGGCCGGGCGCTGCGCGAGGACAACGTCGACCCGCCCTCGTGGGATCCCGGCCGCCGCACCTGGCTGGGGGCGCTGCGCGCCGCGGTCGCGGCCGGCCGGTTGGCCCCCGAGCCGCTGGTCGACAGCTGCCTGCGCCGGTTCCTGCGCGGTGGCAGCGCCACCGACCTGCGTTTCTTCGCCCGCCTGCACGAGATGCTCGCCCCGGCGCCGAGCACCGAGCGCACCCGTGACTACCTGCGGTTGCTGCCCGCCGCGCCGGGGCCGGTGGCCGAGCTGGCGCTGCGGCAGCTGAGCGGCGCGGGCGGGCTGAGCGGCGCGGGCGGGCTGAGCGGCGAAGAGATCAACGAGGCGGTGTCGGCGCTGTTGTTTCGCCCAGAGGGCAAGCTCGTGCGGGCCGGGCTGACCCTGCTCGACCAGGCCGTCCGCGACGCGGACGGCGACCTCGACGACCTGGCCGCGGCGCTCGCCTCGGCATTGCTGTGCGAGACCTACGAGGTGCGCGAGCGCACGGTGCGCCTGGCCGTCAAGCATGCCCGGCGCTTCACCCCCGCCGGAGCCGAGGCCGTCCGCGAGGCGGCGAGCGTCCTGCCCGCCGAGCTGGCGGCGCGGCTGTCGCAGGCCTACGGGGTGGTGGCGGCCGCGCCGGAGGCGGACGGCGACTTCGAGCCCGGGGTGCTGCCGCCGTTCCAGCCGCTCGCCCGCGAGCCGTTCCCACCGGCGATCGAGGACCTGACCGCCACCTACGACCAGGTCGGCCGCGGCATCGTCACCTTCGAACGGTGGCTCGACGGCTTCGTGCGCGACCCGTCCAAGCGGCCGCGCCCGGGCCGGGCCCGCATCTACGGGCGGCGCCAATGGTGCCGTCTTGAGGAGTGGACGGAGGCGTTGCTGCGCGAGGCCGCCGACCCCGGGCAGGAGCCGCCCATCCCCGAGCCCGAACGAGCTCCCGAGTACGCCAGGCACGTCATCGGCGTGCGCGTCGCCGAAGGCGGCGACGAGCGCGGCATCGAGGTGGACTTCGGCCGGTTGCCCGCAGAGCTGCGAGCAAGCATCACCGCGGGCCTCACGGAGAACGGCATTCCGCTGGGCAACCTGGAGCACTTCACGCCGGGCCCGCCGCTCGAAGCGGAGATCCTGGACGTGTGGATCATGTCGTCGGGCAACTTGAGAGGCCGCGAGGAGCGGCAGGAGCCGCCGCGCGACCGCCTGCCGGACCCGCGTCACCTGTCGCCGCCGCACTACGCCATGCTGGTGCGCTGCGCGGAGGTCCACGCCGCGCTGAAGGCCGGGACGCTGCCTCCGTACCTGCTGGCGACCCCGACCCTGACCTCCGGCCATCTCGACCCCGCCGAGTTGGTGGCCCGCCTGGAAGGCTACGAGCGGGCCGGTGTCCAGGCCCTCCCGGCCGACCTGGGGCAGGCGCTGCTGCGGCTGCCGCGCGAGGCGGACCCGGAGGTGATCGACCGTGCCGGGAAGCTGACCTCGCGGGCGGGCGCCACGCTGGCGCGCTGGCTGGCCGACCGGCCACAGCCGCAGTTGCGCGTGGACTGGTCACACGCCGGCGGCGCCTACACGCACGACCGGCAGAAAGGCGAGCACAGCCCTCGGCTGCACCCCCGCATCCGGATCGAACCGACGGGGCTGGCGCTGATCGACACGCTGCTGTCCGATCCATCTCCCTGGACGGGCGAAGGCGACGGCATGTACATGGAGTCCTGGCGGCTGACGCTGCCCTCGGACCGGGAGGCGGTGGCCATGCACCTGCTGCCGCACCTGCTCAACACCTGGGAGCGGCCCGGCTACTTCCACGAGTACGTGGCCGCGCTGTTCTCCCAGGACGGGCCGGTGGGCGAGGCGACGGCGCTGCTGATCGCCGTCCAGCTGGCCGAGCAGGGCACGTTCGGCTGGCCTGAGCGCGGCCGGCGGTTGCTGCTGAGCGCGGCCGCCGCCGGCTGCCTGCCCACCGCGGAGTGCGGGCGTCAGCTCGGACTGTCCCTGCGCAGGGACGTGACCAAGATGGGCCCCGTACGCTCGGCGCTGAAGGAATGCGCGAAACAGGGTGCGCACCGGCAGGTATGGGAGGTCATGACCGGGTTGCTGCCCGTCTACCTGCCAGGACCAGACGAGCGGCCGCATTCCGGGCACACCCAGGCGCTCTCCTTCGCGATCGACGCCGCCCGCTGGGCCGCAGCGCGCGGCCCCGTCCCCGCGGTCACCGAGGCGGCGGCCCGCAAAGGGACGAGTAATTTCGTACGCACCGCCCGCGACCTGCACGGACAACTACTCAGCCGACAGGGGAAGTCCGCGACGCAGGCGCACAGCTAAACAAGCGGAACTTTCCCGGCCGGGTGTTCCTTCTCCCTCGCTCCCCATGGCGTGGCCCGACCCGGGTGCGACCACGGGGGACCTGACCGCTGATGGACGTCCTTTCGGATGCCGGCCAGGTCCGCGCGGGCGGGCGAGGTGCGCGGAACGGTGCGCCACCTCGGCCCGATGCCGCCGCCGGAGCGTCAGGAACAGCCGCCCTTCTTGGTGAGCCGGCCGCCGATGACCTTGTTGTCGCAGGCGATCGTGTTGCCGCCCGCGGTGTCGTTGATGCCGACGCCGCTGCCGCCGGCGAGATCGATGGTGTTCTTGCGGAAGACGTTGCCGGTGCCCCAGCCCTCGACGATCTCATGGGTTTGGAAACCGTCCTGCGGCGTCTTCTTGCCGGTGTTGCCCTCGATCACGTAGTTGTTGCCCTTGACGTCGACCCAGGAGTCGTTGAGCTTGTCCCCGCCGAGTGCCGACCCGTCGAAGAGGTTGCCGACGACGCGGCCCCCGCTGGTGCCCTCCTTGATGTCCACGGCCTCGGCCGTGGCCCGGATCGCGTTTCCGCGCACCAGGTTGTTGTCGCTCCTGTCCATCTGCCCGCCGGAGTATCGCTTCCAGTTCGACTCCGCCGATCCGAGATAGACGCCCTCGCCGAACTTCGCGCGGCGCAGGCCGGTGTTGTAGATCTTGTTGTACTGCACCGTGTTGCCGGTGCTGAAGTTGCGCAGATGGACGGCCTCGTCGCCGATGTCGTGCACGGTGAGGCCCTGGATGATCGAGCCGTTGGTCCTGTCGGCCATCACGCCCTTCTGGGCGTTCTGCACGGTGAAGCCCACCAGCCGCCAGAAACTCGCCCTGTCGAGATGGAAGGCGTAGCCCTTCTGGACGCCGCCGCCGTCCAGAACCGACCGGGCGTCGCCGCACAGAAAGATCGGCTTACCCCGCGTTCCCGACCTCTGGGCGACGAACCTGCCCCTGTAGGTGCCCGGGCGCAGCCGGATGACGTCGCCGGCCCGGGCCGTCCTGACCGCCTGCTGGAGCTCGTCGGCGCTGCCGACGGTCCTGGTCGGCCGCGGACAGCGCACCGCGCCGGGGCCGGTCGGCACGGTCATGACCGGTGCGGGATCGGACACGGACACCATCCTCAGGCCCCTGAGGTCGCTCGCCTCGCTGTCCTCGCCGCTGTTTCCGTAACCACCGGAATCGACGCCGTTCCCAGGGCCCGTGCCCTCGTTGCCACCGGCCACCAGCCAGAGCCCCGTGGCCATGACCAGCGGGCCCACCAGCCCGACGGCCAACCTGACATCGATATTCATAACTCGTCTCCCTTTCCGGGGGTCGACAGACGATCACTCCACCAGGAGCACAAGACCTGCTTTATTACGAAAAATCCTGAAGTGACGATCAATGGTCGGTGCTGCCGGGAACGGGGGCACTCCTCAGCGATCCGGCCCGCCCGCGACGAGAACGCTCGCCACCGCACCGCACCGCTCCGGTACGAACGGCAATCACCGTCCCGAACCCACCCGCTCCACCACGAACACCGCCTGCCGGTCACACCAGGATGATCAACGCTGCAATCATGGATGCTCCCCACCGGTGGCCGCTGCGAGATCGAGAAAATCCTCGGTCACCGCCCTGCGATCCTCGCAGGCGACCGACACGTTCCCTGCCGCACTGACGGCGTAGGCGCAGGTGAGGCCGTCGGTGGCCGGTTGCGGACAACCCGGGAGCGGCCAGCGCACGCGGGGGCCCACTCACGACCGCGTGTGAGCGGGCCTTTCGGTTTGCCTTACCCCCCAACCAGCACTCACGATGCGGGATGCCCCGCCCGGTGGAACGGGATCTCCGCACCCTGAACCGGCTCACTCATGCCCGCGCATCCCGCTCCACTCATCGCAAGCATCGCAAACCGGACGCGACAGGTCGATGATCGGCGGTTCTCTCGTCATACCGGCATTGTGCCGCCTTCGTCCTGTAGGTGTTTGGGCAGGTACCGGACACGCATTTCTCCACAGACCGGAGGGGGTGCGAGGCGCTTTCCTGGGGTCATCGGCCCGACGGGGGCCGGGATCACCGAATCGAAGGACTGAGTGACTCCTCCGCTCCCTGGAGGGAGCGGCTTCTCGCTAGGCCGCTTGCGTGACGTCGCGAAGGGCAAGCCCTGCCCTCATGATGTTGATCGCCGCATTCACGTCGGCGTGCGCTGTATGAGCGCACCGCTGACAGTGGAACTCGGCTTGGGTGAGGCGGTTCTCCTTCGCGACGTGGCCGCAGGCGGCGCACGTGCGGGAGGTGTTTCGGGGGTTCACTGCGATCAGCTCTCGACCGGCGCTTTCAGCCTTGTCCGCGAGGATCGTCAGGAACACCCCCCAACCCGCGTCCAGGATGCTGCGGTTCAGGCCGGACTTCTGAGCCACGTTCGTGCCGGGTGTCTCCACCGTGCCGGACGCCGAGCGGGTCATGTTGGCGATCCGCAGGTCCTCGTGGGCGATGACGTCGTAGTCACCAACCAGCTGCAGGGCCGCCTTGTGCGCGCCGTCGAGACGTTGACGGCGCACCTTGCCGTGCAGGGCCGCGACCCGCGCCACGGCTTTACGGCGCCGCGCAGAGCCCCGCTTCTTACGCGCCAGGTCCCGCTGAGCGGCGGCGAGCCGATCGGCGGACGCGGACAGGTGGCGCGGGTTGTCGAGGTGGTCGCCGTCGGAGGTGGTGACCAACGACGCCACCCCCAGGTCGATGCCGACGACCGCGCCGGTCGAGGGAAGCGGTTCGGCGGGTACGTCGTCGCACGACAAGATCACGTACCAGCGGTGGCCTTCCCGCTTGACGCTGACCGTTTTCACCGTGCCGCGCACGGGGCGGTGCCGGTGGACACGAACGTGGCCGATGCCCTGGAGGCGGACGAACGTCGCCGACGGGTGTTCGGGCTGGGAGTCCCACCGGCAGCCGTCGCCGTCCTTGGGCCAGGTCACCGTGTCGAACCATCCTTTGCCCTTGAAGCGGGGAAAGCCCGGCGTGCGGCCTGCTTTGACGCGGGCGAAGAACGCGGCGAACGCCTTGTCCAGGCGGCGCAGGGTGGCCTGCCGGCAGGAGAACGACCAACGGCCCTGACCGTCGGCGTCGTCGGCGCGGATGTGCTTCAGGTCGGCCGACTGGACGCCGTACGTGATGCTCACGCCCGCCATGCGGTACGCGGTGCGGCGGTGCTCAAGCGCGGCGTTGTACAGGGCGCGGTGGTCATCCAGGCACGCGGTGAGCGCGACCTGCTGGTGGACGGTCGGACGCAGCGGGAACTTGAACGACCTGCGCACGAGTACCCCCGCCCTTGGGGACGCGCTCGTATTGGGTCTCGATGTAGCGCTGCACGGTATCGGCGGACACCGCGCCGGTCGTGGCCACGAAGTACGACCGTGACCACAGCGTCGGCAGTTGGGAGCGCAGGTGCGGAAACTCGGCACGCAGGTGGTGGGAGGTGAAGCCCTTGAACTGGTTGGCCACGTACGACGGAGAGTTCTTCGGGTGCGGCTTGACGAACAGGTGCACGTGGTCGGGCATCACCTCAAGCGTCACGATCTCCCAGCCGTGCTCGTCGGCCTTGGCGTGGATCAACTCCTCAAGGCGGTCCTTGACCCGCCCGCCAAGAACCGGGCGGCGGTACTTCGGGCACCACACCACGTGGTATCCGAGGTCGTACGCCGCGCCGGGAGAGGTGCGCACTTGACGAGTCACACGATTGTTATAACAGCACCGTTTATCTAACGCGCGACGATCGGAGATCCCCCATGCGCAGACCTGACCGGCCAGGGCACGCTCGGGCCTTGACGGCCCTCCCGCTCCCGATTCCCCCGTCGCCTAAAGGCGACGGTCCCCTCGAAAGGATCTGATGGAGCGAGCCTTGGCCCAAGATGCGAAGGGGAACGCGCTGACGGCGTTCCTGCCGACCACGCGCGTCGCCGACGTGCCGGACGACGCGCCGATGCCCGCGGCTTTGGCCGCGGTCCGGTGCGGCCGGTACCTGCTGCTGGTCTTCGACCGCTTCCGTGGGGAGTGGGAGCCACCCGGCGGCGGGATCGACCCCGGCGAGACACCTCTCCAAGCCGCCGTACGGGAACTCCACGAGGAGAGCGGTCTGCTCCTGCCCACCCTCACCCTGGCCGGATACGCGCGTTTCCGGCTCGCCGGACCACCACGCGAGGAATACGCCGCGATCTACACCGCTCACGTCCCCGCCCTCCACCACACCTTCACCCCCAACCAGGAGATCGGCGCCATCTGCTGGTGGGTGCCGCCGGCGCCCCGCCCGGCGGCACCCAGATCATCGACGTCACCCTGGCACGACACACCCGTCCCCAACGGCACTCACACGACTGACTCCCCGCGACAAGACGCGATTCGTCACGGTCAGGGTTCCGCGGCCGCGGGGATGGCGCGGCGACGGCCGGTGACCTCGGAGGCGGGCAGGCGTCCCGCCCTGGAGGTGCCGGACAAGACGTCGCCGGTGACCGTCACGGCGAAGGCCAGGTTCAGGCGCATGGGCTTGGTGACGGCCTGCTTCCAGGTGAGCCGGTCACCGTTGAGTGTGACGTCGCCGAGCGGGACTTCCTCTCCCGCCCCGTGGACGACTCCTGACAGGACACCTTCCTCGCGCCGGAGTTCGACGACGGCTTTGATCTTGCCGATGGGTGTGGAGACGGACAGGTCCCAGGTGCCTTCGACGGGCATTCGCGGTGTTCCTTCGGTGGTGTGGGTCGAGGGGGCGGAGAGGTGGCGGCGTCGCTCACAGGGCGGCGGGGACCGGTCCCCGGTCGTGCCAGACGGTGCCGCGGCGCTCGTGGGCGAACAGTTCCTCGACGGCGTGGGCGATCTGCGGGCCCACCTCCCGCTCCAGGAGGTAGAGGGCCAGGTCGAGCCCGGAGGTGACGCCGGCACCGGTGACGAGGTCACCGTCGTCGACGACGCGCGCCCTCACGGCGTGGACGCCGGTGGCGTCGAGCATGTCCAGGCCCATGTGGTGGGTGGTGGCGTGGCGACCTTCCAGGAGGCCGGCCATGGCCAGGACGAGGGAGCCACCGCACACCGCGCTCACGGTCACCTCGGGGTTGTCCATCGCCGCCTTCAGCATGACGGGCAGCTCGGTGGTCAATGTGCGGCCCAGCAGTACCGGGATGAACTCGTCCTGCCGCCACTGCCCGGGGCCCGCGTCGTGGTCGGGTACCTCACCGGGTTCGCCGACGCGGCCCGAGGCGCCGGGAACCAGGATCAGGCCCGCTCGCGCGGGGTCGAGGGCGGCCGTGGCCCGCAGCGCCAGGGCCCCAGTGCCGCTGATCACCTCGCGTGGCCCTTCGGCGGACACGAGCTCCACGCTCACCAGGCCGCCGGAGGCGGTGCCGCCGGCGTAGAGCACCTCGTAGGGCGCGATGACGTCGAGGGGATCGAATCCGTCGAACAAGACGATCTGGGCATGCATGGAGGGATCCTTGAGGTCTGGCCGGCCCGGTCCGAGCCGGCTTCGGTCGTGACGCTAACCGGATGCCGTCTTGCTTCCCAGAGGCGTTGGTGACACCTTCCAACGGGAAAATGCCATGACCGGTATCAGTCACCTGAACTGGAGAAACAGCCGCTCATCCGGAGCGGAACGCCGGAATCGTCATCTGGTGGGAAGGTACTTTCTCGTCATGCACACCATCGCCATCCTCGCGCTGGACCAGGTGATCCCCTTCGACCTCTCCACCCCGATCGAGGTCTTCACCCGCACCCGCCTCCCGGACGGACGCCCCGGCTATCAGATCCGTGTGTGCGCCGAGCGGCCGGAGATCGACGCGGGAGCCTTCTCCCTGCGTGTGCCCTGGGGGCTGGAAGGGCTCAAGGGCGCCGACACGATCATCGTGCCCGGTACGGCCAACCCCGCCGTCCCGCTCCCGTCCGCCGTCGGCGACGCGCTCCGGGCCGCCGCCCAGGACGGCACGCGCATCGCCTCCATCTGCTCGGGCACCTTCCCCCTGGCCGCCACCGGACTCCTGGACGGCCTGCGAGCCACTACCCACTGGGCCGCCGCCGGCCTCCTGGCCACCGCTTACCCGCACGTTCAGGTCGACCCGGATGTCCTGTACGTCGACAACGGCCAGATCCTCACCTCGGCCGGCGCCGCCGCCGGCCTGGATCTGTGCCTGCACATGATCCGCACCGACTATGGTTCGGCCGTCGCCGCCGACGCCGCACGGCTGTCCGTCATGCCCCTGGAACGCGAAGGCGGACAAGCGCAGTTCATCGTCCACGACTACCCGCCCACCCCTCGGGGCGGCAGTCTCGAACCCCTCCTCGCCTGGCTCCAGGACAACCTCGCCACCGATCTCACCCTCGCCGACATCGCGGCCCACGCCGGAACCAGCACCCGGACGCTGATCCGCCGCTTCCGCGAGCAGACCGGCACCACCCCTCTCCAATGGCTCCACCGCGCCCGCGTCCGTCAAGCCCAGCACCTCCTGGAGTCCACCCACCACACCGTCGAACGCATCGGCGCCCAGGTCGGTTTCGGCTCGGCCACCGCCTTCCGCGACCGCTTCAAGAAAACGACCGGCGTCAGCCCGCACAGCTACCGCCGGGCCTTCGGCTGATGTCCGAAGGCAGCGGCGAGCGCTCCTCGGGGGACGGGCCAGACAAGCGTCGACGGCGAGAAGCCGCCGACCCGCCTTCGGTACTCCATAAGGGGTGGCGGTCAGCGAGCTGGGCTCCAGGATGGGATGGGATCTGCGAGGTCGTGGGTGTACGTGCGGGTCATGGCGAAGGGGAGTGAGGCGTGTACGAGCTGAGACGGCTGTTGGAGGAGGTCGCTCGCGGGGTCTTTCCCGCTGCCGATGACGTGGTGGGGTTCGTGGACCGGCCCGGTGCGCGCGACTGCGAGGTGGGCCCGATGCGCGACCGTCGGCTTCCACCGGTCTCAGGGGGTGACTTCAGGCCGGCTCCTCAGCGCTCGTCGTGGTGAGGATGAGCGGTCGCAGGGTGTGCGCGGCGATCCGCATGCCTTGCAGGGTCCGCTCGAGTGTGCCGCCCCACACCGGGTCCTCGTGCTCGACGGCGACGTCGCCGTCGTATCCAGCGGCATGGAGCGCGTCGATGATCTGGTTCCAGTCGAGTTGCCCGCGGCCGGGAACGCGGTAGCGCCACCAGCCGACGTCGGTGGAGGAAGCGCGTCCGGCTGTCTTGCCGAACACCCCGTAGCGAGTGCGGGCCCGCTCGTCGATTTGGATGTCTTTGGCCTGGACGTGGCCGACGATGCCGGATCGCAGAGCGTGTTCCAGCGCGTCGAGAGGGTCGATGCCGAGCCAGGGCAGGTGGGAGGGGTCGTAGGCGAGGCCGAAGCCGAGGCCGGCCATCCAGTCCCACAGCTCGGGGGAGTAGGCGAGATTGGCGGGGTACCCGTCGGGATGCCAACCTTCCATCGGGCAGTTCTCGGCGAGCAGCTTCACGCCGCGGTCCGCCGCGTAGCCGGTCAGCGGGGGCAGGTGCCGTTCGGCCTGCTTGAGGTTGCCGGCCACCGGCAAGGTGACGTCACGGCCGACGAAGGTGGTGACGTACCGGACGCCCAGGAGCGCTGCCGCGTCGACGCAGGCCCGCAGGTGACGGTGGACGCGGTCGCGTTCCGCGGGATCGCCGTGCAGGTTGTTGCCGCAGTAGGTCACCGCGGAGATGGTCAGGCCGTGACCGTCCAGCAGCCCGCGCACGCGGGCGGCGTCATCGGCGGTGAAACCGGCCGCATCGAGGTGGGCGGCCTGGTGGATGTGTTCGCTGCCGACCGGCCAGGCCGCCACCTCCAGCGCCTGGTATCCGGCCCGCGGCGCCCAGGCGGCGACCTGTTCCAGGGACATCCGGCCGAGCGCGGCCGTGAGCAGTCCGAGCTTCAATTCCGTCTCCCTCGCTCTCTGTGCTGTCTCATCGGGGAACCGGTCGAGCGTGCGGCGACCGCTCCCGCACATCGGCGCGTACGCTCCCGTCCGTGTCCGTGGCGTCGACGGCCAGGATCCGACGCAGAACGGGGAGCGGTTCCCGGAAACGGTTCGCCTCCTGGAGGCGGAGGAGCCGGCCGAGCCAGGCCGCCGTGTCACGGCTCATGGGATGGCCTGGGCCGTTCCGCCTGTCCTGAAGGCGCAGGAACTCTTCGAGGTCATGGACGACCCGGCCGATGACGCGGTCGTCGCGCGGATCGGCCAGCGCCTGGGCCAGGCCAAGGTACTTGCGGGTCTCCAGCGTGTCGGGGTGCCGGTCCCCCTGGACGCGCGCGCGGTCTTCCCCCAGGCCGCGCAGCAGGGTCAGCGCCTGTTCGCCTCGCCCGGAGACAACGAGGATCTTTCCCTTGGAGTGCCGCGCGTCCAGGGTGTCGGCATGGTCTTCGTCCAGCTCGTGGATCCGGTTGATGATGACGGCGTCGTAGTCGCTCACCGACTCCTCCACCCGTCCCCGCCGCCCCAGCATCCAGGCGCGCCGGCACTGCAGATGCCACAGCATCGGGCTCTCGGAGCCCTGTGACAGCAGGCGGCCCCGCAACGAGCCGAAGCCGTCCTCGGCCTCCCGCAGACGGCCTTGGCCCACCAGCGACCACAGCAGCAGCAGTGTGGTGCGCGGGTCGGGAAGGCCGAACACCCGCTGTTCGTCCTCGCTCAGTCGACGCAGCCCCGACTCGGCCCGCCGGTGCTCGCCGAGCCCGGACAGGGACTCTGCCCAGACGCGCCGCACCTCCAGCACGGCCGGATGGCAGCGGTCCAGAGACGCCAGATGGGGGAGAGCGGCCTGGATCAGGTTGAAGGCGGTGCGCTCGTCCCGGTCCGTGATCGAGTTCTCCGCCAGTGCGGCCACCCTTTCCGCGACCCTCACCGAGCCCTCCATCCCGAGAGCCCCTGCCGGGCACCTGCTCAACAGCTCCCGCCAGTGCGCGATCGCGGCCCGGGTCTCCTCGCGGTCGGCATTGGACATCGTCCGCGGATCGCCGCCGGGAATCACCGGTGATCCCGGACCCTCCACGACGTCGTCCGCGGCACGAGCGGCCTTACGGCACCGGGTGAGGCGGGTCGCGTGGCTGGTCCTGCCGCCGATGCCAGCGTCGCCGATGTGGTGTGCCACCTCGCCGGCGTTGGGCTCGGCGAGGACCGGGATGTCGTCGCACCGGAGCAGCCGGGGTCGGCCGTCTCCCACGGGGAGTGCCTTGGGTGTGAGGGCGGGGGCGGGGTGCGTCCGGTCGCGCATCGCCCGCAGGGCGGCGGTGTCACCGGAAGCCGGGCTTGCGTTCACGATCGCCTCCCAGCCGGAGCCGATGTCGACCGCCTCATCCACCAGGTCGTCCACCGCCTGGTTGAATGCTGCGAGAATCGCGTCGAGCTCGGTATCGGACTGCTCGCGCGGCGTCATGCTTCACCTCCGTAATATGCGATCTTCAGGGTGGATTTGGCGCGTTTGAGGTTCTGCCGGACAGCGGCCGGTGTCATTCGCAGGTGCCTGGCGATCTCCTGGTTGCTGTAGTGGTCCAGGTGCCAGGCCAGTACCGTGCGCTGCAGGTTGGGCAGCTCGGCGATCATGCGGATCACTTGCCGCGTCTGCTCGCTCAGTTCGAGCGCGGCGTCGGGACGCAGCAGCTCGGAGCGGTGGCCGGGAGCCATCGTCCGTTCGACGTCGGGCAGTTCGGCGACCGGGGTCTCTCTCAGCCGTGCGAAGTCCTTGGCCTGCAGCAGCTTGCGCTCGGCGACGCGCCGTATCCAGGCGCGGTGCTCGCGAATCGTGTCCCAGTTCTTCCACGCTTCCAGGAAGGTGGCCTGCGCGATGTCGGCGGCGAGGTCCGGGTCGCCGGTGCCGAGCCGCATCACGAACCCGAGCAGCTTCTTGGCCTCCCGCGCGTAGAAGTCGGCGACCGCCGCTTGCCTCGGCGACACGACGGAGACCTCGCCACCGTCCGGCAGGGCCTTCACCTCGACCGGCCCGGTGGTCCCGGCCGGTCCTGGCCAGCCCTCGTGGCATCCCGTCAGGAAGAGCGGCTCGACGGCCGCGTCGTCATAGGCCATGGGGCGGCTCCGCTGCCCGGGCCAGGTCGACCTTGACCATCGACCCGTCCGCCGCCCGGACCGTCAGCCGGCTGCCCGGGGGCAGCATCCTGATCATGGCCGGGGTCGTACTCGCGCCCCGCGCGCCGGCCGTGCTCGGCGTGGCTCGCCCGCGTAGCCATACCCTGAGGCAGTGGCTGGCGTACAAGAGCCCGAGCACGACCACGCTCCCGAGACCCACCTCCACGGCTCCACCTCCCTGATCGCGTCTCCTGGAGTCGTCGGCCCTGTGCCGTTGTCAGGGAGTGCGGCCGCTCCCCGTGAATGTGACATCTTCCAGGTCAACGCGGGTGATGCTCGCCGGGCCGGAACCCGCGTCATCGACGGACGTGTCCGGCGGCGGTACCGCCTCGGCACCAGCCGGCAGGGCGCGGACATCCGTCACCGCGCGGCGCGGCTCGGCCGGCGGGGGCGGCCGCGGGGCTGGGTGGCCGTCCTAGAGGGGGCCGCCGACGAGGAGGGCCAGGTCGATGAGGCGGTTGGAGTAGCCCCACTCGTTGTCGTACCAGCCGACTACTTTGACCTGGGGGCCGAGCACGCGGGTGAGTTCGGCGTCGAAGACGCAGGAGGCCGGGTCGTTGACGATGTCGGTGCTGACGATCGGCGCCTCGGTGTAGGACAGCAGGCCCCGGTACGCGCCGGCGGCGGCTTGCGCGTACGCCTCCTTGACCTCCTCCACGGTGGTGCGGCGGCTGGTGGTGACGGTCAGGTCGGTGACCGAGCCGGTGGGGACGGGCACGCGCAGGGCGAACGCGTCGAGGCGGCCCCGCAGCTCGGGCAGGACCAGGCCGATGGCCTTGGCCGCTCCGCTGGAGGTGGGCGCGATGTTGAGGGCCGCGGCGCGGGCTCGGCGCAGGTCCGGGTGCGGGGAGTCCTGGAGGTTCTGGTCCTGGGTGTAGGCGTGGACGGTGGTCATCATGCCGGAGTCGATGCCGACGGCGTCGTGCAGGACCTTGGCGAGTACGCCGAGGCAGTTGGTGGTGCACGAGGCGTTGGAGATGATCGTGTGCAGGTCGGGGTCGTAGGCGTCCTGGTTGACGCCGAGCACGATGGTGACGTCCTCGCCGCTCGCGGGGGCGGCGATGATGACCTTCTTGGCGCCGCCGTCGACGTGCGCGCGGGCCTTGGCGGCCTGGGTGAAGATGCCGGTGGACTCGATGACGACGTCCACGCCCAGGTCGCCCCAGGGCAGGTCGGCGGGGTCGCGTTCGGCCAGGACGGTGACGGTGGTGTCGCCGGCGCGGATCGCGCCGGGCTCCGCGGTGACCTCGCCGGGGAAGCGGCCGAGGATCGAGTCGTACGCCAGCAGGTGGGCCATCGTCGGCACGTCGCCGAGGTCGTTGACGGCGACGATCTCCAGGTCGGCGTCCCGGGTGGCTGCCGCGCGGAAGACGTTGCGGCCGATCCGGCCGAATCCGTTGATACCGACACGAACAGTCATGGGTGGTTCCTCTCCTTGCGCCGATGGGGTGTGGGCGCGTGAGCGCACGCCGCGGCGCGCGAACCGCGAGGTCTCTGGTTCGCGGTGCGCCCACGCCAACAGCATAAGCAAATTAAATAAGTGTGCGATATATTTTTCGCCGTGGACCACACCCCGAACGACCGCCCCGCCGAGCTGGACGCGGACGCCTTCACCGCCGCGGTCGAGAACTTCAACCGCTTCTACATCCGGCTCCCGGTGCTGGAGAAGCTGCCGTTCACGACGCTGTCGGTGCTGGACACCCTCGCGTCCGGCGGCGGGCCGGTGCGGCTGACCGAGCTGGCCAGGACCGAGCAGCTCAGCCAGCCCGGCATCACCCAGCTGGTCACCCGCCTGGAGCGTGACGGCCTGGTGGAGCGCCGGCCCGACCCGAGCGACGGGCGCGCCGTGCTCGTCCACATCACCGAGGCCGGCCGGCGGATCGGCCGGTCCCGGCACGACGACCGCACCCGCCACCTGGTGCCGCTCATCGCCCGGCTCACCGCCGAACAGCGGCGGGCGATCGCGGACGCGCTGCCCGCGCTGACCCGGCTCGCGGAACTCGGGCGGGGCCTGCCGTAGGACTCGCGGGCCGGCCGTCGCTCCGGATCGCATCCCTACTTCGGCGTTCGTCGCCACCGGCCCGGACGCGGCGGCCCGGACGCGTCGGCGCGCCCGCCCGCGGTGCCGTCCGCCAACGCCTTCCGAGCTGTTCGTCCGGGGTGCGGGGAAGAGGCCGGGCGCGGTCCCGACGAGCATGCCCGGCAAGGCATCCGGGGTTGTCAGGCATGCTCGTATCCGGGCCGCGTTCGAATCCGGGCCGGTCGCGCCGGGGAAGTCAGTCCAGAGCGGCCGCCTTGCGCAGCAGCACCGAGCGTTCGCGCTGGTTGGCGCACAGCCGGGCGGCCAGCTCCAGCTCGGCGCGCGCCTCCGGTCGCCGGCCGAGGCGGGCCAGCAGCTCCCCGCGTACGGTCGGGACCAGGTGCGAGCCGGAGAGCCGGTCCGAGGCGATCAGCGCGTCCACGATGGCCAGGGCCCGCTCCGGACCCGAGGCCATGGCCACGGCGACGGCCCGGTTGAGCTCGACCACCGGCGAGGGCGCGACCCGGCCGAGCGCCTCGTAGAGCAGCACGATCCGGTCCCAGTCGGTCGCCTCGGCCGAGGGCGCCGACGCGTGGACGGCGGCGATCGCGGCCTGCAGGCCGTAGGGGCCGAGGCCGCGGGCCGACGCCCTGGCCAGCGCGGCCAGCCCCCGGCGGATCGCCGGGAAGTCCCACAGCCGCCGGTCCTGGTCCCCGAGCAGGACCGGCGTGCCGTCCGGGCCGGTCCGGGCCGGGAAGCGCGCGGCCGTCAGCTCGCACAACGCGAGCAGGCCGTGCACCTCCGGCTCGCCGGGCTGCAGCGCGGCCAGCGTGCGGACCAGCCGGATCGCCTCGTGGGCGACGTCGGGGCGCAGCAGCCGGTCGCCCGACGTGGCCGTCGACCCCTCGGTGAAGATCACGTAGAGGACGCTGAGCACGCCGCCCAGCCGTTCCCGGCGCTCACCGGCCGGTGGCAGCTCGAACGGCACCCCGGCCGCCGCGATCGTCTTCTTGCCCCGGGTGATGCGGGCCTGCACGGTCGGTACGGGTACCAGGAACGCGCGGGCGATCTCCTCGCTGGACAGGCCGCCGACCACGCGCAGGGTCAGTGCCACCCGGGCCTCGCGGGAGAGCACCGGGTGGCAGCTGACGAACATCAGCGCCAGGACGTCGTCGTCGATCCTGTCGGGGTCGATGTCGGGGCCGGCCGCCGGGTCGGCCGCGTGGTCGGCCGCCAGCAGGGCGTATCGGTCCTGGAGGGCGGCCCGGCGGGGGATCGCGTCGATCGCCCGCCGCCGGGCCGTGGCCATCAGCCAGCCGGCCGGATTGGCCGGACAGGCGCGCGGCCACGACACCAGCGCCTCGGCCACCGCCTCCTGGGCCGCGTCCTCGGCCAGCCCGAAATCGCCGGTGAACCGGGTCAGCGCGGCGACGATCCGGGCCGACTCGATCCGCCAGACGGCCTCGACGTCGGCCGTACCCATCAGATCCGGCCGTTGCTCTCGCTGCCCTGCGGGACCTCGTCGGCCTCGGCCACCCGCCGGACCTCGATCTTGGACCCGCGGACCGCCGGGACCCGCTTGGCCCACTCGACCGCCTCCTGTTTCGTGGTGACGTCGAGCATGAAGTAGCCGCCGAACAGTTCCCTGGTCTCGCCGTACGGCCCGTCCGTGACCACCGGCGCCTCGCCGCCGAAGTCGACCACGACGCCCTGGCGCGGATCGTCGAGCCCTTCGGCCGCGACGAGGACCTCGGCCTTCATCATGTCCTCGATGAACAGGCGGGTCGAGGCCATCATCTCGTCGAGGTCGGCCATCATGGCCGCGTTCGTCTCGTCGGTGCCCCGCATGATCAGCAGGTATTTCGGCATCGCGTTCTCCTCGTCCCGCGGGGCCGCCTCTCGGCCCTCGCTCCCACACGTCGAACGAGCGGCCCGCCGATCGACACGGTCCCGGAGAAATCTCGCCGCGACCTCGCCGCGACGCGGCCGATCCCGTCAGACCGGCCCCTGAGCGACGGCTGACGCGGACGCCCTGCCGATGATGACGCTGATCAGCCTAGTGCGCCGTTGACCAGGACGTCCTCGCGAGGAATCGCGGGCGGTCGTCGTGCTCGCGCAACGGTGTCGCCGCCGCTGGACGTGGCGTCTTTGTCAGCCGGTCGTGCCGAACCATCGGGTCAGGGCCGCGCGGAGGGTGTCGCGCTCGTGGGAGGTGGGGCGCGGGGCGGCCGACGCCCAGGCGATGTAGCCGTCCGGGCGGAGCAGCAGGGCGGTGGCCGGGGGGTTGGGGTCCGGGCAGTGCGTGGTGAGGGTGTCGACGCGGTCGTGCCAGGGTGCCGCTTCCTTGGCCGGTGAGGCGTCTTCGGTCAGGTCCAGCAGCAGCGGCCGGGCGGCCGCGGTGAGGCGGGCGAGCCGGACGGGGCCGGTCGGGGTGTCCAGCAGCAGGTCGGGGGCCCATCGGCCGACCAGCGGGTGCGGGTCGTCGGTTCCCATGTCGTAGCGGATGTCGGCGCCGGCCATCATGTCGGCGATGCGCTGGACGTTGTGCCGGTCGGCGAGCAGCTCTGTGAACAGTTCGCGTAGCGCGGTGATCTCGCCGCCGGGCTTGATGAGCGCGGCCTGTGCCTGGGTGTGCATGACCACGCGCTGGGCGGCGGGGCGCCGTTCGGTCTCGTAGCTGTCCAGCAGGCCGGGCGGGGCCCAGCCGTGGATCTCGGCGGCGAGCTTCCAGCCGAGGTTGACCGTGTCCTGCAGGCCGAGGTTGAGGCCGGGACCGCCGATCGCGAAGTGGACGTGGGCGGCGTCGCCGACCAGCAGTACCCGGCGGTCGCGGAACCGGTCGGCCAGCCGGGTGTTGCCGCCGGTCAGCCGGCGTAGCAGGTGGGGGCCCTGGCCTTGGGGCGGGCTGAGCGGCAGGTCGGCTCCGAGCACGCGCCGGGCGCTTTCCCGTAGTTCCTCCACGGTCAGCGGCCGGTCGCCGTCGTGGGCGGGGTCCCACTCGGTGGTGCTGAGCAGGGGCGGGCCGGAGGGGAAGGGGGCGAACACGAACATCCCGCGTTCGGTGCGGTGGTGCATGAACGGCGGGATGATCCCGTAGCCGGGTACGTCGAGGCCGCCGGTGGCCGGGTCGATCATCGCGGGCGGGAGTGTGACGTGCGCGGTGCGGGAGATGGTGTCGTCTGTGGTGACGCCGGGGAAGTCGATGCCCGACAGCTTGCGTGTGAGGCTGCGCCCGCCGTCGGCTCCGACCAGGTAGCGGGTGCGCAGCCGGTAGGGGCCGTCGGGGCCGGTGACCTCGGCGGTGACCCCCTGGTCGTCCTGTGACAGCCCGGTGAGTTCGTGTCCTCGGCGGATCTGGACGCCGAGTTCGGTGGCGCGTTCCTCCAGGACCTGCTCGACGCGGCGCTGCGGCACCGGCAGCCCGTACAGGGGGTTGTCGTCCAGGGTGCGGAGATCCAGGGACATCGCGCCGAACACGAACGAGGGCCCGGGACGGGGTGGTTCGGTGCTGCCGCTGAGGCGTTGGTACAGGCCCCGGCGGTCGAGCATGCGTACCACCTGGCCGACGAGGCCGTTGGCCCGGTTCTCTTCGGTGCGTCCGGGCAGGCGGTCGAGTACCAGCGGCCGCACTCCGGCCAGGCTGAGCTCGCAGGCGAGCATGAGACCGTTGGGGCCTGCTCCGGCGATGACGACGTCTTCGATGACGACGTCTTCGGGGGCGGTGGCGGGCATGGTGGTCCTCCTTGTGGCGGGGGTTTTACGGCATGGCGCATCGATCCGGCGCGGAAAAGGGCGCGGAAAAGGGCGCGGAAAGGGCATGGCACATGGGTCCGGGCGCGCCGGAACTCGGGATGTGCAGAGATGTGGAGGGACGCGGAAGGATCCGGCGGTGCCGGATTTTCGGTGACGAGGTGGGGTCAGGGGGCGGGCAGTCCGGCGGCGAGCCGGCGCAGGGCGTCGTCCAGGAGCGTCATGATCGAGACGGGAGGGTCGGCGCGCAGCCAGTGCTCCGCGACCACGGCGAAGGCCGCTCCCACCGCGCCCGCCACCAGCCTGGGATACATGTCGCGGGTCACGTCGGTGCCGGTGCGTTCGGCGACCGCCGCGGCGAGCTCGGCTTCGGCGATCGCACCGGCCTTGATCATCTCGCCCTGCAGCGCCGGTTCGGCGATCATCAGGCGAAGGCCGGCGATCCACTGCTGGTCGCGCGTGTGCCGGGCGTCGCCTTCCTGGCCGAGCGCGAACCGGGCCAGCGCCGCGTCGTTGATGGCCTCCCACAGGGGTTTGGACACCGGCTGGGCGCGCAGCTCGGCTGCGATCGACCGGGTGCGCTCAAGGTGCCGGACGGCGATCGCCTCGCCTTTGCTGGAGAAGTAGTTGTTGAAGGTGCGGGGGGAGACGCCGACTTCGGCGGCGATGTCCTCCACGCGGACGTTCTCCAGCCCGCGCTCGACGGTGAGACGGATGGCGGCCCAGCTCAGCGCGATGCGGGTCTCCTGCTTCTTGCGCTCGCGCAGTCCCATGCGCTCGCCGTCGTCGGTGTCCATGCCACCACACTACAGCGTTTTGCGCGTTACGCAATAATTCCGATCCCGCAAAATTTGGCCGGGCGGTGTCGCGGGGTACGCCGCCCGCGTTCTCCCCGAAGGCCGATCCGAGCCGCTGGGCGGCCTTGGTCGCCGTGAGCAGGACGACGGGCCTTTGGGGAGGAGGAGCGCAGAAATTAGCGGTAGGCCCCAGCGGAACCTGCGAGGGGCACCGGAGCGGATGTTGGGGATCAGTCGGAGTCCAGGGCTTCGCAGAAACGGTCGTTCTTCTGCCGGATCTGCCAGCGCGCCGAGCGCGGGGTGTGGGGGCCGGCGGGCTGGTATCTCCTGGAGTGCGCGCCGGGCGGCAAGGGCCGCCACATCCGCCTCGGCTTGTACTGCAGCGTCGCCTGTCTGGTGCGCGCGGGGGAGATGCTGGAGGCCGGCGCGGCCGAGCACGCCGCCCGGATGGACCTGCCCACCGAAGAAGACCGGCGCCGCGAACGCGCCCGCGTCGTCGAGGTCGCCCAGACCTTGCTGGCGGGCTGACGATCCGCCAGGCCGCCGAGAGCTTGAAGGTGGAGACTTTCACCTTGAAGGCGTGGCTGGAGGAAGCGGGCATCCAGATCAGCCCGGCCGTGCCGGTGGCGGCGGGCTCGTCAGGGTCGTCGGGGTTGTCGGCCGGGGTGGGGGCGGGGGAGCGTCATCCGGTGGGCGTGTTGAACGAGCTGACCCGGCAGGGCCGCATCGAAGCGGTCGCTTGGACGGTGGAATCGACCGGCCCCTCGCATGCGCCGGCCTTCACCGCGGCCGCCGCCACCCGCCTGCTCGCCACGAACACACTGGTGCGTGGTGAGGGGAGTGGGGCCAGTAAAACGGCCGCGCTGCTGGCCCGCCTCGATACTCGGTAAGGGTTGGTGGTCGGTGAGCTGGACTTCTGTGGGGCGGGCTCTGCGAGGTTATACCGTGGCCGCCGTGACGAATTTGGCGCAGATGGTGGCTTTCGCTGGTGTGATGACACTCGGGGCGATGTCTCCCGGGCCTGACTTCGCTGTGGTCGTCCGGCGTTCCGCCGTGTCCGGCCGCGCGTACGGCATGGCCGCTGCGGCCGGGGTCTCGGTCGGCGTATTCGTCTGGGTGCTGGCCACGGCGAGCGGCATCGCGGCTCTGCTGGCGACCTCAGCCGTGGCGTTCACCGTGGTCAAGGTCGTCGGGGCCGGCTACCTGCTGTATCTCGGGGTCAAGGCCTGGCGTGCGGCTTTGCGTAAGGGCGGTGACCTGCGGCTGGATCTACCCGACCCGGGAAGGCGCGGCCCGCTGGCGGCGTTCACCGAGGGGCTGCTGACGAACATGCTCAATCCCAAGGTGGCGCTGTTCCTCATCGCGCTGGTGCCCCAGTTCGTCTCCGGCGACGCCGGACTGGGCGACGCGCTGGTGCTGTCGCTGATCGCGGTGGCGGGGACCGTACTGTGGTTCCTCCTGGTGGCCAACATCGTGGGGGCACTGCGCCGACTGTTCGCCAAGCCGGCCGTACGCAAGACCGTGGACGGGCTCACCGGAACGGCGTTGATCGCCCTCGGCGTCAAGCTGGCCGTCGCCGGTCGCTCGTAGAAGGGGCGCAGACCAGATAACCGCGCCCTCGGCTACGAAGCCGTACCGTGCCGCCCCTTCGGCCGGTCGCTCGTCACAACGAGCAGTCCTGCTCCCGGTGGGCGTCGAGTGCGCGGAGCACATCGGCGCAGGCTTCGGCGAAGCTGGCCAGCCGCTCGGGGCCGAGCACGTCGATGAACAGGGCGTGGACCATTTCGGTGTGCGCGGGAACGGCCGAGTTGATGGCCGCGTGTCCCTTGTCGGTCAGCAGGACATCGGGGTAGCGGCGGTCGGAATCGACTCGCTCGACCAGTCCGCGTTGCGTCATTCGGGTGAGCTGGTGGGACAGGCGGCTCTTCTCCCACTGGGTGGCGGCGGCCAGTTGCGCGATGGGCATCCGCCGGTCCGCCGATTCCGCGAGCCTGACCAGGACCTCGAAATCGGCCGCGGACAGCTCGTGGTCGCGCTGCACGTGCTGTTGCAGGTGTGAGCTGAGGTGCTTGGACATCTCGATGTAGGTGCGCCACATCCGGTCGGCCTGGCCGAGTTCCTGCTCCCATCCCATGACGGCCATGGTACCCGCTGGTTGACGTATCAACCTGACGCGGTACGGTGAACAGGTTGATGCATCAACCTAATTCGAGGGGGTTGTTCCGGTGAGCGAACAGCAGATCATCGCGGTGGTAGGCGCGACGGGCGCTCAGGGGGGAGGCCTGGTCCGCGCGATCCTGGCCGATCAGAGCGGGCGGTTTGCCGCGCGGGCCCTTACCCGGGACCCGGGTTCGGCGCGGGCCGAGGAACTGGCCGCGCTCGGGGCCGAGGTCGTCGAGGCCGACCTCGACGACGCGGCCGGCCTGCGCGAGGCGTTCAAGGGCGCGCACGGCGTGTTCGTGGTGACCAACTTCTGGGAGCCGCGCACGCACGAGGAGGAGCAGGCGCGTCCCGCGACCACCAGGGAGCTGGAGCAGGCCGGTAATGCGGCGCGGGCCGGCCGGGACGCCGGCGTGCGTCATTTCATCTGGTCCACGCTGCCCGACACCCGGGGCTACTTCCGGCCGGGCGACGGCACGCCGACCTTCGGCGGCACGTACAAAGTGCCGCATGCCGACGGCAAGGCCGAGGCTGACCGGCTCTTCCTGGAATCGGGGGTGCCCACCACGTTCCTGCAGGCGAACGTGTACTACGAGGCGTTCCAGGACATGTTCGCGCCCCAGCGTGACGAGCGGGGCGCGCTGGTGCTGCACCTCGGATTCGGCGACGCGCGGGTGCCCGCGCAGGCCGCGGAGGACATCGGCAGGACCGCGTTCGGCGTTTTCCGCCGCGGTGAGGTGCTGGCCGGCAGGAGGGTGAGCGTCGCCGGCTCCGTGCTCACCGGGGACCAGTACGCCGCCGCGCTGGGCCAGGCGCTCGGTGAGGCGGTGACTTATCAGCCGGTCGGTCCCGACCAGATCCGGGCTGCGGGCTTCCCGGGCGCAGGGGAGGTCGGCAACATGCTCCAGTACCTGATCACGGCCGAGCAGGACATCGTCGACCTCATCGACGGCGAGCTGCTGCGCGAGCTCAACCCGCGGTTGCAGTCCTTCGACACGTGGCTGGCCACCCACCGGAACACCATCCCGCACTGACCACCTCCAGCCAGGACGGGGGTGTGAGCCGCACGAGCGCGGGGCCGACGCTCAGGTGCCCCCGGCCGTCGGCACCACCCAGAGAGCATCCCCGCGCGGGGATGGTCCCGTCCCGGTGTTGACGTCGAGCTGCCAGTCCTTGTGTTCCCCGCAGCCGCCGGGGTCTCTGCCTCTGCTGACTGTTGGGTTGGCAGTAGTCGAGGGCGCGGTCGGCGCGCACGCTCATGCAGCGGCCGCCGGACGGGACACAGCTCGGGTGGCGGCCGCGTCGCGCTGCATCCGCAGGTGAGCTCGGGCGGCCTGGTGGTCGGCGCGGCCGCGGTGATCGCGCCGATAGCGGGCTCGATTCGCGTGCGAGGGTGCCCCGGCCAGGATGAGGCGGCCCTGGCCGACGATCGCGACGTTGCGACGGTGCTTGCCGGGGGTGCGCGTCCATTCCTCCTCGGCCAGCCAGGGGGCGCACTAACGAACGTGTTACCAACCGCCAACCGCAACGTTTCTGCGGCTCAGGGAAGTGTTCCTTCATATTTGCCGAGCTCTGAGCCGCTGAGCCGCGTTCGAGGGGATGTCTCGGGGTTAGGGCGGTAGCCTGCACTGGCCGGTGCTGTCGTTTTCCGGTTTTGTCCAACGTGAAAGGCCAACCAGATTATGACGTCGGTATCGGACCAGGGACCGGATGCGGCGGGGCCGGCAGGTACCGGTCAGGTTGGCGAGGAGGATCTGCGGGCGTTGTTCGGGCAGTCCATCGCGGTGTTCGCCTTGCTGGCGGGACCGGCGCATGTGGTGGAGATGGCGAGCCCGGCGTTCTTTGCCGCCTTTGGTCAGGAACGGGCGCGCACCGGGGTCTCGGTGGTCGACGTGGTGCCCGAGCTTGCCGGTCAGGGCTTCCTTGAGGCACTGAACCGGGTCTACCGCACTGGTGAGTCGCGCACCGGCCGGGACGTCAGGATCGTGCTGGGCGTCGGCCCGGAGGCGCGGGAGGTGTTCTTCGACTTCACGTACGAGCCGCGACGCGACGCCGAGGGGACCGTGACCGGGGTCCGGGTGATCGGTGTGGAGACCACTCAGGTGAAACACGCCCAGCGGCTGATGGCCGAACATCGGGCCCTGGTGGAACAGATCGCCCGCCAGGTGCCCTTGGCCGAGGTCCTGGAGGGAATGGCCCGCTGCATCGAGGACCTGGCGCCGCACCGGGTGCTGGTCTCAGTGCTGCTGGCCGATCCCGATGGCCGGCACCTGCGCCACGGCGCCGCCCCCAGCCTGCCCGACTTCTACAACCAGGCTATCGACGGCATCGCCACCGGCGAGGGCGTCGGCTCGTGCGGCACCGCCGCCTACCGGCGCGAACAGGTCATCGTCCCCGATATCGCCACCGACCCTTTCTGGGCCGACTTCCGTCACCTGGCCGAGCCCGCGGGCCTGGCCGCCTGCTGGTCCACGCCGATCCTGGCCCGCGACGGCAGCCTGCTGGGCACCTTCGCCATGTACCACCCCGTCCCCCGCGCACCCCAGGACGCCGACCTCGCCCTGGCCCGCCTGTTCACCGACACCGCCGCTCTGGCGATTGAGCGCCACCACATCGAACAGGCCAAACTCGCCGCCGAGGCGAGCGCCCGCTCAGCCCTGGAGGAACTGGCCAAAGCGGTCCGCGCCGAGCAGCGGTTGCGCGCTGAAGCCGAACAACGCGCCACCACCGCCGCCGAACTCGCCGCTCGCATCCGTGCCGCCGCGGCTGTCCAGGCCGCCGCCCCCCACCCTGAGAAGTGCCAGCTCGGCGGCGCCGCCGGATGCACCGCACCGGCTGAGATCAAGGTCGCCGACTCATGGGGCGACTCGGCGTGGGGCTGCGTCGCCCACGCCGATGAAGCCCTCTTCAACGTGAAGCATGTGTTCATCGCCAACGAGGAGTCCGGCGGACTGGCCGCCTACCTCAACCGCTGACCTGGGGCGGAGGAGAGCGGCGCTTTGATCGAGGCGAGGTACTGGCAGAGCTCAAGATGGGCCACTGACGTCCCAGGTCAGAGCAGGCTCGGCGCGCTGGGCCCGGTCCTCAACGCCGTGGTGCTGTTCGATACCCGCTACCTGGACGCCGCCCTGGCCAAGCTGCGCCCGCAGGGATTCGTGGTGCGCGATGAGGACGTCGTCCGCCTTTCGCCCTTCATCCACGCCCACGTGAACATGCTGGGCCGCTACTCCTTCGCCCTGCCCGAACCACCCGGAGGTCTGCGAACCTTGGGCGAGTCCGTGGACATTCACCCTGACCGGGGCATCGGCGGCTGAGACAGGAAGCTAGGAAGGCCGGTCTTGGAGGCTGGGGCGAGCGGCGGCGGACAGCAGGGTGAGCGCGGCCTTGCGGGCGGCCTCGCCGGCGCCGGCTGCGTCGTGATGCGCGGCAACGACGGTCGCCCCCTCGACCAGCATGAGCAGTTGTCGTCCCAGGACGGGCGGATCGACGGCTCCGGCACGGCTGGCGATGCCGGTCAGGAGTTCGAGGTAGTGGTCCAAGTGGCGCGCGGTGATAGTGCGAACGGCGTCGACGTGGTGCTGGGCGGCCGCGTTCAGTATCGCGCAGCCACGGAAGACCGGATCGTCGTACCACTGCTGGAGGGCGTCGAACACTGCGGCGAGTTGGTCGCCGGGGGCGTCCCCGGCGGCTGTGGCGGCTTCGGTCAGCCAGCTCGTGACCCGCTCGCTGCGCGCTTGCAGCATGGCCTCCACGAGGCCGTCCTTGGTGCCGAAGTACCGGTAGAGCGTCTCCTTGGACACTCCGATGCGGGTGCACAGCTCGGCAACGCCGATGCCGTCGAGGCCGCGCTGGTACAGCTCTCGGGTGGCCGTCTCGAGGATGGCCGCTCGGGTGCGCTCCGGGTCGATCGTCGAGCCTTTGGGAACTGGCATGCCATAGATCGTACCGGTCGGTTCGTTCTACTGCTAGCATCCGGGTTCGTACCGATCGGTTCGATCTATGGAGTGTCATGCCAGACCTTTTCGCCTCACCGCGAATCCGGAACGTCTCGGACGTGCGGGACGCGACCCCTCGCGGCGATGGCGCCGCCGAGAGATGGGACCGATGACGCAGACGGCGCTGAAGGCGGAGCCCTGGGCGGTGTGGCAGGCGGGCCGGCTGGCGCTCGGCACCGCCTCAGCGCTCGGGCTCGCGCGCTTCGCCTACGGCCTGCTCCTGCCGGCCATGCGCGAGGACCTGCGCTGGACCTTGGCTGAGGCGGGGGCGATGAGCACCGCCAACGGGCTCGGCTACCTCCTCGGCGCGCTGCTGACCGCCGCGGTCGTGCGCCGCTGGGGCACCGCCGCCGCCTTCCGCATCGGGATGGCACTCACGGCCGTGTCGCTGGCTGCCACCGCGGCGAGCGACGCCTACTCGGCGCTGCTGGCCGCGCGGACCGCAGCCGGAGCGGCGGGGGCGGTGGTGTTCGTCGCCGGCGGCGTGATCGCCTCGCGCGTCGCCGCCCGCGCGGCCTCCAGCTCGCCCATCACCGTGTACTTCGCCGGCACGGGGCTGGGCATCGTTGTCAGCGGTGTGAGCATTCCCGCGTTGGGGGAGCACTGGCGCCTCGCCTGGGTCGGCCTGGCCGTCGCTGCCGCACTGGCGACAGTGGCGAGCTGGAGCGCGGCGAGCACGGACGAGGACGCGCATGCCGCCGCGGCCGGCCGGGTCCGCGTGCGTCCGCTGTGGGGGGCCGCCCTGGCCTACCTGCTGTTCGCCGCCGGGTACATCACCTACATCACTTTCCTGTCCGCCTACCTCGCCGACCAACACGCCTCGCTCAGGCAGGTGGTGCTCACCTGGACGGCGCTGGGCCTGGCCGTCGTTGCGGCGCCCGTGCTGTGGAGCCGCCTCACCGCCGAGTGGGCCGCCACCCGGGCATTGGCCACCCTGCTCGCGATCCTGGCCGGCGGAGCGGCGCTGGCGCTGGCAGCACCCACGCCACCGGTCATCCTCGCCTCCGCAATCATCTACGGGGCGACATTCATGGGCGTTCCCGCCGCCATCACCGCCCTCATCAAGGGCAACGTCCCGCCCACCGACTGGACCGCCACGCTGGCGGCCTTCACCACGGTGTTCGCGGCCGGGCAGACCGCCGGGCCGTGGATCGCCGGCATGGTCGCCGATCACACCTCGACCGAGGCCACCCTGGCGTGGACCGCGATCCTGTGCGCCGCGGCCTCCGCGATCGCCATCGCCGGAGGCCGCACACGCCCCGGCGCACCCCGGCCCGGTGCGGCACACAACTGAGACGTGCGTCTGACACCGGCGACCCGACACACACCGCGCATGCGGTCGATGTTCTCCCGGGCAGCGCCTCATGAGCCACCAAATCCGACAAGAGAAAGCGAGAAAGATCATGGGCAAATTCGTGCTCATCCCAGGGATGTGCCACGGCGGCTGGTGCTTCGAGGAGCTCACCGGCGAGCTTCGCGCGCAGGGGCATGCCGTCTACCCGCTGACGCTGACCGGGCTCAGCGAGCGCAGCCATCTGCTGCACGGCGGAGTGAACCTCGACACGCACATCCAGGACGTGACCAGTGTGCTAGCCGCTGAAAACATTCAGGATGCGGTGCTGGTCGGCCACAGCTACGGGGGGATGGTAATCACCGGTGCCGCCGACCGCGCACCCGAACGGGTGAATGCCCTGGTGTACCTGGACGCCATGGTGCCGGAGTCCGGCGACTCCACCTGGACCCTCGTCTCCGACCAGGAGCGCCGATGGTACATGGACGTGGTGGAGACCGGCTACGCGGTACGGCCGCTGCCCTTCTTCGACCCACGGGCCACGCCCCACCCATTGGCCTCGCTGCTCCAGCCACTCCAGCTCACCGGCGACCTCGCGCACATCCGCCGCAGGGACTACGTGTACGCCGCGGGCTGGGACGGCCAATCCCCATTCACCCCCGTCTACCAGCGGTTGCGTGAAGACCCCTCGTGGCGGACGTACGCGCTGGACAGCGGGCACAACCTCATGCGGGACGCGCCGCAGGACCTGTTGAAGATCCTGTTCCAGGTCGTGGACCCCGCTGATGGCGAGGATCGGGACAGCTCCACCGCGCGGGCTGCCACCAGAGCAGTCACCACCACAAGATCTTCGCTCCGGGCCAGCCAGGCGTAGCGCCGCCAGCGCGCGAGTGCTTCGCCGGAGACCTGGGCATAGCCGGGCCAGTGAGACGACTGAGGTATGCCCGGAGTAGGCCGGCGGGGTGGAGGTGTTCGCGCCGTCCTCGGCCGCGTGAGTCAGCGCCGAGTGCCGGAGTTGGTGCGGTGTCCAGCCGCCGGTAGCCCGCGGCCGGACCAGGGGAGGGTCGCCGGGACCCCGGTTCAGATGGCGAAGAGCAGGGCGGCGCTGATGAGCACGGTCACGGCGGTGGCGAAGTGGACGCCGAAGGCCGTCGCCCTGGTGCCGCCGTGACGCAGGACGACGAAGGTGTCGCCGAGGGGGTTGAGGGCGACGACCAGCATGAACCATCCGGCGGCGTGGGCGCCCGCGAAGGCGAGCAGCGCGAGGCCGAGGATGCCGTAGCTGAGGTCGCGCAGGCCCTTGACGGTCAGGTACGCGGCGTCCCCGTCCGGCTTGGCCGGAACGCCGTAACCGGCGGCCGCGGCGCGCGGCACCAGCAGGAACCGCGCGCCGACGAAGGCGACGAGGAGGTCGAGCAGGACGGCCAGGCCGTACGCGATGGGGGTGAGCATTGTCTTCTCCCTGGGTGAAAGGTGGGTTCGAGGCGGGGGAAAGGGGGGCGACGCGGGGGGGAAGGGGGCGACTTGAGGGGAAGGGGGGCGACGCCGGGGGGCGGTTCAGCCGCGGACGCGCCGCATGTGGCGGGCGTGGCGGGGCCGGCCGAGGGCGTGCCAGATCATCCGGACCGGCCGGGGGAGACCGGCGAGAATCATGGCCCGTTCGCCGGCGTCGGCGTCCTCGAGCACGAGGCCGAAGAGCGTGAACAGCGTGAGCTTGGGGGTGTTGGCCACCAGGTGCTCGCCCAGGGCCTTCCACTCCTGGGCCGACAGGTGCCGCGCCGCGAGCGGGAGGAGGTTGTCCTCCTCGTCGTCGAGGTGCTCGTCGAGCACCGTCCGGTGCTCGACGAGCGCGGCCACGAGGACGTCGCGTTCGTCGGCTCCGGCGCTCTCCTCCCAGGCGGCCATGGCGGCGTCGAGCCGGCCGAGGGTGGCGGCGATCCGCTCGTGCTGGGCCTCCATGCGGAGCACGATCTCGGCGTCCAGATCGACCCGGGCGAGCAGGAGCGGCCAGAGAAGCTCGTCCTCGCCGCTGTGGTGGTTGTGCAGTCCGAGCCGGTAGTCGCGGAAATGGCCGGCGAGCACCCGGGCGCGGGTGGTGTCGCCCGGGGCGACCGCCGCGACGAGGTCGGCGAGCAGCCGCGCCTCGCGGCGGAGGGCGCGGTGGACGACCACCATCTCGTGTGTGTTGACGGTCTCGTGGGCGCTGGCGGTCATGGGTCTGCCTTTCGTCGGTTCCTGGCGCTGTGAACAGACTCCGCCGGGGGTCTTGGAGGTCGTTTGGAGTCGTCATGGAACCGGGCCGTCCCGGGCGGGCGGCTACGATGTGCGGCGTCATGGTCTTGATCAGAGTGCTCGGCTCCTTCGCGGCGGAGGCCGACGGCGTCGCGGTCCCCCTCGGAGGGCCTCGGCAGCGCGGGGTCCTCGCCCTGCTGGTGGCCGCGCGCGGGCAGGTCGTGTCGATCGACCGGCTGGTCGACGATCTGTGGCGCGGCGAACCGCCCGCCAGGGCCGTGACCTCCCTGCAGGCGTACGTGTCCAACCTGCGGCGGCTGCTGGAGCCCGGACGGCCGCCGCGCGCTCCCGCCCGGCTCCTGGTCAGCGCGCCTCCCGGTTACGCGCTGCGCCTGCCGCCGGAAGCGGTGGACGCCTGGCGCTTCGAGGATCTGCTGGGCGAGGCCCGCGCGGTCACGGCCGACGACCCGGTGGCTGCCAGGGCCCTGCTCGCCGAGGCGCTGGGGCTGTGGCGGGGGCCGGCGTTCGCCGAGGTGGCCGACGAGCCGTGGGCCGCCGGCGAGACGGCTCGCCTCGGCGAGCTGCGGCTGGCCGCACGGGAACTTCACGTGGCGGCCGGCCTGTACGCGGGAGACGTCGCCACGGTGGTGCCCGAGGCAGGGCGGCTCACCCGTGACGAGCCGTTGCGGGAGGAGGGCTGGCGGCTGCACGCCCTGGCCCTGTGGGGCAGCGGACGGCAGGCCGACGCGCTGGCGGCGCTGCGCCGGGCGCGGGAGATCTTCGCGACGGACCTCGGCCTCGACCCCGGCCCTGAGCTGGCCGCGCTCGAAGAGGCGATCCTCACCCGGCGCGTGGAGGTGCTGCGCGCTTCGGTGCCGGGCCCGGGGGAGCGGGTATCGGTTCTCCCGCCTGAGACCGCGCCCGTTCGGCCGTCGCCGGCCGCGATTCCGGTGCCGCCGCGCGACAGGGCCGAGAGCGCGGTCGCCGAGCGCGCGGTCTCATCAGCGGTCTCAGGCGTGGTCACGCCCGCGGCGGAGCCGTTCGTCGGGCGTGACGCCGAGCTGTCGGCGTTGGTCGCGACCGCGGCGGCCACCACCGCGGGGCCTCGGGTCGCGCTGGTGACGGGAGAGGCGGGGCTGGGGAAGTCCGCACTGCTCGGGCGGCTGGCCGAGCACCTGGAGCGGGACGGCTGGCTCGTCGCCACCGGTCGCTGCCCCGACGCCGAGAGCGCTCCACCGGCGTGGGCCTGGGCGGAGGTGTCGCGCGGGGTGGCCCGAAGCGTGCCCCCGTCCGGGGAGTTCGCCGCCGACCTCGCGCCGCTGCTGACCGATGCGGTGAATCCAGGCGGTGCCGACGCCACCGAAGGACGGTTCCGGCTCCACCGGGCGGTGTGGTCCTGGCTCGCGGCGGTGGCCCGGGAGCGTCCGCTGGCCGTCGTCCTCGACGACCTCCACTGGGCCGACGCCCAGACCCTCGCGATGCTGAGCGGTGTCGCCGGGGTACGCGCTCCGATCCTCCTCGTGGCCGCCTACCGCCCCGACGAGGCCGGCGGGCGGCTCACCGAGGCCCTCGCCGTCCTCGCCGGATCCGCGCCGCTGCGGCTTCCCCTGGCGGGGTTGTCCGGGCAGGCCGTGGCGGAGCTCGTCCGCGGGGTGTGCGCCACCGACGACGCGACCGTGGCCGCGCTGGCCGAGCGGACCGGCGGCAATCCCTTCTACGTGCGCGAGAGCGCCCGGCTGCTGAGCAGCGAGGGCGCCCTGGTGGCGCTGTCCGACGTGCCGGAGGGGGTACGGGACGTGCTGCGGCGCCGGCTCGCCCGGCTTCCCGAGCCGGTGGTCGCCGTGCTGCGGCTGGCGGCGGTCGCCGGGCGGGAGGCGGAGGTGGACGTGCTCGTGGGCGCCGCCGACACCGACGAGGACGGGGTGCTGGACGCGCTCGAAGCCGGTCTCATCGCCGGGCTGCTGATCGAACCCGGTCCGGGCCGGGTCCGGTTCGTTCACGCGCTCGTCCGGGACACGCTCGTCGCCGATGTGAGCCGGCTGCGGGCCACCCGGATGCACGGCCGGATCGCCGCCGCCCTGGACCGCGCCGGCCTCGGCGACGATCCGGCCGGGCTCGCGGCGCTGGCTCACCACTACAGCCGGGCGGCGTCGGCGGCGACCGCGGCGAAGGCCGTGGAGTACGGCGTGCGGGCCGCCGAGCTGGCCGAGGCCCGGTACGCCCACGACGTGGCCGTCGCCCTGCTCACCGACGCGGTGACGAGCTTCGACCGGATCCCGCGCGAGGACCGGGATCCGGGCGAGCGCGTCGGCCTGCTCGGCAGGCTGCTGCGGGCCCAGGTGCGCGCCGGCGCGGTCGCGGCGGCCCGGGAGACCCGGCAGCGAGCCGTGGAGTTCGCCGAGTCGGTCCACCGCGATGACCTGATGATCGCCGCGTTCACGACGTGGACCGAGCCGACCCCCTGGCAGACCCGCCCGTACGGTGTCGTGGACCGGCCCGTCGTGACGAGGTTGAGCCGCCTGCTCGCGCGGCCCGATCTCGATCCGGTGGATCGGTGCCGGTTGCTGGAGGCCTACGCCCACGAGCTGATCGGCGAGGCCGATCCGACGGCGCGGGCCGCCGCCGAGGAGGCCCTCGCCCTCTCCGCCACCCTCGGCGACCCCCGGCTGAGGGCGTCCGCGATCGCGGTCCTGGCCCGCGACCAGAACGGCCTCGAACTGCCCGGGCGGGCCGAGCTGTGCCGGGAGCTCACCGAGATCGGCATCGAGCACGACCTGCCCGCGTACCGCGTGGCCGGGCTCCTGGTACAGGCCAACGCGGCGGCCGCGACGAACGACGTGCCGGAGCTGCGCCGGCTGGTCGGTGAGACGCTGGAGCTGGCCCGCGCCTACCGGATGGCCGAGGCGGTCGGGGTCTGCGAATGCGCGCTGGCGATGTTCGCGCACGTCGAGGGCAGGTTCGACGAAGCGGAGCGGCTCTACACCGAGACGGCCGAGCGGATGGCCCGGCACGGCTCACTGCACGCCGCCGGCTATCTCCAGCTCGCGCTGGCCGCCGTTCAGGTGTCGCGCGGACGTGTCGCCGAGTCCGCCCCCGCCGCCCGGGCGCTGCTCGACGAGTACGGCCCGTTCGCCGCCGACCTGCTCGCCGTGGCGCTGGCCGCCGCGGGCCGGACCGAGGAGGCCCGGCGGGTCCGCGGGCGGGCCGTGGCGATCCGCCCCGACTTCTTCTTCGCGCTCTTCGCGACGTTCCGGGCGATGGCCGTGGTGGCGCTCGGCGAACGGGACGCCGCGGCGGAGCTGTACGCGACCCTGCTGCCCCACCGAGATGACCCGCCCGCCGGAGCCACGAGCCTGTCGCTGGCCCTGCGCCCGGTCGCGCACACACTCGGCGAGCTCGCCCTGCTGCTGGGCCGCGACGACGAGGCGGCCGGACACTTCACCCGGTCGGTCGCCGTCGCCGAGCTGTGGGGGGCGGCGCACTGGGTCACCGAGGCGCGCGAGGCCCTGGCGGCGATCGAGAGCCGCTCCGCGCGACCGTCTCGCCGCTAGGTCCTGTTTCTTGGATCAGGTTCGGAGCCAGATCGTCTGGGTGGCGACCGTGATGGTCCCGAGGTAGATGTAGGCGCGTTTGTCGTAGCGGG
>NZ_JBHMBS010000040.1:0-55796 GCF_042428775.1 Streptosporangium vulgare | reverse complement strand
TAGGCGGAGAAGGTGGGCTGGGTGGAGGGCAGTGTCCACAATCCCGATGTCTGCTGGCCTGGGTAGGCCGAGAGTTCCGACACCACGGGTTTGGAGGCATCGACTCGTCCGGCTTGCCATTCTGACCACGGTCCGGCTATTGCGGTGGAGGTTGTGGTGCGTACTCGCCAGCGGATCAGCCAGCCGTCCTTGAGCTTGCCCGCTGTCACGGCGGGGGTTTGCAGCCAGCATCTGGTGGTCGGGTGACATCCGCTGTTCGACAGGTCGCTGTTTCCCGACCAGATCAGCCCCGAGCCTTGTCCGGCGGCTGAGGGGTCGTGTTCGATTTGGGCTTCCAGGCGCAGCGGTCGTGACTCCGAGTCACTGCCATAGGCGGAGAAGGTCGGCTGGGTGGACGGTAACGTCCACAACCCCGACACCTGCTGGCCTGGGTAGGCCGAGAGACCCGACACTGTCGGAAGTGCGGCTGTGACAGCCGGCACAGCCTGCGTCCGGGTTGCCTTCGCATCCCCCCGCACCGCGCTTCCCTGGCCGTTGAGCGTCGACAGAGAGACCTTACGGATATCAGCGCTCTCAGCGCGAACACGGGCCTGTCGTCCGTCGTTCTTCACTCGCACTGATCCGGTGGCAGCGGGTGATGGTTGCCATGTCAGCGGCGGCGGACTGTTCAGCCCGTTCGTGGCCGGCTCGTCCACCATCTCGTGCGGCTTCTCCAGCGGAAGCGCACCCTCGGGTCGCTTGCTGTCGCTACTCGCCTTGTCCTTTGTCTGCGGCTGAGTGGCGGCCGGGCCGACGAGGTGCGGCAGATTCGCCGCGGACCCGGAATCCTGGACAGGGGCACTGCTGACGGAACCCGAAGATGGGGAACCGGGGATCGTCAGCCGTTTCGGAGAGGGATCGATGGCGAACGCCTGCGCCTCCAACGCGAGAGCACCCGGCATGAGAGCTACGGTCAGGACCAAGGCGACGTGGCTCACCCACCTTGGTGGTCCGTTTCGTCCGAGCCCGAACCGGCTCCGACCCAGCACACTCGTACCTGCCTGAGCACGCCGCATGGCCACGCCCACACTCCCCGTAGACCAGAAACCCTTAAGGGCTTCAAGCGCATCCCCATAAGCGCCGCATAAAGAACGCCATAGATATACACAGGTGAGACGAACCAGGAATAGATCTTGACAAGCTGGTCAGAGTTGGTGCAGGAGGTCGGCGAATTGAAACGGTCCAACGGTTTGGACAGCTCACGTACCTTCAACGTCGGCAAACCCAAAAAACCTTGTGACGGACATCACAGAGGAATTCTTAATTACCCGAAAGGGGCACGCGGATCCTGTGACTTCTTCGTCACAATGAGCCTCGTGTCGCCGATGCATCTGAAGTAATGCCAACTCCCAGCTCGCCAGGAGAGGACGTTTTCGGCTCCGTTTCTCTTTCGACGGTGACGTAGTCCTAGGTCGGGAGGATGCGGTGGCGGAGCAGCGTTGAGCCGTAGCGGCCGTGTATTTCGTCCATCACGCCCTCCCGGACCAGTGGCGCCACCCCTGAGAACGCCGTGCCGAGAAGCTCATCGAGAATATGTATGACTCAGAATGATGCCTTCAGACGCCCTGGGATTTGCGGTCAGGTCGGGCACGTAGAGCCGCCCGGAGCCGTCGGGGATCTCACCGGCGCAGTTGATCCGGGCCCGGGGGCGGTGGCGTTGCTGGCGGGGATGGTGACGAACTCCTGCAAGGTGACGCCGAGGCCGGTGACGACGGGGTCGCCGGGCAGCGGGTCGGGCAGCGGCAGGTCGCTCGTGTCGGGCACGCCGCAGGAGTCGGAGGAGCCGTCCGGCACCCGCAGGTCGACCCCGCCGGTGTCGACCGCGACGTCGTCGAAGTAGAGGGCGGTGCGCGTCCCGGAAGGTCACGCGTGGAGGTTGTGGCCCTCCGGCGACGGGATGGGGTGGTTCCGGGGCGCCGCGCAGGCGAGGAGCATGAAGGCGCAGCAGGTGTAGAGGACCGGGTAGTAGACGAGCGCGCCGTCGACCCCGGGCGGGGCGTACGAGGACATCACCAGCCAGTACGACTGCCAGGGATGGGCGAGGTGTCCCAGGGCGGCGAGCAGCGTGGTCGCCAGCGACGGCAGCGCGAGCACCGCGACGGCCCCCGCGGCCACGGTCGTCCGGCGGCCGGGCCGGCGACGCAGCAGCGGGGCGGCCAGGGCGAGGGCGACGCCGAACGCGACCGTGCTGACGAGTTCGGGCGCGCGGCCCGCCTCGCCGCTCACCGACTCCCACAAGTGCGGCAGCAGGTAGATGAACAGCAAACCCGAGGTCACGAGGAGGGTCAGCCGCAGCCTGGCCGCGCACCGGTGGGTGAGCATGAGGCCGACGGCCGCCCCGACCACCGGGACGGCCCACGGCACCGTACCGGACAGGGCCAGCGGCGCCCCCTCCGCCGCGACCACGGCCGCCGAGGTCGTCATCCACCGCAGGGTCCGCTGCGAGGAATGCCGGGATGAGTGCCGCGACGAGTGCCGCGCCAGCGCCGACGTGGCGCGCTCCCGCACGCCGGAGCGCGCCACGTCGGCCAGATCGCGGATCGGGGTGGACGAGGTCTCCAGGAGTTCGAGGATCTCGGGCCCGTAGCGGTGCCGGAGGTCGTGCGGGTACAGCCGGAGGACGAGGGCGTGCAGCCGGCCGGTCCGGCGCTCCCGGGCGGTCATGCCGTGGCCAGGCGGCGCAGGCCGGTGTGGGCCACGGTCCGCAGGCGTTCCAGCTCCGCCTGCAGTTGCCGGCGTCCCAGGGAGGTGAGCTCGTAGGGCCGGCGGCGGGCGTCGTCGGTTTCGTGCGGTGTGATCAGCCCGAGCTCCTCCAGCCGCCGCACGGCGCCGTAGAGGGTGCCGGGCCCGGGACGGCCGCCGGTCAGCTCGGCGATGTCGTGCTGCATGGCGTAACCGTGCTTCGGACCGTCCGCGAGGCTGATCAGCACCAGCAACGCCGGTTCGGAGAACCGGCCCAGCTCGGACAGACCCATGGCGACCTCCTGACAACTAGTACGTTTCACGTAGTATCGCAGAACGTAGTAGTCGAGACAATCGCCCTGGCCGTCGGTCTTCGCCGGATTCTCCGCGCCCTGATCGCCGGGCTCGCGGCGCGTACGGGCGCTCGCGGTGAGGCCGGCCTCGCGGTGGCGGTGATCCGCGGGCCGGTGCGCGTGTTCGGGCGCGAACGCCGGAGTCTCGTCCTTGATCGCGAAGTGGTGCCGGGCATTCTCGTGGACACGCTCACCTTCGCCGCCCCCCCCGCGGGCTGACGGCGTCCGGCCCGTCCCTGTCGGTGGCCGATCCGGCAAGGCGGTGCGCCTGTATGGCGGAGGGTGTGAGTTGCGGCGGGGGTCGTCAGAGGTGTTCACGGAGGGTCGCTGAACCGTCACCGTTCGGGATGTGACACCGTGGATGTACATCTTGTGAACCGCACGCGCCACCTTCACCGCAGGGGACGCCGGGGCGAAGAGGAGCGATCATGTCAAAGCCGCCGCTTCCCGAAGAAGCAGTCGCCATGCTGAAGAAGCCCAACCACGCCGTCATCACCACGCTTCGGCCCGACGGCCAGCCCGTGTCCACGGCCACCTGGTACCTCTGGGACGACGGCCGGATCCTGGTCAACATGGACGAGGGCCGAAAGCGGCTGGAGCACCTGCGCGACGATCCCCGGGTCTCCCTCACCGTGCTCGACGCGAAGGACTGGTACACCCACGTCAGCATCGTCGGGCGTGTCGTCGAGATGCGCGACGACAAGGACCTGACCGACATCGACCGGCTGGCCCGCCAGTATCTCGGGAAGGAGTATCCGGATCGGAGCCGCGCCCGGGTCAGCGCCTGGATCGAGGTCGAGTGCTGGCACGGCTGGGGCGCGCACAAGGACAGCAACCAGCCCGGCTGACGCGCCCGCCCGGCGGCCGTCGCCGGCCCGCCGGTCCGCCGTCCCCGCCGGTCCGCCGGTCGCGTCCGTCGGCCGGGATCGGATCTCGACCGGCCGGACGCCGGGGAGGCGGGCGGTGCCGGGCTGTCAGGTGGCGTTCGTCGCGACGTAGACGGTGTTGGCCGACTCCCCGCCCCGCAGCGGGTTGGGGAAGGTGACGACGTGCGCCCGCGAGTTCGCGAAGACCTCCGCGAGCACGGCGGCGAAGTCCGGGTCCGGCGGGTCGTCCGACCACAGCGCGAAGACACCGCCCGGACGGAGGCGCCCGGCGAGCCGGCGCAGGCCCTCGGGGGTGTAGAGGGCGGCGTGGCTGGGGTGCAGCACGTGGCGCGGCGTGTGGTCGATGTCCACCAGGACGGCGTGGAAGCGCCGGTCCGGGGTCTCGGGGTCGAGGCCCGGACCGGCGGCGACCATCGCGAAGAAGTCACCGTGGACCAGGCGGCAGCGGGGGTCCGACATCAGCCGGGCGCCGACCGGCAGCAGCTCCCGCTCGTGCCACTCGATCACTTCGGCGAGCGCGTCGATCACGACGAGCGAGCGTACGCGGGAGTCTTCGAGCACGGCCTGGGCGGTGTATCCGAGCCCGAGCCCGCCCACGGCGACGTCGAGGTCCGTGCCCGGCAGCGCCGCCAGCCCGAGCCGGGCGAGCTCGATCTCGGCCACCGTGAACAGGCTCGACATGAGGAAGTCGTCGTCGAGTTTGATCTCGTAGACGTCGATGCCGAGCGAGGGCTCCCTCCGGCGCCGCAGGCTGATGGCGCCGATCGGCGTCGGGCGCCAGTCGATCTCCTCGAAACGCGCGCTCATCGCGGCCGTCCGTCCATGGCGAGGGAGGCGGCCGGGCCGATGCCCGGGTCGGCCCCGGTGGTACCGGGCCTGAATCTATCTTGCCGGTGGACAGGTCTCGCCGGTGGACACGTCCCGCGCGTGCCGCGTGCTACTCCGGCCCTTCCCCCCCCGGGGCCTTCTGGCGAGGACGCCTGGTTTCCCGTGAGGACGGCCTGGCCTGTTGTGAGGACGGTCCTGGCGTGCGTACGGCCTGGTTCCGGGTGAGGTGGTGGCGCCTCGGGCGGGAGAGACGGGTGTGTACCTCTCCTCGCCGAGGCGGGGGAGGCGGGAGAGGCGTGTGAGGCGGAGGTGCCCCGGCGGTCAGGCCAGGAGCGCGCGGGCCTCGGCGAGCAGGTCGCACTGCTCGCGCCAGTCGCCTCCGGCGAATCCCAGGACCACGTGACGAGCCCCGGCCTCCCGGTAGGCGGCCAGCTGCTCGGCCGCCCGTGCGGGCTCGCCGGTGACGGGGAGCCTCGTCGCCTCCTCCAGCGGGATGCCGTACCCGGTGATGCCCGAGGCGATGGAGGCGCGGGTGGGCAGGCCGGGGGCCGAGCCGAGGACGCCGGTGGCGCCGACGGCGACGACCGGCTCCGGGCGTCCGTGGGCGGCGGCGAGCTCGGCGAGCCTGATCCTTCCCGAGGCCACCGCCGCCGGGGGGACCATCGAGGGGAACCAGCCGTCCCCGTGGCGTGCCGCTCGTCGTACGGCCACCGCCGAAGCGTTGCCGACCCAGATCGGCGGGGGTGGCACGGCCGGTTCGAGCCGTATCTCCGCCGCCTCGTCCACCAGTGTGACGGCCTCCCCGGCCAGCAGGCGCGGGAGCAGTTGCAGCGCGGTGTCGGTGCGCCTGCCGCGCTCGCCGTACGGCACCCCGGCCGCCGCCCACTGCCCGGCGCCGCCGCCGGACCCGACGCCCAGCACCAGCCGCCCGCCCGAGACGTGCTGCAGGCTCGCGATCTGCTTGGCCGACCACGCCAGGGGACGGATCGCCGGGACGAACACGCTCGCCCCGATCCGGATCCGTGTCGTCGCCCCCGCCGCGACGGCCAGTGCCACGGCGCAGTCCAGCGAGGCCGCCCCGGTGGCCAGGTGGTCGCCGTGCCAGACGCCGTCGAGCCCGGCCTCCTCCGCGTGCCGCGCGGCGGTGCCCAGGTCGAGCCGCTGCTCCCGCTGTACGGCGACGGAAGGCAGGATCACTCCGATGTCCATGGAGGCCATCCTTCAACCTCAAGGCTTCTTGAGGTCAATCCGCGGCGGGCAGGTCGATCCGCGGCGGGCAGGTCGCCGATCCGCTGCGGACGGCCGGGCTCGGGGAGAACGCCTCGGGCGGCCCGGGGGAAGACCTGGGCCGGCCGGAGGGGGCGGGCGGCGTCGGGCGAGGGGGCGCTCGCGACGGCCGGTGGTCAGCCGCGGGCGGAGCGGCGCGGTTTGGGAGGGACGCCTTCGGGGTCCAGCTCCTCGACGAGCCGGCAGGTGTTGTGCTCCGGGTCCAGGCTGTTGGCCCGGACGGCCAGCTTCCGCAGCAGCTCCCGGAACAACGAGCGGTCGGCCGGGTCCAGCGGTGCCAGCACGTGGTCCTCGGCGTGTTCCAGCCGGGACTGCGTGTCGGTCCAGGCCGCCCTGCCCCGCTCGGTGGCGACGACGCGCTTGTTGCGCCGGTCGGCGGGGTCGGGGCGGCGCTCGACCAGGCCGGCCTTCTCCAGGTCGTCGAGCAGGTAGGTCATCACCGTCTTGTCGACGCCGAGGCGCTGTGCCAGCGCGCCCTGACCGCCGGGCAGCCCCTCCACCGCGGCGACGAGCACCTGGTAGCCGCGCGGACCACCGGGAAGGTGGCTGACCAGCGTGTTCGCGGTCCTGACGTAGGAGCGGAAGACCACTCCGAGCGTCCAGCCCAGGTCGGTGTCCAGGGCGTCCGGGGTCTCGGCGCCGGAACGTGAGGTTGCGGGCATGTCACGAGATTACCAGGATCAACGGTCAATAAGACCTTCTGTTTGACAATTCATCTGCTTTGCATACGATCTGTCGTGCCGCACCATCGCGGGGCCGCGCGTCCAGGTGTCCGGGCGTCTCCGGGCACCCGGGCTCCGGGAGGGCGCGTGCCGCGCGGCCGAGATGACGCACCGAGGAGAGACATGGCCGACTACGGGCACGAGCTGCTGTTCGGGACCTTCCTGACCCCGAGGGCCGACCAGGCCGAGAGGGTCGTCGCGCTCGCCCGGCTCTCCGACCAGGCCGGTCTGGACCTGGTGACCGTGCAGGACCATCCGTACCAGGCGCGGTTCCTCGACACGTGGACGCTGCTGTCGGTCGTCGCGGCCGTCACCTCGACGGTGCGGGTGTCGCCGAACGTGGCGAACCTGCCCCTGCGCCCGCCCGCGGTGCTCGCCCGCAGCGTCGCGACCCTGGACATCCTCAGCGGGGGCCGCGTCGAGCTCGGGCTCGGCGCGGGCGCCTTCTGGGACGGCATCGCCGCCGTCGGCGGACCCCGGCTGACCGCCGCCGAGGGGGTCGACGCTCTGGAGGAGGGCATCCAGGTCATCCGGGCGATGTGGGCGGAGGGAGGCGGAACCGTGCGGGTGGACGGACGGCACCACCGCGTCTGGGGGGCGCACGCGGGCCCGGCGCCCGCCCACGACGTCGGCATCTGGCTGGGGGCCTACAAGAGGCGCATGCTCGACATGACCGGCAGGCTCGCGGACGGCTGGCTGCCCAGCCACGCCTACGCCGCCCTGGACGCCCTCCCGGCGATGAACGCGATCATCGACGAGGCCGCTCTCGGCGCGGGGCGCTCACCCGCCGACGTCCGGCGCCTGTACAACATCGCCGGCACCTTCACCGGTTCCGGCCGCGGCTTCCTCCAGGGACCGGCGGGCGTGTGGGCCGAGCAGCTCGCCGAGCTCACCCTGGAGCAGGGGATGAGCGCCTACATCCTCGCGAGCGACGACCCCGACGACATCCGGCGTTTCGCCGCCGAGGTCGTTCCCGGCGTACGCGAGCTCGTGGACGCCGGGCGCGCCGGTTCGGGCGCGCCCGCCGCCGAGGACCGGCCCCGGCCCGCCGAGACGGGCGCGGAGGCAGGTGGGCGAGGCGCGTCACCGGCCACCACGACGGGCAGCGCGCCGGTCACCGTCACTCCCGCCCGTACCGGGGGCGGGGTCCCCGCGCTGGGGTTCCTGCCGACCCCGGACGACGGCACCCGGCTCGCCGACGTCCAGGTCTGGGACGAGAGCACCCGTCCCACCGGCCCGGCCCCCGACCCGGCCCGCACCTACACCCCCGGGGAGCAGGCGGCCGGACGCCACCTCGTCGACGTCCACGACCACCTCCGCCAGGAGCTGGCCGAGGTCCGGCGGCTCGTCGAGGAGGTCACCTCCGGAGCCATGGACCCCGGCCTCGCGCGCTCGCACATCAACACGATGACGATGCGCCAGAACAACTGGACGGTCGGCGTGTACTGCGAGTCCTACTGCCGGGTCGTCACGACCCACCACACCATCGAGGACCAGACCCTCTTCCCGCGTCTGCGCCGCGCCGACCCCAGGCTGGTGCCCGTCGTCGACCGCCTGGAGCAGGAGCACCACGCCATCCACGAGGTCCTCGAAGGCGTCGACCGGGCGCTGGTCGCCTTCGTCGCGGAACCCGACGGACACAAGGCCCTGCGGGCCGCGATGGACCTGCTCACCGACACGCTTCTGTCGCACCTGTCGTACGAGGAGAGGGAGCTCGTCGAGCCGCTCGCCCGGCTCGGTCTCCACTGAGGCCTCCACCACTGAAGCCTCTGCTGAGGCATCCGCTGAGGCGTCGGGTCCGAAGATCCAAGCGTCCGGTCGAGGCGGCCGGTCCCGAGTGTCCGGCCGGGGCCTCCGGTGGCCCCGGCCCCGGTCGCAGCCTCGGCCCCGGTCGCGGTCCCGGCCGGGGCGGCCGGTGTGCTCAGGAGACCCCGGCGACCAGGCGCCTGCGGAAGACCCAGTAGGACCAGGCCTGGTAGCCGAGCACGAACGGCAGCGCGATCAGGCCGATCCAGGTCAGCACCCCCAGCGTGTACGGGCCCGAGGCGGCCTCGGCGACGGTGAGCCCGGGGAACGGGGCGGGCCACAGGGCGCCGAACAGGGCGGCGCCGCCCAGCGCGATGGACGAGGCCGTGGCGGCGAACGCCCAGCCGTCCCGGCCGCGCCAGGTCAGCGCGACCCCGGCGGCCAGCGCGGCCATCGAGGCGAGCGCGCCCGCCCACAGCCACGGGGTCGCCGACCAGGCGCCGGCCGCCGTACCCGTGACGGGGATGTGCGACAGGGCCGCCACCGCGGCGGGCAGCGCCACCGCGGAGGCGATCATCGCGGCGCGCCGGGCGCGGGAGCGCACCGGCCCGGTGGTCTTGAGCGCGACGAACACCGCCCCGTGCAGCACGCACACCGAGAGCGAGAACGCCCCGCCGACCAGGGCGGCCGTCGCGCTGCTCCGCAGCAGGTCGGCGAAGACGGCGCCCCACAGGAACGCGGGCAGGGCGCTGCCGACCAGCACGCCCAGGTCGCACCAGACGCGGTCGGAGGCGTGCCGGACCTTGCCGCGCCACTCCAGGCCGACGCCGCGCACGATCAGCCCGACGAGGACCAGCACGATCGGCAGGTAGAACTCGCTGAGCAGCCCGGCGTACCAGGCGGGGAAGGCGGCGAACATGGCGCCGACCGCGGTGATCAGCCAGACCTCGTTGCCGTCCCAGACCGGGCCGATCGTGCCCAGGACCTGCTTGCGTTCGGCCTCGTTCCTGGCCAGTGCCGGTGCCAGCATGCCCACGCCGAAGTCGAAGCCCTCCAGCACGAAGTAGCCGGTCCACAGGAACGCGATGACCGCGAACCAGAAGGTGGTGAGTTCCATCGTCGTCGCCTTCAGTACATGAGGGTCGGCTGGAGCCGGGCGTCCGCGCTCTCGTCGTCGCGGGAGGGCGGCGTGCGGGGAGCGGCGGGGGCGACGGGCTCGGGGCCCGCCTTGACGTGGCGCGTGAGCAGGACCGCCTCGGCCAGCGCGAGCGCGCCGTACAGCGCCGTGAAGACCGCGAGCGAGACGGCCACCTCGGCCAGGCTCACGCCCGGCGAGACGCTCGCGGCCGTGAGCAGCTCGCCCTGGACGGTCCACGGCTGGCGGCCGATCTCGCTGAGCAGCCAGCCGGAGATCATCGCGACGGCCGGCAGCGGCAGCGCGAGCACGCAGGCCCTGGCGAACCAGGCGGGGATCTCCCGTGGGACGCGGGCGGTCACGGGGGTGCCGCGGCGCCGGCGGCGGGTCAGCCAGAGGCCGAGCACCGACAGGCCCACCGTGGACAGGCCGAAGACGATCATCACGCGGAAGGACCAGAAGACCACCGGGAGGTTGGGCCGGTAGTCGCCGGGGCCGAACCGCTCCTCGTACCGCGCCTGAAGGTCCTCGGTGCCCTGGACCACGGCGTTCGGGTCGTCGGTGGCGAGGAAGCTGAGCAGCATCGGCACCTCCAGCCCGGGGACGGGGGAGAACGGCGCGCCGGCGGTGTCGTACCTGAGTCCCTCGGCCGAGGCGAGCTTCATGGGCTGCTGTTCGTACAGCAGCTTGGCCGACATGTCGCCGCTGCCCGCGACCAGGGCACCGGCGATCGCCGTCATCAGCAGCGCGGCCCGCATCGGGGTCCGCCAGATGCTCGCGCCGCCGGTCCCGCCGGTCCCGCGACCACCGGAACGGCGTTCGCGCAGGAGGTGGTGGCCGCAGACCGCCAGGACGAAGCCGCCCGCCACGACGAAGGCTCCCGCGATCACGTGGGGCACCTGGGCGAGCGCGGTGGAGTTGGTGAGCACCGCCCACAGGTCCGTCATCCTCGCCTTGCCGTCGACCACCTCGTACCCGACCGGGTGCTTCATCCAGGCGTTGGCGGCGAGGATGAAGTACGCCGACAGGTTGGATCCGATGACCGCGGCCCAGATGGTGGCGAGGTGGACGCGCCGGGGAAGCCTGTCCCAGCCGAAGATCCACAGGCCGATGAAGGTCGACTCCAGGAAGAACGCGAGCAGCGCCTCCAGCGCCAGCGGGGCGCCGAAGACGTCGCCCACGAAGATCGAGTATTCGCTCCAGTTCATGCCGAACTGGAACTCCTGCACGATGCCGGTCACCACGCCCATCGCGAAGTTGATCAGGAAGAGCTTCCCGAAGAACTTCGTGAGCCGCAGGTAGTGCTCCTTTCCCGTGCGGTACCACGCGGTCTGCAGCCCGGCCACGAAGACGCCGAGCCCGATCGTCAGGGGTACGAACAGGAAGTGGTACACGGTGGTCACCCCGAACTGCCACCGGGCCAGGTCTAGCGCGTCCATCGTCCCCTCGTGTTCCCTTCGCGGGCCTTGTGACTGTGGGCCTTGTGATTGCGGGCCTCAAGTCGGCAGGCCCTGAGCCGGAGGGCTTGGAGCCGGTGGGCCTCGAACGCGCGGGGCCCTGAGCTCGTGAGCCTGTAGCTCTACAGCTTGTAGTTCTACTTTTAGTAGTACTACGACTTGTAGAGCAATGGGCGCGAGGGGCGCCGCGAGCTACTGCGATCTTCGTCACATGGTCCGGTGGGAGACCGCACTTCTCCGCCGGACCGAGATCGTCTTCCGCGGCCCGCGGCGCCGGCTCTCCCGTACGCCACCGGGGATCCCTCCCCGGGTGCCCCCGCTCCGAAGGGAGGTCCGGGAAGGGGCGTCCGGGGAAGAGGTTTCCGCCCTGTCACGCAGGACGACCCCCGTACCCGCCTCCCCCGGGGCGTGACTCCATGGTGGGCCGGGCACCCCCCGCGCGGCGTCCGCCTCCGGAGTGATTTCCGGGTACGCCGGGCGGAGGACCCGCCTCCCTTCCATGACCGACCGGGGCAAGCCCCTGCAAACGGCTCGCAAGCGCTCGGTAAGGAGCGGTACGGGAATCTGCAAGCCCCTCCCCATACAAATGAGTCACTCCAGGGGGAAATCGGCAAAGGCCGGTTCGGGGAGACAAGGGGAGAAATCATGATCAAGCGAATTGCCACCGGCCTGCTGGCCACGGCCGCCCTCGGCGCGATCGCGCTCGCCGCGCCCGCCACCGCGCTCGCCGCGACCACGGCGGCCACAGCGGCCCCGGCGGCGACCACCGCCGGGACCGGCTACGACTACAGCGAGAACTGGGGCCCCTACTTCTCGTCCAACCACCGGGCCAAGAGCCACGGCTGGATCGGCGTCGAGTGGGACGGCCAGCAGAAGTGGAACCGGGTCGACGTCAAGGGCAAGCTGTACGACCTCGACCACCGCACGTACAAGCAGGGCGGCAAGTGCGCCTACGTGAAGTTCGCGGTCCACCACTTCGGCGACGGCGGCAACCAGTGGTACGACGGCAAGTCGTACACGTACTGCGGCGCCGGGGGCGCCAAGCACTTCGCCTTCAGCAAGCACAAGGTCGACAGCGTCCGCGTCAAGGTCTGCCAGATCGGCCAGCACAGCTCCTACCCCACCCGGTGCGGCGACTGGGAGTACCTCTACACCGCCGAGAGTGAGTGACCACATATCCCCGGACGGCCCGCCCCCGCGCAGGGGGCGGGCCGTCCGTCGTCCGGCCCGAGGCTTCCGACGCGGCGGGGCGAGCGGTTCACCGCGCCGGTGCGACGGGCGGCAGCGGGGGCAGAGGCGGGAGAGCCCACGCCTGCCTGATCTGCTGCAGGGTCGATCTGGTCAGCGTGCCGGTCGTGCCGAGTTCGCGCTGTGCCCGGGCCAGGGCCGAGAAGGAGCCGGGGAAGCCGGGATCGGACGCCTTGACGACCAGTTCCCTGGACAGGTCCGCCGAGAAGATCCTCGACAGGGTGTCCATGTAGTAGGCGCGGTTGGCGAGTGTCGTCCCCAGCTTCGCGCCGTCCGCGGTCACGGCGGCGTGCCGGGTGACGCGGTCTCCGAGCTCGCCCAGCCCGCCGTGCGCGTGGACCAGGTCCGCGTGGAAGAACCGGAGGAGTTCCTCCGGCGCCTCCGCGCCGGTGCCGGCGCTGCCGGCGATCCGGGCCAGTTCGCGGTCGATCAGGGCGGCGGTGACCTCGGCCAGCGGAAGAGGCCGGTCCGGCGTGACGAGCGCGACCGCCGCCCGTGCCGTCCGGAGCAGATCGCGCGGGATGCCGCCGGACAGGCAGTAGAACAGTGCCGCGAACGGCGCGGGCAGGCCGATGACCCTGGTGTCGAGCAGTTTCACGGCGGTGGGGTGGTCCAGCGGCTCGACCCGGACGACCTCGTCGATGGCGCTGTCGAAGGCGTCGCGCCGGCCCGCCGGTGCGAGATCCGCCTCTCTGAGCGCCTCGTCGGAGACCGACAGCACGAACAGGCAGTGCGGTACGTCGAAGACGGCCTTGAGCTCGTTGAGGAAGTCTCGCGCGCCGGTCGCGGGCACGATCCGGTCGAGTTCGTCGATGCCGATCACCAGCCGGCGCCCGGGCCTGGTCTCGTCGAGCTCTTTCGCCACCACGTCGAGGAAGTCCGTCAGCGCCTGGACGATCTCCGGGTAGGTGAGCGGCTGGCGCGAGTAACCCGTCCCACGTCTGGCCGACAGACCCCAGCCGCCCCAGCCCGCGTTCGCGCTCGTCTCGGCCGACCGCGTCTGCAGGTAGCGGATCTGCCGCAGGTTCCTCGCGGCCTCGTTCGACGCCTTGAGGCCGGCGGCCATCACGCGCACGCAGAGTTTGGCGAACAGGTGCAGCATGAACTCGCGCCGGTCGTAGACGACCGGCGCCGTCACCTCGACGCTCAGCTTGGCCACCGCGCCCCGGGCCGCTCCGTCGCCCTCCGCGCAGAACGTCCTGAGCAGCTCGGTCTTGCCCACCCCGCGCGGTCCGGACAGCGCGATGCTCCCGCCGTCCATCCCGTCGCTGATCATGATCAGCCTGCTCTCCGCGGAGGTCGGCACGTGGTAGTCAAGCGCCCGTATCCGGCGCAGGCCCGGAGCGGTTCCGATGTCGAGCGTCGTGGCGTACCGGCGCGCGACCCGCCTGCCGATCCGGCCGCTGATCTGCGCGCGCATGAAGCCCAGCAGGCTCTCGTGGAGCGCCTCCCGCCACGCGCTCTCCAGCCGGGCGGCCTGGTCCCTGTCCCCGCCGGAATCGATGTACTCGGGCATGAGCTCCACGAACGCGGGGAACTGCTCCCTCCTCAACGACAGGAGTGCCGCGGCGTAGACGGCCAGGGCGCCGAGGAACACCCACCACCACCAACCGTAGGATTCGCCCGGCCCCTGCAGGCGCCGGTAGGTGAGTTGCCAGGCGAGTGCCTGGGCGGAGTAGGCGAGATTCGAGGCCGCCAACAGTGCGATGACCCAGGTCGTCACCGTCACCGTCACCGTCGTGCGCCGCTCCTCGGCCGAGGGGGTTCCCACCCGTACGGCGGGTGACAGGAGCCAGAAAAGCCACCGGGTGGCGAAGGCCGCGAACGCGCCGAGAACGACGAGCCCCAGGGCGAAGACGAGCCCGGTGGCCGCGGCGTGGCCCAGAGAGAGGGGACGGCGTTCGGTGATCGCCGCCGCGAGCTCGGCGCTCCAGCCGCTCAGAACGCACATCGCCAGTGTGACGAGCAGGGCCGCTCCCCACGCGACGCGGTGCAGAATCCAGGTCAGGCGCCGGGTGCCCCGCCCGGCCCGCTCCCGGGTGGTGGCCCGATACTCGTCCTCCGCGGCGGTGGCCCGGCGGTACTCCTCCTCCGCGCTCCTGACCTGCCCCAGGATGGACGTTCGCTCGTCCATCGCGGCTTCGCGCAGTTCGCCGGCCGACGGGACGTCGGCGTCGTTCGTGCTCGCGGTCAGCTCCGGCTCGTCCAGAACGCGGGCCAGGACCTCCGCGAAGACCTTCTCCCGCTCGTTGTCCGTCATTCTCCAGCGCCCTCCGTGCCCGGTCTTCGCCACAGAATGACCCGGTATCGCGCCGGTCGTCAGGGACATTCACGAAAACGCGCGAGAACCGGGCGGGCCGGTCACCGCGTCAGCGGGCCGCCGCCTTCAGGTACGCGTCGAGGTTGCCGAGCTCGAACCCCCGGCGCTTGATCTTCGCGACGAGGATCCTGAAGTCGCGCGCGAGGTTCGGGCGGAAGTGCAGCAGCAGGATGTCGCCGGGGCGGAGCTTCTTGTCGGGCACCTGGTAGGCGATCTTCCCGCCCGGTTGCACGGTCGCGGTCCAGAGCAGGAGCGCGTCGATGCCGCAGGCCTTGGCGGCCCTGCGGGTCAGGGTGTTGTGGTTGCCGAACGGCGGGCGGAACAGGGTGGGCGCGGTGCCGGTGTGCCTGCGGATCAGCTTGGAGGTGCCGCAGATCTCGGTCTTCTGCCCCGCGTAGCCGAGCGCCGGGAGGTTGGGGTGGGTCAGCGTGTGGTTCTCGATCGTCGCCCCCGCGTCGCGCAGGTCGCGCACGTACCTCCACTTGCCCGCGCCCAGGAACCTGCCGCCCTGGGCGGTCGGGTCGGCCGTGCCCCTCGCCTCCACGGCGTCGCGGGTGACGAAGGCCGCCACCGGGATCCGCTGGTCACGGACCTGGGCCACGAAGCCGGGGTCCTGCTCCCAGCCGTCGTCGATGGTGAGGAAGACGACCTTCCGTTTGGTGGGAATGGAGCTGATCACCGGAGGCAGGCCGTCGCCGGGGCGGGGGAACCTGCCCACCTCACCAGGCCTGGGCGTCACTCCGGGAGGTCCGGCCGGTCTCGCCGCCCGGTCGCCCGCGCCGGAGGGGGCCTTCGACGCGCGGGAGGCGCCCGGCGCGGGGGTGGCGCCGTCACCGGCCCCGCCCGTTCCGCCGTCGAGGCCCGTGGCGCACCCGGCGCTCACCGCCAGGGCCGTCGCGGCCGCCGTTCTGATCGTCCAGTATGTCCCCGATGCCATGGGCGACCATCCTGCCAGCAGCCAGCAGCCAGCAGCCAGCAGCCAGCAGCCAGCAGCCAGCAGCCAGAAGCCCGGCGCGGCGGGCACTGTAGGGGAGGCTAGGGGTTGACTCCAGGGGCTTTCTGGTCATCGTCCAGGAATCATGGAGTCTGCAGGGGTAGGGCCAGCACTACTACAAGCTGGGGTGTGAGCGGGGGTTTGGGATTACGGCGACCACGGAATCCTGGGATGGTTGGCTTGCTTGGTTGACGTCGATCTGTGGCGCTACCGGCTGACGAGATCATGTCGAGTGATCCGGCCCATCTGAGGAGAACCGTGACCAACTCCACCGCGATCGATGACGCGGATTCCCCCGTCGTCCCGGAAAACACCGTCCGAGGGGACGGGGAGCGGGGCAGTGATTTCGCCCGCCTGTCGCGGCGGATCGCCCAGGCGGGACTGCTCGACCGGCGCTTCGGTTACTACGCCGTGCGGCTCGGCCTGGTCGCGGCGGCCTTCGTCGGCGGCTGGGTGGCCTTCTTCGCCCTCGGCGACTCGTGGTACCAGCTGCTGGTGGCGGTCTTCCTCGCGGTGGTGTTCGCCCAGATCGGTCTGGTCGCCCACGACCTGGCCCATCGCCAGGTCTTCCGCTCCCGCCGCTCCAGCGAGATCGCCGGGCTGGTCGCCGGAAACCTCGCCATCGGCATGAGTTACGGCTGGTGGATGGACAAGCACACCCGCCACCACGCCAATCCCAACCACGAGGACCACGACCCCGACGTCAATCCCGACTTCCTGGTCTGGTCGCGTGAGCAGGCCGCCGAGAGCAAGGGGCTGCCCAGGTTCCTGGGCCGCTGGCAGGCGTTCCTGTTCTTCCCGCTGCTCACGCTCGAGGGGTTCAACCTCCACGTGTCCAGCGTCCGGGCGCTGAGGCGCCCGACGATGAGGCACCGGGCCGTGGAGGCGTCGCTGCTGGCCGTGCACGCCGTCCTGTACGTGGGCGCGCTGTTCGCGGTGCTGTCGCCCGGCAAGGCCGTGGTCTTCCTCCTCGTACACCAGGCGATCTTCGGCGTCTACCTGGGCTGCACCTTCGCCCCCAACCACAAGGGCATGCCGATGCTCAGGGGCGAGGACAAGCTCGACTTCCTCCGGCGCCAGGTGCTGACCTCGCGCAACGTGCGCGGCGGTGTGGTCCTGGACGTCGTGCTCGGCGGGCTCAACTACCAGATCGAGCACCACCTCTTCCCGAGCATGCCGATGCCCAACCTGCGCCGCGCCCAGCCGATCGTCCGGGCGTACTGCGAGGAGCTGGGGGTTGACTACCTGGAGTCCGGGCTCGTCAGCTCGTACGCGCAGGCGTTGCGCCACCTGCACGACGTGGGCGCGCCGCTGCGGTCCGGAAGTCCCGCGGCCGGCTGATCCGCGAAGTCGTCTCCCGGCCGTCCCTCGCCGTGCCGAGGGGGCCGCGTGCCGGTGGTACGCCGGGGTCCGGTTCGAGGGCGCCGGGGCGGCAGCGGGGAGCACTGGGGCAGCACTGACAAGGGCGGGTCCGGGCGGCGGGCAGATGTTGCTGTTATCCGCCCGCCCGGCGATTGCCTAGGGTGCTTGGTGTGAAGCTCGCAGGCAGTGCCGTGCTCGGCATCGACAGAGATCGTGTGTGGTCAGCGCTCCAGAACCCGGCCGTGCTCGTACGCACGATCCCCGGGTGCGAGCGCCTGGAGGAGACGGGGCCGGACACCTACCGGATGACCGTCACCGCGGGAGTGGCCTCCATCAAGGGCGTCTACCAGGGGGAGGTCGCCCTGTCGGAGCCCGAGGCGCCGGAACGGTTCGTGCTCAGGGCACGCGGTCAGGGCGCCCCCGGCACCGTGGACGCCACCGTGGAGATCCGTCTCAGCGAGGTCGAGGGCGGCACCCGGATCGACTACGACGCCGAGGCCGTGATCGGCGGCATGATCGGCGGGGTCGGCCAGCGCATGCTGGGGTCGGTCGCGAGGAAGACGGCGGGGGAGTTCTTCTCCGCCGTGGAGAGCCACCTCGCCGCCGGGGAGACTCCCGTTCCGGTCTCCGTCCCGGTCTCCGTCCCGGTCTCCGTTCCGATCCCCGTGCCCGCCTCCTCCGGGCCCGCCTTCGCCCCTGTCTCCGCTGACGGCGTGCTCACCCCGGCCGCGCCAGGGGGCGGCGATCCGTCGCTCGCCGTTCTCGCCGCGCCGGGATCGCCGGTCGCGGCCGGCCAGGCCGGATCCGCGCACGTCTTCGAGCGCCCGGCCAAGCGGCCCGGACCCGGGGTCCCCGCCTGGTCGATGCTCGCCGCGTTCGGGATGGGCGCGGGCGTCGCGCTCGGCAGCGCGGTGATCGGCTGGCTGCTCGGCCGCACCGGCAGAAGGCGTTGACGCGCCGCTCCGTGGCGGGACGGCGCCCTCCGGTGAGCGGTGCCGGGAAGGGGCGGGGGACGGCGGGGAAGGGGCGGGAAGCGCTGACCGCGCTCCGTGGTGGGAAGTGGTGACCGTGCCCGCGCGTTCGGGGCGCTGATCACGCCTCGGTGAAGAACCGGCGGTGTTCGGGTCAAGCGGCCCGCGTGCTTGACCGGTGAAACGTATGCCTCCCGGCATTTTGGGATACGTCGGCCACGACGGGTGCCCGGGGGGACATGGAGCCGCTGCTGATCCTGCACGCCGTGGCGGCGGTACTCGCCCCGGCTCTGGTGCGCCGTTTCGGCCGGGACGCGTTCTTCGCGCTCGCCGTGCCGCCCGCCTGCGGGGTCGCCTACACGGTCCGGATCGCCCTGGACGGCGTCCCGGTCGAGTCGCACCACGGCTGGGCGCCCGCCCTCGGCCTGGGACTGTCCTTCCGCGCCGACGCGCCGGCCGTGCTCATGATGGCGCTGGTCACCGGTGTGGGCGCGCTGGTCGTGCTGTACTGCTCGCGCTACTTCGCCGCCACCGCCGAGGGGCTCGGCCGGTTCGCAGGGGTGCTCGTGGCCTTCGCCGGGGCGATGCTCGGCCTGGTGGTCGCCGACGACCTCCTGCTGCTGTACGTGTTCTGGGAGCTGACCACGCTCTTCTCCTACCTGCTGATCGGCCACGACCCCGCGAGCAGGACCGGCCGCAGGGCCGCGATGCAGGCGCTGACCGTCACCACGCTCGGCGGGCTGGCGATGCTGGGCGGCATGGTCGTGCTCGGCGAGGCCGCCGGGACGTACCGCATCTCGCGGATCGTCGCGGACCCGCCGTCCGGCGGCCTGGTCCCGGTGGCGGTGGCGCTGGTCCTGGTCGGCGCGCTGTCGAAGTCGGCGATCTTCCCGTTCAGCATGTGGCTGCCCGCCGCGATGGCCGCGCCGACGCCGGTCTCGGCCTACCTGCACGCCGCGGCGATGGTGAAGGCGGGTGTCTACCTGCTCGCCCGCCTGGGCCCGGCCTTCGGGGACCTCGCCGCGTGGCGCTGGACGGCCGTACCCCTCGGCCTGCTCACCATGCTGCTCGGCGCCTGGCGGGCACTGCGCGAGTACGACCTCAAGAAGCTGCTCGCCTACGGCACGGTGAGCCAGTTGGGGTTCCTCACCGTGCTGTTCGGCGCGGCCACCCGCGACACCGCGATCGCCGGGGCCGGGATGCTGCTCGCGCACGCGCTGTTCAAGGCGTCCCTCTTCCTGGTCGTCGGCGTCGTCGACCACGCCACCGGAACCCGCGACCTGCGCGAGCTGAGCGGCCTGCGGCGCTCGGCGCCGTGGTTGTTCGCGACCGCCGCCGGGGCCGCCGCCTCGATGGCGGGCATCCCGCCGTTCCTGGGGTTCGTCGGCAAGGAGGCCGCCTTCGAGTCGCTGCTGACCGGGCGGCCCGCCGACACGGTGGTCCTGGCGGGAGTCGTCCTCGGCTCCGCGCTCACCGCCGGGTACAGCGCGCGTTTCCTGTGGGGCGCCTTCGGTAGCGAACCCGGCCGGGAGCCGGTGCCGGTGCGCCGTACCGGCGCCGCGATGTTCCTGCCGCCCGCGCTGCTGTCGGCGCTCGGGCTCGCCGCCGCCCCGCTCGCCGGGCGCTACGGCGAGGCGATGGAGGGCTACACCGGCACCTTCCCCGGTCCCGGCCACGGCACCCACCTCGCGCTGTGGAGCGGCGCCCCGGTGCCGCTGCTGCTGTCGGCCGCCGCGCTGGCGGGAGGCGCGCTCCTCTTCCTGGTCAGGGAACCGCTGGTACGGGTGGGGACGGCGCTGCACGTGGTCGACTCCGGCCGGGTCTACTGGGCGCTGGTCCGCGGGCTGGGCCGCTTCTCCCTGCAGCTCACCGGCGTCGTCCAGCGTGGCTCGCTGCCCGACTACCTCATGATCGCGTTCGTGTCGCTGGCGGGGGTCGCGGCCTTCTCACTGCTGTACGGGCCCTCGCCCGGCCTCCGCCCGGACGTGGTGCTCTGGGAGCGCGTCGAGCAGCCCGTCATCGGAGTGCTCCTGATGGCCACGGCCGCCGTCGCGCTCAGGGTGCGCTCGCACATCGTGCTGGTGCTGGTGGCGGGCCTGACCGGGTACGGCACGGCGCTGCTGTTCCTCGTGCACGGCTCTCCCGACCTGGCCCTGACCCAGTTCCTCGTCGAGACGCTGAGCCTGGTCGTGTTCGTGCTGGTGCTGCGCAGGCTTCCCCTCGGTCCCCGGGAGGACCGGCCCCGGGTGCCGTTCGGCGCGCGACTCGTCCTCGGTGTCGTGAGCGGCGCGGTGGCGGCCGGAGCGGGGGGGCTCGCGATGAACGCGCGGCAGGCGACGCCGGTCGGCACGATGATGGCCCCGGCCGCGAGGGAGTCGGGAGCCACCAACGTCGTCAGCGCGATCCTGGTCGACATCAGGGCCTGGGACACCATGGGGGAGACCTCCGTGCTCGTCGTCCTCACCCTCGGCATGACCGGCCTGATCTTCCTGCGCAGCCGGTCGTACGCGCTGCGGGCCCCGCGGGACAGGAACGGCGACGACTCCCGGACGTACTGGCTCGCGGCCACCCTGCCCCCCGGGCAGCGGGCGGTCATCTTCGAGCTCGTGGCCCGGCTCACCTTCCACACGGTGATGGTGGTCTCGGTCTTCCTGCTGTTCACCGGGCACGGCGCGGTGGGCGGGGGGTTCGCCGGGGGCATGGTCGCCGGTCTCGCGCTGGTCATGCGCTATCTCGCCGGAGGCCGGTACGAGCTGGCCGCCGCCGCGCCGGTCACCGCCGGGGTGCTGATCGGCCTGGGGCTCCTGCTGTGCGCGGTCACCGCGTTCTGGGGGCTGCTGGCCGGTTCCGGGCCGCTGGACATGCTCGCCGCCGACCCGCACGTCCCGCTCGTCGGCGACCTGCACCTGTCGACCGTGCTGCTGTTCGACGTCGGGGTCTACGTCACGGTGATCGGCATGGTGCAGGACGCCCTGCGCGGCCTGGGCGCCGAGCTGGACCGGCGGATCGACGAGGGGGAGGACCGGTGACCGCCCCGCTGCTGCCCCTCCTGGTGGCCGGCACGCTCGTGGCCACCGGGGTCACGCTGCTGCTGGAGAGGAGCCTGGTCCGGCTGCTGGCCGGTGTCATCCTGCTCGGCAACGGGGTGAACCTGCTGATCCTCACCGCGAGCGGCCCGCCCGGAAGGCCGCCGATCCTGGGCACGGCCGCCCCGGAGCGGATGGCCGACCCGTTGCCGCAGGCCATGGTGCTCACCGCCATCGTCATCACGCTGGGCGTCACCGCCTTCCTGCTCGCCATGGTCCACCGTTCCTGGCAGCTCACCGGGGCCGACGAGGTGCAGGACGACACCGAGGACCGCTGGGTGCGGCTGCGGGCCAGGCGCGGCGAACTCGGCCAGGACGTGCTCGAACGCCGGGAGGCGTACCAGCGGCTGGTCAGGGAGCAGCGCGCCGAGCTCGCCCGACTGCGGGAGGCCCGCCACGAGCGGGAGCGCAGGGAGGCCGCGGAACTGGAGCAGCGGATCCTCGACGTCAACATCGACCTGGGCCGCTGGCTGCAGGAGCACAAGGACGAGGGACTGTCCGCCGAGCAGCTCGCCGAGCGGTTCGCCGAGGCGCGGCGCGCGGAGGAGGTCTCCAAGGAGAAGCGGCGGGAACGCGTACGGGAGATGCGCGCCGAGTTCGCCCGCAGGGAGCGGGAGCAGGTCGCGCGGGAGCGTGAGATCCGCAGGCGGCTGCACGCCCGCCGTCGCGACGCCCTCCGGCAGATGCGCGCCGCGATCCGCGCCGACCGGGTACGGCAGGCCAGGGCTCAGGACGACACCGACCTGGAGGGGGAGGACTGATGCGGGATCGCGTCCCGCGCGGTGCGGGAGGGAGGTCCGTGAGGGGCGGGGAGTCTCTGAGGGGCGGGGAGTCTCTGAGGGGCGGAGAGTCTCTGGGGGGCCGGTGGAGGGGGTGCCGGTGGAGGCGCTGATCCCGGTGCCCGTGGTGCTGCCGCTGCTGGCCGCCGGGCTCAAGCTGGCCATCGGCCGGAAGCTGGTGCGGCTCCAGGCGCTCATCAGCGTGGGCACGCTCGCGGTGGTACTGCTCGTGTCGCTGCTCCTGCTGCCGGCCGCCGACCGGGAGGGGCCGCTGGTGGCCCACGCCGGAGGCTGGGGCGCGCCGATCGGCATCGCGCTCGTCGCCGACAGGCTCTCCACGCTGATGCTGGCGGTCTCCTCCGCGGTGACGCTCTGCGTGATGGTCTACTCGCTGGCCCAGTCACGCGCCGACCAGGAGCACAGGGCGCCGCTGTCGATCTTCCATCCGGCTTATCTGATCATGGTCGCCGGGGTGTCGGACGCCTTCCTCTCCGGCGACCTGTTCAACCTCTTCGTCGGGTTCGAGATGCTGCTCGGCGGCTCGTACGTGCTGCTGACCTTCGGCGGGACCGAGGCCCGCATCCGGGCGGGGGCCACCTACACGGTGGTGGGGCTGGCGTCGTCGCTGCTGTTCCTCGTCGCGATCGCGGTCGCCTACGCCGCGACCGGCACCGTGTCGATGGCGCAGCTGGCCGAGCGGTTCTCGGTGCTGCCCCAGCACATCAGGCTGCTGGTCGAGCTGACGCTGCTGCTGGTCTTCGTGGTCAAGGCCGCGATCTTCCCGATGTCGGCGTGGCTGCCCGACTCGTACCCGACCGCGCCCGCCCCCGCGACGGCGCTCTTCGCGGGGCTGCTCACCAAGGTCGGCATCTACTCGATCATCAGGCTGGAGGCGCTGCTGTTCCCCGGCGGCCCGGTGAGCGGCCTGCTGATGTGGGCGGCTCTGCTGACCATGCTGATCGGGGTGTTCGGGGCGGTGGCGCAGACCGACATCAAGCGCATGCTCTCCTTCACCCTGGTCAGCCACATCGGCTACATGGTGTTCGGGGTCGCGTTGTTCAGCGTCGTCGGCATGGCGGGCGCCATCTTCTACGTCGCCCACCACATCACCGTGCAGACGAGCCTGTTCCTGGTGACCGGCATGATCGAGCGTCGTACCGGCACCACCTCCCTGAACCGGCTGGGCGGCCTCGCGGGGGCGGCTCCCGCGATCGCGGTGCTCTTCTTCGTGCCCGCGATGAACCTGGCGGGGATACCGCCGATGTCCGGCTTCCTGGGCAAGCTCGGGCTGATCCAGGCGGGGGTCGCGGACGGCCGTCCGATCGCCCTCACCCTGGTCGCGGGAGGGCTGCTGACCAGCCTGCTCACCCTGTACGCGGTGGCCACGACCTGGAGCAGGGCCTTCTGGGGGGCGCCGGTCCCGCCCTCCCCGGAAACGACCACGAAGGAGGGAAGCGTGCGGGAGAACGGGGAAGGCGAGAGCGGCGCCCGGGAGGAGCCCGGCGCGGCCGGTGCGGGCGGGGCGGGGGGCACCGGAGGGATCACCGGCGAGGCCGTCGTCACCGCCGTCACCATGCCGGCGCCGATGCTCGCCGCCACGGCGGCGCTGGTGGTGCTCGCCCTGTCGTACACCGTGCTGGCCGGGCCGCTGTCCGCCCTGGCCGAACGGGCCGCGGGCGAGCTGCTGGCCCGCGAGCCGTACGTCTCCGCGGTGCTCGGCGGTGGGCGGTGAGGGGGCCGGGCCCGGTGATCCCGGTGCCCCGGGTGCTGGGCAGGTCCGTACCCCTGCCGCTGGTGGCCTGGCTGACGGTGGTCTGGCTGCTGCTCTGGGGAGACCTCGGCGTGGGCAACGTGCTCGGCGGCCTGCTGGCCGGGCTGGCCGTCGTGTGGCTGCTGCCGCTGCCGGTCCAGGATTCCGGCATCCGGCTGCACCCCGTCGGGATCCTCCTGTTCGTCGTCCGCTTCGCGGGGGACCTGATGGTCTCCAGCTTCCGGGTCGCCTTCTGGGCGCTGCGCCCGGGGGCGCCGCCCCCGGTCCGGATCGTCGAGGTCGGGCTGCGCTCCTCGTCGGAGACGGTGGCCGTGCTGATGACGGTGGCGTTGTCGGCGCTGCCGGGCAGCCTGGTGCTGGAGGCGAACGTCCGGCAAAGGCTGCTCGTGCTCCACGTGCTCGGCGTCCCGGGCGACGCGCAGACCGTCACCCGGGTCACCCGCGAGGACGTGACGCGGCTGGAGAACCGCATCGTGGCGGCCTTCGGCACCCGCGCCGACCGGGAGGAACTGCGATGACGACGACGTACCTGACCGTTCTGGTGCTGCTCGCCGCCGCCGCGGCGATGACGCTCTACCGCCTGGTTCGCGGCCCCACGATGCTGGACCGGGCCGTCGCCCTGGACGTGCTCACCGCCGTCGTCATGTGCGCGGTCGGGGCGGAGGCGGCGACGTACCGGGAGTATTCGGCGCTGCCCGTGTTGCTGGTGCTGTCCCTGCTGGGGTTCGTCGGCTCGGTCTCGCTGGTGAGGTTCTTCGCGGGACGTGCCCGTTGACCGCGCTGGATGTGGCCGCCGGAGCGTGCCTGTTGCTGGGGGCGGTGCTGGCGTTCGCGGCGGGGGTGGGGCTGGTCAGGTTTCCCGGCACCCTGTCCCGCATGCACGCGGCGACCAAACCCCAGGTGCTCGGCCTCCACCTCGTCCTGCTCGCCATGTGGTTGCGCCACCCCCACTGGGCGGTCGCCGGGACCCTGCTGCTCATCGCCGTCTACCAGGTGGTGACGGCGGCGGTGGCCGCCTACATGGTGGGAAGGGCGGAGCATCTCGCCGGGTCGCCGCGGGACGACGGCACGGCCGTACCGCCCGGTGACGCTCGCGCCTAAGGATCTCCCGGCGTACGGTGTCGGTATGCGTGATGCACGTGCGGAGGATGCAAGGACCGAGGCCAGACGACTGATCCACGATCTGCTGGGCGAGGAGCGCCCGGATGCCGCCCTGCTGCTGAGCGAGGCGGAGGCGGCGCTGGGCGCCGACCGCGTCGCGCGTTCCGTCGAGCTCGCACGCGGCGCCCCCCTCACCCGCAGGTCCACCGAACTCGCCGCGCTGGCCGGTCTGCTGGTCGGCACCCGCGAGCTCGGGGGCGAGTGGTGGCGGCGGGAGCGCGGCGGCAAGCTGCCCGCGCCCGACGAGGTGCTCCAGACCGCCACGGCGATCGATCCGTGGACCGACCTGACCGTCCTGGAGATGCTCGCCGCCTGGATCGCCGACGACGCGGCCGACGAGACCTGGGGCCGTCCGGCCGCGGTCACCGACCTCAACTCCTGGCAGGCCGAGGACCGGGTCGAGCTGCCCAAGGACGCGCACCCCGGCCAGCGGATCGTGGTCTCCTTCGACGCGGGCGGCCGCCTCGACGCGGTGGTCCTGCGCCGCTCCGACGACGAGCTCGGCTCCAACCTCGACTTCGACTCCCTCCGCTACTCCCGCCCCGCCGAGGCCCAGTGGAGCTGGGGCGTCGCCGCCGGGCTCGGCCCCCACCGGCTGGACGAGCACCCCGACCCGTACGAGCGGCCGGTCGACGCCATGGCCGCCGCGACCCTGCACGCCTGGGCGTTGAGCAACGGCGCCTCCGCCGAGCAGGCCGGTGAGGTGTGGCGCGTCAAGGGCGACGTCGTCGCCGCCATCGAACGGATCGACTGGATGTGGCGCAGCGGCGAGTGGTTCGCCTGGTGGCGCGGGGTGTCCGCCCTGATCGACGGCGAGCCAGATCAGCTGGCCGCCCGCCTCGAGGAGATCGCCTCCGCTCCCTAGCGGACCTGCGAGCGCGGGCCTGCGAGTGCGGGCGTCAGGCGAAGGTGTGCGGTGTCAGATAGTCCGGGATCACGACCTTTGTCCTGGGGCTGACCTTGCGCACCGCCGCGACGAACTCCGCGAGGCTCTTCCTCGACTTCTCGTCGGTCTGCGGCGGGTTCCGCAGCGCCACCTCGAAGTTGTCCCAGTGCACCGGTACGACCACGCGGGGCATGTCCAGGGCCCGCAGGAGGCGCGGCACGTAGTCGTACGTGGACGACGAGGAGGTGGTGGGGATCATCGCGACGTCCGGGGCGAGATCGGTGAGGTTGCGCTCGACGAAGTCACTGCCGCCCATGAAGAAAACCGACGGGCCGCCCTTGACGGTCACCTGGAACGCCAGGGTGTCGCCCTCGGGCAGGTCGGAGATGGTCTCCGGTTTGCGTTCCGGCCTGGTCAGCCGGACGCCGGGGAAGGCCATGGAGTAGTCGGCGTTGCGGCTGTGCAGCGACGCCACCACCTCGACGACGTAGTCGCCGAAGTCCAGGACCTCCCCGCCCTTCACCGGGCTGAGCAGGCCGCTCTTCACGTCGAACGCCAGCGCCAGGTTGCACGTGGTGGCGGTGCCGACGACCCGTGCCCCGGTCGACGTCGCGATGTGCGGGACGTCGTTGAAGTGGTCCCAGTGCGAGTGCGTCACGAGCACCACCTTCGGCGTGCCCGCGTGCCTGCCGACCGCCTCGGTGTCGACCGTGAGCCGTGTCGCGGGCTTGAACGCGCCCGCCGCCAGGCCGGCGTCGAACCGTGTCACGTACGGGTCGACGAGGAACGTCGACGACCCCACGTCCACGCGCCAGCCCGACGTACCGAGCCAGCGGAACGTCGCGGCGGTCCTCTTCCCGCCCGGACGCGCCGTCGCGGCCCTGGTGGGGGACGGGGACAGGAGGTCTCCGGCCGCCGGTGCCAGCGCGGCCCCCGCCAGCGCCGCCCCCGCCGTCGCGGTGCGCAGGAAACCTCTTCGATCGAATCGGGACATGTCTCCCCCTTGGTACGGATGAACGCGCGGCCGTCACCGGTTGTCCGGGTGACGACCGCCGGCCGTGTGCGGCCCGCTGAGGACCCAACCACCACCGGACCGTCCACGTCCAAGATCCGCGACCCTCGCCTCCCATAGGCGAACGCGTATCAGAGCAGGTGGGACGAGGGATCACCCGGTCCGCGAGGAGGCGGAACCCGTCCGGTGCGCGGGGAGGGCATGACTCATCCGGCCGGCCGCGCGCCGACGGCCGAGCCCTCGTCCCACCTGGTCGTGATCCAGGGGCGAGAGGCGGAACTCACCCGGTGCGCGGGGAGGCGTGACTCATCCGTTCCGTAGCGCGTCGACGGCGGTCCGCGCGGCCTGGCCGATCGCCAGGTCGACGTCGACGCGCCGGGTGGGCAGCTGCCCGGTCCGGGCGAAGACCGCCACCGCGTAGCTCTCGCCGGAGGGATACCCGACGACCCCGGCCTCCATGTGCAGGCCGGGCAGCGTCCCCGTCTTGGCGGCCACCCGCGTCCCCGGCGGGAAGCCCGAGGCGATCCGCGTCCAGAAGATCTGCCGTGTCATGTAGTCGCGGACGGCCGCGCACGCCTCCGGCGGCCCGGCCTCGTCCCGCCAGATCAGCCCGAGCATCCGGGTCATGTCACGCGCCGTGCTGGAGGTCGTGTGATCGGGATCGAGGACCCTCAGTGCCCGTACCCGCTCGGGAGACAGTGCCGGGAAGATCCGCGCGAACTCGGCCTCGTCCCGCGCCCCCACGTCCGCGAGCATCGACTCCAGCACCTGCCTGGGCCCGCCGACCACGCGCGTGCGCGCCAGTCCCAGCTCCGCCGCCAGCATCCGCACGGTGTCCAGTCCGACCCTCCGCATCAGCAGGTCGGCGGCGGTGTTGTCGCTGACCTGCATGGCGAAGTGGGCGAGGTCGCGCAGCGACATCTCCACGTCGTCCGCGCATCCGGCGGTCCCCCACCCGCCGAGCCTGTCCCGCGCCGTCACGAGAACGCGCTCGGCCGGGTCGAGCTGGCCGGCCGCCGCCTGGCGGGCGAACTCCAGGACCAGGAGCACCTTGAAGATCGAGGCGATCACGACCTGCTCGTCGGCGCGCACGGCGATCTCGCGGCCCCCGGTGACGTCCAGCGCGTGCAGGTGCCCCTCCACCCCGGCGACCGTGAAGATTCCCGCTATCCGTTCCTCTGCCGACATGCCCGCAACGCTATCCAGGCCCGCCCCCCGATCGTGACGCGCGGCGGGTCTGCGGGCCTGTGTGTGCCGCGGGCCTGCGGGGCTGTGCCGTGCCCCGGGGTTGTGACGTGCCGCGGGGCCGCGGGCGATCGCCTATCGTGACGCCGTGGACCTTTCCCGGCATCTGCGGCATTTCATCGTCGTCGCCGAAGAACTGCACTTCGGCCGCGCCGCCGAGGTGCTGGGCATCGCGCAGCCGCCGCTCAGCCAGTCGATCCAGCGGCTGGAGCGCGAGCTCGGGGCCGAGCTGTTCGACCGCTCACGCCGTCAGATCGAGCTCACGATGGCGGGCAGGCTCCTCGTCGGGGAGGCCAGGCGTTTCCTCGCCGGTGAGGAGCGCCTGCGGGCGACGATGCGCCAGGCGGGCGACGGTGAGCTGGGAACCCTCCGGGTCGGGGTACCCCCGGAGATCCCGGCCGTGACGCTGCACGCCCTGCTGCGGCATGTCACCGAGGAGACCCCGGGGCTGCGGCTGGAGCTCCACGAGCTGACCACTCCGGAACAGCTGCGCCGCCTGACCTCCGCCCAGCTCGACGCGGGCCTCGTGCACCACCCCGTCGGCGTTCCCGGCCTGCGGTCCGGGCCGGTCGTGGAGATCCCGCTGGGCGTGGTGCTGCCACGCACCTCCCCCCTGGTGCTGACCCGGCCGGGGGCGCGGCCGGGGTCACGGTCGTGGGAGATCGCGCTGGCCGACCTCGCCGGGCACGATCTCGTCGTCTTCCCGCGCGAGACCTCCCCGGCCTGGTACGACCGCATGCTCGACGCCTGCCGCGCGGGGGGTTTCTCGCCCGTACGCCTCCAGCACGCCCGCAACCCGGAGTTCCTGCTCGGACTCGTGTTGGCGGGGCACGGGGTGGCGTTCGAGCAGGAGGCGATAGCCCGCAGGGAGCCTCGGCTGGCCTGGCGTCCCCTGGCCGGAGCTCCTCTCCGGCGAGGGATCTGCGTCGCCTGGCCGGAGCGGCCGGCCCACCCCGCGGCCGCCAGGTTCGCCGCCCTGGCGGCCGGGGTCCTCGCCCGGGACGTCACCGCCGGGACCTCGCAGGCGGCGCCCGGGACGTCCCCGTCGCCCACGCCCCGCCCCTGGTCCGTCGTCTACGCCCCGTAGTCCCCTGGTTCGTGGCCCATGTCTCCCGGGGCGTCTGGGACTCCTCGGCATCCCCCGCCTTTACCTGGCGAAGGGAGAACCAGCACCGCAAAGAATGCTCTACCAGGACAAGACCATGGCTCTATCGACGTTCAACACACACGGGTGTAAACACAGATGAATCCACATTAAGTGGCGATAAATCAACACCGTGTTCGTTTCGGGGAGCGTGGCAGAAGATTTTGCGTCACGCGCAGGTCATCGAACGGGTGAATGCAGGTACCGGCAGCGGGTTTCCGGTTACCACCGGAACCGTCCGCCGTGAATCGTCCGCCGTGAACCGGCCGCGCTGAGCTGTACGCGGGCGCGGGCGAAGGACCGGCAGGGGAGGGAAGCGAGACGGCTCCCTCGCGTTCGGAAGGGGAACCGGTCTCGTCGCCGACGGGCCGGAGGCGAACCGGTGAGGACGATCGCCCGCTCGGGGGTTCCGTGAGCGTCTCTCCGTAGCCAATCAAGATCGGAGTAGGACCGTGTGCCAGCACATGCCCGCCTGTCCGTCCGCGGATGCCTTTGATCATGAGGCGGCTCGTCTCGTGGTCTCCCATCCCGAGCAGGGATGGGGGCTGCTCTGCAACGGTGTGGTGGTCTTCGAGGACACCGGGGAACTCCTGCCCGACGGGCGTTGCGTTCCCGCCCATCGCGCTCCCTGCGGGAGGGCGGCATGAGACCGTTCGCCCTCGCCTTCCGCGCGGTCGCCGTTTCGCTTCCTCGTCCCGGTACCAGGAGGGCGTCCTGGCAGCTCGTGCCCAGCGCGGTCTCGGTGCCCAGAGCCCGGCGGCTGGTGTGCGGGCAGCTGGCCGAGTGGGAGATCGACGAGCAGGACGAGATCGCCCGGCTGCTCGTGAGCGAGCTCGTCACCAACGCGTTGTGCCACGCGTGGGGGCCGATCCGGCTCGCCGTCTCCTGTGAGCGGGGAACGCTGCGCTGCGAGGTGTACGACGCCAATCCCGTCCTGCCCCGCGTGCGCGACATCCGCCAGGACGACGAGGGAGGGCGCGGACTGTACCTGCTCGACCTGCTTTCCGACCTCTGGGGCAGCGAACGCACGCCCATGGGGAAGGTCAGCTGGTTCGAGCTGGCGGTGCACACACATCTCGACGGCACCGTGGCCTGAGGGGGCCGAGGGGGGAGCCTCACCGCGACCCGGCTCACCCGGCCACGACATGACTGACAGGACGGCCTCTCCTCAGCGAGGACAGAGAGGATACGGGGGACGTAGACGACATGGACCATCCGCGCCGCCCGAACGGCGGCACACCACAGGAATCGGCAGGCCAGGCCCGTACGCGCACACGACAGGAGTCCCGGAGCATGCGTCGGATACGAATCCGCAAGCGCTCGCGACATCCCGCCCGGGACGTGCTGGACCTGCGGAGCCCGTCCGGAAGACCGCTGCCGTACTGACCTCTGACCGACCTCGGGCCGACCTCGGACGCCGGGTGCGGACATCGCGCCGGTCACCGCGTGCACCGCCGGTCGGGTGGCTCGCGTCAGGGCGCCACGTGTCCGTCTCCACGCCCACGGACCGCGGGGCGAGCCCGTGGAATCAGCGGGTCCCCGTGCCGGTTGCAACGTGGTGTGAAGGTTGAAATCTACTCAGACGTTGTCTGCCCGTGGTGCTACATCGGCCACACCCGCTTCGCCCGCGCCGTGGAGCGCTACCGGGCCAAGGGTGGTGAGGTGGAGGTCGAGTTCAGGCCGTTCCAGCTCGCGCCGGACACGAAGTCCAACGGCGAGCTCACGCTCACATGGGCCGCGGCGAGGTTCGGCGGGGCCGAGCAGGCCGCCCAGATGTTCGGGAGGGTGACCGGGGTCGCCGCCGAGGACGGGCTCACGCTGGACTTCGATCACTCGATCCAGGCCAACACCTTCGACGCGCACCGCCTCATCCGGCTCGCCGGAGAGCAGGGCAAGGGGGAGGAGGCGCTCTACGCCCTCTTCCGCGCCCACTTCACCGACGGCCTCGACGTCGGCTCCCGCGAGGTCCTCGCCGGACTCGCCCGCGACCTCGGCGTACAGGCCGACCTGGACGGGGAGGACGGCGTGGCGGCGGTGAGGGAGGAGCTGGCCCAGGCCCGCGCCATCGGTGTCAGCTCGGTGCCGCTCTTCCTTTTCGAGGGCCAGTTCGCCGTCTCCGGCGCCCAGCCCGAGGACACCCTGCTCGCCGCCCTCGAAGAGGTCGCCGAGCGCACCGGCCGGTCTCCGGCGGCCAGGGCCGTCAAGGCCGCCACGAACGGCGGCGACGCCTGCGACGACGAGGGCTACTGCGCGGTCTGAAATCACCCGGGCGGGGTCTCCCCGCCCGGCTGTTCCCCTGTCCGGTTGTTTTCCGCCCGGTTTGTTCGCCCGGTTGTTCCCCCCGCCCGGCGAGAGGTCAGACGGGCAGGCCGAGCTCGCCGGAGCGGTAGTGGCGGCGGCACAGCACCTGGTAGCGGATCGGGTCGGCGCCCGTGTCACCGATGACGACCTGCTCGCCGGTACGGACCATCCTGCCGCCGACGACCCGGGCGTTCAGGCGTCCGGGACGCCCGCACCAGCACAGGACCTCGACCTGCAGGCGGCTGATCTCGTCGGCCAGCTCGAACAGCCGCTGGGCGGCGGGGAACATCTGCGAGCGGAAGTCCGAGGCCAGGCCGAAGGCGTAGACGTCGATACCGAAACCGTCGGTGAGATCGGCGAGCTGCTCGATCTGGGCGACCGTGTAGAAGCACGCCTCGTCGCAGATGACGTAGTCGATGGGCTCGTGCGCGCGGACCAGGGCCACCAGGTCGAGGTCGTCGACGACCTCGACGGCCTCACTGCCCAGGCCGATCCGGCTGGTGACCTGCGGGGTGCCCGAGCGGTCGTGCTTGGTGAGCACCAGGCCGCGCCTGCCCTGGCGGCCGTGGTTGTAGTTCATCTGCAGGGCAAGGGTGGACTTGCCGCAGTCCATCGGGCCGAAGTAGAAGCGCAGCACTCCGTCCCGGGAACCGGTGGGAACGGCGGAGAGGGCAGACAATTCGGTCACGGGGGGCCAGCCTAGTACTCCGGCCGTGTTCCGCGATCTCCACCCCTGGTGATCGGGTCCGTCGCCCTCACCTGCATGTCGGGGCGTACGGGATCGCCCGCCGCGCCCTCCGTGTCCGGCGGGGTCGCTCTCGGAGGCGCCGATGGGAGCCGACGAAAACCGATGGGAGCCGACGCGAACCGATGGGAACGGGTGAGAGCCGACGTGAACCGGCGGGAAAAGGCTGAAATGGGCAGGATCAGGCTGAATTAGATATGAAACGGCGTGAACGACACGAACCGGGAAGAGGGCCGCGCCCGATGAACGGCGGGCGCGGCCCCTTCGCCGGTGGCTCGGCTCAGAGCTCGCCGCTCTCGATCGCCGCCTTGAGGCCCGCCTGCGTCGCCTGGTGGGAGGAGACGCCGTTCGTCACGGTGAAGTCGATGAGCAGGACGCTCGCCTCGAAGGTGAGATGCTCGGTGACGTGCGTCCGTCCGTCGCCCAGGTCCTCGAAGACGATCTTCTGGTGCGTGACGACGTTCGGCAGCGTCCAGGAGTCGGTCTCGTAGTAGAACTCGTCGCGGTGGATGCGCTGCTGCGCGTGCGTGTTGGAGGTGACGGGCAGGCCGGCGACCGGGATGTCCTCCACGGCCGTGAAGTCGACGTAGCGCGTCCCGGCGTCGGTCCGGTCCGCGTGGGTGACGACCCGCTTCAGGAACGAGTGCATGCCGAGGTGGTTGTTGATGTTCGAGTAGGCGTCGAACACGTGCTCCACCGGTGCGTTGATATCGATGGAGATGTCGCGCTTGACCTGGCTTCGTCCTGTTATCGGGAGGGGGGCGGTCAGGCACTCGTAGAACCGGTAGGTGTCCCACGCGATCTGCCACCGGGCGGCGAGCACGGGGTCGGTGTCGGCCCGGGCGGGGGCCGAGAACACGCTGAGGAGGAGGGCGGCGGCGGACAGCGGCGCTACGAGGAGCCGGAGGAGCTTTGTCACGGATACCTCTGAAAAAACAGATGAGAGTAGTGAATGTCCTCTATCTCATCTGGGTCCTGTTTTGCCGTGCCGATCCTGGATTGTGATCTTCATGTTTCGTGGACGGCCCGCCCTCGTGTGTCCGCGCGAAAGATAACGATCTACAACTGGTAGTGAGCTGTGGGGGATATGAGGGCGGTTGGGTATGAGATGCCCTGGTAGAAGGGGGTGATCTCCGGTTGACAAGCCATGACATGGCCTGACTTGGCTTGGTGGCGAGAACCGTGGGAGATTTCTTTTGGTACACCGAAAAGTGGGAGAACCTGTGACGACCACCAACAACTCCGCTCCACCCCTCGGCAAGACTCCGGCCGTCGTGACCCCCGGTCCCTCCGGCACGGAGGCCACGGAGATGCCCACGGCGCTCGCGGCGATGATGACCGAGGACGAGGCCGTCGCCGCCCAGGCCGAGGCGGCTCGCTGGCGGTACGGGTTCTACGTCGTCGTCATGGGGCTCGTGGTCATCCTGATCGGCTTCGTGGTGATCGCGCTGCGCGAGGGCGACACGGCCGCGCCGTTCGCCGGGCTCGTCGGGGTCTCGGGCGCGGTCATCGGCGCCTACTTCGGCGTGCAGGTCGGCCAGTCCGGCAAGGACCGGGTCGAGGCCGAACTGCGCCGGACGAACGAGATGGCCATCCGTCTCGCCGCCAAGATCCACGCGCACGACGCCGACGCGGTGATCAACACCACCATGGGTCCCCGCCGCCGCTAGGGTCCGCCCCGCCGGCCCTCCCCGCCGCCTTCAGGGTCCGGCTCTCGCCGTTCCCCGCCCTCCGCCGCCCCGGTCGTGACCGAGGCGGCGGGATCGTTTCCGGCGGGGTCGTTTCCCAGCCGTTTCCCGGCCGTTTCCCGCCAACACTGCCCAAGGACCGGGCACAGCTTCGGCAGGGTCCGCCGATTTGCGGACTCGCCGGAACTGGGTAGACACGGGGGCATGCGCAGCGTCCGTATCGGGGTCGACACCGGAGGCACGTTCACCGACGTGGTCGCGGTGGACGAACAGACCGGTGAGATCACCACGACCAAGACTCCCTCCACCCCCGCCAACCCGGCCGACGGGTTCATGGAGGGGGTGCGGAAGGTCCTGCGCAAGGCGGCCGGAGCGGAGGACGCGGACGGTGCGGCCGACGTGGGCATGGACGCCGTGTCGGCCGTCGTGCACGGCACCACGGTCGCCACGAACCAGCTCCTCGAAGACCGCATCGCCGACCTGGGCTTCGTCACCACCGAGGGCTTCGAGTTCATCCTGGAGATCGCCCGCCAGAGCGTGCCGGACGGCTACGGCAACTCCTACTTCTGGGTGAAACCGCCCCGCATCGTCCCGGTACACCGGATCAGGACCGTCGGCGGGCGCCTGGACCACACCGGGGCCGAGGTGCGGCCGTTCGACGAGGAGCAGGCCGTCGCGGCGGCCCGGTGGTTCCGCGACCGCGGCGTCACCGCGATCGGCGTCTGCTTCCTGCACTCGTACGCCAACCCCGCCCACGAGCTGCGCATGCGGGAGGTCCTCGAACGGGAGCACCCGGACGCCGTCGTCTCGATCTCGTGCGACGTGCTGCGCGAGTACCGCGAGTACGAGCGGTCGGTCACCACCCTGGTCGACGCCGCGGTCAAACCGACCATGCGCCGCTACATCGCCAACCTGGCCGAACGCCTGGAGGCGGCGAGCCGCGCGCAGGACGCGGCCGGACCGGCGTACGAGGGGGGCTCGGGCGGCCGGGCGTACCGGGAGAGCGTCGCGGGCGCGGAGCCGTCCGCGCCGGACGGCACGCCGGACGTCGCGCGGGCGGCGCGGGGGAGCGGCATGCCGTTCTCCGTGATGAAGAGCAACGGCGGCGTGCTGTCCGCGGCCGAGGTCGTGCACCAGCCGATCACCACCGTGCTCTCGGGACCGGCCGCGGGCGCGCTCGGCGCCGCGCTGATCGCCGCCACCGCCGGGCACCCCTCGGTGATCACCCTGGACGGCGGCGGCACCTCGACCGACGTCGCGGTGGTCGTCGACGGGGAGCCGTCCCTGACCACCGAGGGCAGCATCGGCCGCTACCCCTGCAAGATCCCGATGATCGACATCGTGACCGTCGGCGCGGGCGGCGGCTCCGTCGCGTGGATCTCCCCCGAGGGCACGCCGAAGGTCGGGCCCCGATCGGCCGGGGCCGACCCCGGCCCGCTCTGCTACGGCCGGGGCGGCACCGAGGTCACCGTCACCGACGCGCACGTCTTCCTCGGCCGGGTCCCCCCGCACCTGCTCGGCGGGGAGATCCCGCTCGACGCCGACGCCGCCCGCGAGGGGATCGAGGCGCTCGCGGGCAAGATCGGGCTGTCCCCGGAACGGACCGCGGCGGGCATCCTGGAGATCAGCGCGTTCAACCAGTCGAACGCCATCCGCCAGATCACCGTCAAACGCGGCCTGGACGTGCGCGACTTCCCAATGGTCGCCTTCGGCGGCTCGGGACCGCTGCTGGTCTGCCGCCTGATCGACATCCTCGGCCTGCCGTCGGTGATCGTCCCGCCCGACCCGGGCAACGTCTCGGCCTTCGGGCTGCTCACCGTGGACGTCAAGAACGACTACGTCCGCACCTTCGTCACCCGCGACCTCTCCCTGGAGACCGCCGGGGAGATCTTCGGTGACCTGGAGGGACAGGCCGCCGCGGCCCTGGACCGCGAGGGCTTCGCCACCGGCGCGCACGTCTACGCGCGCAGCGCCGACCTGCGCTACTACGGCCAGGCCTACGAGGTCAGGGTGCCCGCGCCGTCCGGCCCGCTGGACGAGGACTGGCGGGCCGAGGTGCTGGACCGCTTCCACACCGAGCACCACAAGCTCTACGGGTACGGCTACCGCGACGACCCCCGGCACGGCGTCGAGTGGGTCAACCTCCGCGTCTCCGGCATCGGCCCGATCACCCGGCCCGCCATCGGGCGCAGGCCCCACGGCGACCCGAGCCCCGAGCCGGTCGCCTCCCGCGACGTCTTCTACGACGAGTGGGGCGCCGCCCCCATCCACCACCGTCCCGGCCTGGCCGCCGGAGCGACGATCACCGGTCCGGCGGTCATCGAGGAGTACGGCTCCACGCTGCCGCTCCACCCCGGCTTCACCGCGACCGTGGACGAGTTCGGAAACCTGGAGGTACGCCGTGGGTGACGCGCGGCGACCGGCGAGCATGGAGCGGGCGAGGGGCGGGGGGCGACCGGTGAGCGCGTCACGGGCCAGGCACGGTGAACGGAGCGGGCGAGGAGCGGTGAGCGACCGATGAGCACGGAGCGAGCCCGGCGTGACGAGCGACCGGCGACCACGGACGGGCGGCCGGTGAACGGGGCCGACCCGGTGCTGGTGGAGATCGTCGAGGGAACGCTCGCGTCGGTGGAGATGGAGGTGGAGACGGCCATCGCCCGTACCGCCCGCTCACCCATGATCCGCGACGCGCACGACTTCCGCGCCGGCATCCATGACGTACGGCTGCGCAAACTGACCGGCAGGTCCTACTCGGCGCTGGTCCAGCCGATCGTGAGGGACTTCCCGATCGCCGAGATGAGGCCCGGCGACGTGTTCTTCCACAACGACGTCTACCTGTCCGAGGGCGGCATCGGGCACCTGCCCGACCTGTGCGTGACGGTCCCGGTCTTCCACGACGGGCAGGTCGTCGCTTTCGTACAGGCGTTCGGACACCACGACGACATCGGCGGGGCGGTACCGGGCTCCATGCCGAGCAACGCGCGCAGCGTGTTCGAGGAGGGGCTGATGGTCCCGCCAATCAAGCTGTGGGACGAGGGCGTGCCCAACCGGGCGGCACTCACGATCATGACGCGCAACTCCCGGATGCCCGACTCCCTCGCCGGGGACCTGGACGCCGAGTGCTCGGCCTGCCTGATGGGCGCGCGGCGGCTGGGAGAGCTGTTCGACCGGTACGGGCGCGAGGCGGTCGAGGCGTGCTTCGACGCGATCATCTCCAACACCACCGAGACGTTCCGCAGGGAACTGCTGGCCAAGATCCCCGAGGGCACGCACGTGTGGGAGGACTACGCCGAGCACGACGGCGTCGACGAGCCCCGCCTGCACACCCAGCGGATGACCCTCACCGTCGACCACTCCGCCGAGGTGCCGCTCGTCATCGACTTCACCGGCACCTCCCCGCAGGCCAAGGGGCCGATCAACCACGCGGGCGACTACGCCGACGGGGTGTTCCTGAAGAAGTGGCTGGCGCCGATCCTGCGCAACCTGGCCGACACCCCCGAGCGGATGGCCGAACTCGACGTCAACGAGGGGGTCGTCCCCCTCATCGAGATGCGGTTCCCCGAGAAGGGCACCCTGCTCACCCCGATCTTCCCCGCCCCCACCAACGCCCGCACGTTCGTGATCCTGCGCCTGCTGGGCGTGCTGGCCGGGGTGCTGGCCAAGGCGACCGGCGGCCGGATGCCCGCCGACCAGGAGACCATCCGCTACACCGGCGTCTACGGCGACGGCCTCGACGGCACCCCGTACCTGATGCGGGAGGTCCTCGGCGGCGGCTCCGGCGGCCGGTGGTACGCCGACGGAGAGGACACCATCCACGTGGTGCCCGACTCGCGCAACATCCCGGTCGAGTTCGCCGAGTCCCGCTGGCCGTTCCGGGTCGAGCGGCTCGGCCTGGCCCGCGACTCCGGCGGCCCCGGCCTCTACCGGGGCGGCCTCGGCTACGACAAGCACCTGCGGATGCTCCGCGACGCCTCGTTCATGTCCATCGCCGACCGCTCGATCCTGTCGTGCTGGGGCGTGAACGGGGGCCGCGCCGGGCGGCCCTTCGTCGTGGAGATCGAAGGCAGGGAGATGGAGGGCCTGGTGGACGACTCGCCGGTCCGGGCCGGTGAGATCATCCGGGTGCGGACGACGGGCGGAGGCGGCTGGGGCTCCCCGCTGGACCGCGACCCCGCCCTGGTGGCCGCCGACGTCCGCGACGGCAAGGTCTCCGCCGACGGCGCCCGCGACGACTACGGGGTCGTCCTGTACGGCGACCCCGACGATCTCCAGGTGGACACCGAGGCCACCGAGACCCGCCGGGCCGGCCTCCGCGCCCTCCTCCCGGCCGATCCGGCGGGGAGCCCCTTCTTCGACCGAGGTCCGGGCTTCCCCACCCTGTCGGGGGGCCTGCCGTACGCGGAGGTAGATCTCATCTGACGCTCATGTGACGGCTCGCGGGGCGCTCATGTGACGGCTGGGGCGCCCGCGGGGCGCTCGTACGGCGGCTCACCTCCGGCGGCGGAGGGCGCGGGAGGCGGGTTCTTCCGCGCGGGCGCGACGATCGCCGCCTTCGCCGTGATCGTGTTCCTGGAGGCCGGGCACAGGCGGGCATCGGCGCGCGAGGAGCGGTCGGGCGGCGGGTGATCGTGGCCGGTTCCGGGTTCCGGACGGGTGGGCTCGTGTGTTGGTCCAGAGAGGTGCTAGCCTGAACGTAGTTGCGGTTGTGGTACCCATGAAACTTTGTGTGCACCTGACGGATAACCCTTCAGGTGCATTTTGTTTTCCCGGTCATCTCCGGATGGGCTCATCGCGGCGACGCGAGATCCACGCGGTGTGGATCTCGGCTCTGCCCCCTATCGAAGGAGAATGATCATGGCGACTGGAACCGTTAAGTGGTTCAACGCTGAAAAGGGCTTCGGCTTCATCGAGCAGGACGGCGGCGGCGCCGACGTCTTCGCTCACTACTCCAACATCGCCGCCCAGGGCTACCGTGAGCTGCAGGAGGGCCAGAAGGTCTCCTTCGACGTCACGCAGGGCCAGAAGGGCCCGCAGGCGGAGAACATCGTTCCCGCCTAGTAGCAGGCGTATCACGGGCCAGGGCCCGCACCTCCAAGGTGCGGGCCCTGGCTCGTTTCGCGTCCCCGTCCGTACGCCGGGATCCACGGGGTGCCGGGGGCGGGAACCCCGCTAGAACGCCCCATCGAGCCGGAGCTGCCGCTGGACGAGGCGTATTTCGCACGGACGTCTCACGGATGCGTGAGGAACGCGCGCCGCGGCCCCATCCCCGCCATCCCCGCCATCCCCGCTAGTCTCCGGCCATCACGGTGAAGGTGAACCCGGCGTTCGTCGAACGGCGCAGTGGAATGTCGCACTTGATCCGGCGCAGCACCTCGTTCCTGCTGAGGCCGAGCCCGTGTGCGATGAGCCGCTCCGGGCGCACCGGTACCGGATCCTCGAAGACGACCTCCACCTGGACCGGCCACGCCTCGTCGAGCCGTGCCGACGGGGTGTCCAGGCGCCAGGCCCTCTTCCAGTCAAGGGTGAAGCGGTTGCGCCGGGCGAGCAGCGGATCCAGCAGCCTGGACGCCACCAGTCCCGGATCGTTGGTGTGATAGCCGTCGAGCTCTGCCGGATCGAGGGATCCGACCGGCGCTCGCTCATGCACGGTGATCTTGCTCGTCCGGTCGCAGGACACGCATCGGACCAGCAGCCACACATCCAGCAGATTGCCGTTGGCGTTGACGCGGAACCTGCCCGCGCCGGTGGTGGCCGACTCCGACCGGCAGTTCACGCACCGCGACGACAGCAGAGGCAGCCTGGTCCGGCGAACGACCCAGGGCAGCACGATATGAGGTTGTGAAGACATGATCTCTCTAGACCTGACACGAGGCCGATTGCGCGCGGCCTCAAACGCCGTATGACCGGGCGCGCACGGGCAGCCCGGCAGAGCCGACGGAAGGGTCGGCTTGAAGGTGAGCGGAAGAAGGTGTCAGATCTGAAGAGCAGGCGGGGTCACGCGGTTTTGTCCTCTGTCCTCACTGCGACGGGGCCGCAGGCAATCTACGGGACGAGGAAGGAGGGCTCAAACGGTTTTCCGGCGGCGGTGTCCGGGGTGAGGGGCGGTGAGGACGGCGACGCGGACGGCGACGGGGGCGGGACAGACGAACACGCCCCGGGACGGCGGGGAGCGCCCGCCGCCTGACGCGACGGCGCTCCCCGGCGTCCCTTGTGTCCCTGGTTTCCCAGTGCCCCCTGGTTTCCCTGGTTCCCCTGGTTCCCCGTCAAGAACCGGTGGGAATGGTCCGCGCATCCGCCTCGGCCGGGACGACGGAGGTGGTCGTGCCGTTCAGGGTGAGCCTGAGCGTCGGGGCGATGGTGCCGCCGAAGCCGGCCCGTGCCTGCGCGGCCTCCGCGTGCCGGAGGTTCACGCCCCGGTGGGGGCGGTAGTTGGCGAAGCTGACCACCTGGAGGTCCGGCAGCACGAGCCAGGCGTAGGCCTGGTCGGGTGCGGGGGAGGGGTTCTGGAGCACGAGCCCCGATCCGTTGAGCGGCTGGTAGGGGCCGGTCAGGCTGGGCGCGGCGAAGCCGTACAGGCCGGTGGGCGCGCGGCCGGCCGGGTGGAAGGTGTGGCGCTGGGTGCAGAAGAAGAGGTAGTACCAGGAGTCGTGGACGATGACGTGCGGTCGTTCGAGCTCGTGGTTGACGCCTTCGGCGACGAGGAGGGGCGGGAGCAGGGACCAGGCGTCGCCTCGCGGCTCGGCGAGGGCGATCGCGCCGGTGAAGCCGCCCTCCCAGGCGGTGGACGCGGCGACGAGGAGACGGTCGCGCCCGTCGGCCGGGTCGCGGAACCAGCCGGGGTCGCGGAAGGCCCTGATGCCGCCCGGTGATCCGTCGGTCTCGTCGGCCGGCAGGTACATCCGGCCGTCGGAGCACAGGACCTCCCGATGCTCGGCGTCGTGTCGCAGCAGGATCCGGCCGTGGTCGGCGACGAGGAGGGGGCGGGTCTCGACGACGCTCTGCCGGTAGGTCGGGCGTGGCTCGCCGCGCCGTCCGGCGGCCGTGTAGAAGACCGACACGGTGCCGTCGGGCCGGCGGACCGCCGACCCCGACCATTCGCGGCTGCCGGGTGAGGCGCCGTCGGCGAAGGCGTCGCCCAGGTCCCTCCACTCCTCGCCGTTCTTGCCGAGCAGGCGGATCCGGGCCTGGTCGTGGCGCTCCTCGGGGTGGCCGAGGGCGGGCGCCGACAGGGCCATCCACAGCTCGTGTCCGCCGGCCACGCTCGTCGAGCCGTCCTCCTCCTGGATCGGCCACAGGTCCCACAGGTCGTGGTCGGGCAGGATCCGAGGCACGGCCGTGGGGTCGATGACGGGCGCGGTGGTCAGGTCGCTCTCGGCGAGCAGATCGAGGTGCCGGCGGGTCCAGTACGCCGGTCGGCCCCCGCTCACGCGACACCCTGCCGGCGGAGGTGGCTCTCGGCCCGTCCCGCGAGCGTGCCGGATCGGCTCGCCGCTCCCCGTGCGGTGCCTGACTGTCCTCCTGAGAGCATGGGTGATCTCTTCTTTCACTCGTTGGGTGTGATGTGAGCGGTCGCGGGGCCCGGTGGTCAGGCGAGGGCGAGACGGCGCACGCCGAGCTCGACGGCCCCGGTGATTCCGGAGTGGTCGCCGAGCGAGGGGCCGACCACGTACCCGTCCATGGCGGCGGGGTCGGTCAGCTCCGGTATCGCCGGATAACCGGCGGCGAGGTCGAGCGCGCGCGCCCGGATCCGGGCCATGAGCCCGGGGTGCTTGGCGACGCCGCCGCCGATGACGATCCGCTCGGGCGACAGCGTGTAGGTCAGGTTCATGACGGCGTGGGCGAGGTATTCGGCCTCGAGCTCCCAGGCCCCCGGGTCGTCCAGCTCCTCGGCACGCCGCCCCCACCGCCGGCGCATCGCCTCGCCGGAGGCGAGCCCTTCGAGGCAGTCGCCGTGGAAGGGGCAGCTGCCCGCGAACGGGTCCCGGGTCCGGTCGTGCGGGACGCGGATGTGGCCGAACTCCGGATGCAGGAGACCGTGCAGCAGCCGCCCGTTCGCCACGGCTCCCACGCCGATGCCGGTGCCCACGGTCATGTAGGCGAGCGTTTCCAGCCCTCGTCCGGCTCCGCGCCGCCACTCTCCCAGCGCGGCGGCGTTGACGTCGGTGTCCAGGCCGACGGGGACGCGCAGCGCGGAGCGCAGCGGGGAGACGACGTCGGTGTGGGCCCAGCCGGGCTTGGGCGTGGCCGTGATGTGGCCGTACGCCGGTGAGCCCGTTCGCAGGTCGAGGGGGCCGAAGCTGCCCACGCCGATCGCGGTGAGCGTCCGGTGCTCCTGGAAGAAGCGCACCGCGCCCGCGATGGTCGTCCGCGGGGTGGTGGTCGGTATCACGGTGGTCGCGATGATCCGCCCCTCGGCGTCGGCGACCGCGCACACCCACTTCGTCCCGCCCGCCTCGATCCCGCCGTAGAGCGGCGGCGTCGCGCTCATCGCCGTCACCCCTTCAGGGAGCCCTGGAGCAGGGCCTTGACGAAGTGACGCTGGAAGATGAGGAAGATCACGAGCGTGGGTGTCAGGATCAGCAGCGATCCGGCGCACAGCAGCGGGATGTCGGTGCCCCACTGGCCCTGGAAGGCGCCCAGGGCGCCGGACATGGTGCGCTGGGTGGGGTCGTCGACCAGGACGATGGCGAGCAGGAACTGGTTCCAGGTCCACAGGAACAGCAGGATGCCCAGGGACGAGATCGCCGGCATGGCCAGGGGGACGTGGATGCGCCGGAACAGCTGCCACACGTTGGCGCCGTCCATCCGCGCGCTCTCCGACAGCTCGGCGGGCATGTTGACGAAGTGGGCGCGCATCCAGAAGACGCTGAACGGCATGAACAGGCCGATGAGCGGCAGGATGATGGCCCAGCGCGTGTTCAGCAGCCCCATGTCGCGGATCTGGTAGTACAGCGGGGTGATGATGCCCTCGAAGGGGAGGGTGAGGCCGAGCACGAACAGCAGGAAGAAGACGCGGCCGCCGATCACGCGCAGGTGGCCGATGGCGAAGCCGGCCATCGTGCCCAGCAGGACGGAGATCGGGACCACGCCCAGCACGATGAGGGCGCTCGACTTCAGCAACTCGCCCATGTTCGCGGCCTGGAAGGCCCGCAGGAAGTTGCCCCACTGCGGGTCGTCGGGCCAGGCCAGTCCTGCCGGGTAGGTGCCCGAGGGGTGCAGGGCGGTGACGAACAGGCTGAGGAACGGCAGGAGCGTGACCGCCATCATGAGGATGAGCAGCAGCCGGCCGGTCCAGGCCTCCCGTCCCGCGGTGATCATCGGTTGCCGTCCTTGGTGAACCACTGGATGGGAAGGGCGCAGGCGATCACCAGGAGCATGAGCACCACGGCCAGGGCCGAGGCCATGCCCACCTCGCGCTCGGAGAAGGCCAGGTAGAAGATCTGCAGGCCGGGGACCATGGTCGTGTTGCCGGGGCCGCCCTGGGTGGAGATGTAGATGATGTCGAAGCTGGCCAGGGCGGCGATGACGGTCAGGGTGACGCAGACCGCGATCTCCTGGCGCAGGCTGGGGACCGTGATGGAGACGAACTCCCGCCACGCGCCGGCGCCGTCGAGCCGGGCCGCCTCGTACAGTGCCGGGTCGATCTTGCTCATTCCCGCCAGGAGCAGCAGCGTGCACAGGCCGAGCAGGACCCACGCGCCGATCATGCCGACCGCCGGCAGGGCGGTGGCGAAGTCGCCCAGCCAGGCCCGGGTCACCTCGCCGAGGCCGACGAGCGTGAGCAGCTGGTTCACCACTCCGGTGGAGGCCAGCAGCCAGCTCCACGCGATTCCGGCGGCCACCAGCGGGATGACCTGCGGCAGGAAGAGCACGGTCCGCGCCACGAGGGCGAGCCTGGTCTCGGCGATGCGCCGGATCGTCGCGGCGATCGCCAGGCCCAGCACGACCGGGATCGCGCTGAAGAACACGATCAGCTTGAAGGCGTTGACGAGCGAGTCGGACAGGTCGGGGTCGGTGAAGACCTCGCCGTAGTTGGCCAGTCCCACCCAGGTGGAGGCGCCGATGCCGTTCCACTCGTACAGCGAGTACTGGAACGTCGAGGCGATCGGGCGCAGGACGAACACCGCGTAGAAGGCGAGCGCCGGGGCGACGAACAGCCAGCCGACCAAGCCGCGCGGGTCGCGCAGCCTGGTCGCGACCGGCCGCCGGTGCGCGGATCGGGCGCCGGCGGGGCGGGTCATCACCTGCCTCAGTTCCCTTCGGTCTGGTCGGCGTAGTCGGCCTGGACCTTCTTCAGCAGCTCCGGCGCCGTCTGCTGCCCGGCGACCAGCTTCTGCAGTTGCGGCGTCCAGCTCTTGGCGTAGATGGAGCCGGTGGCGTTGGCGATGAAGTCCATCGAGCCGTTGTCCTTGGCGAGGTCCGCCCCGGCCGTCAGGGTGCTCGCGGTGACCGTGTCGGACGCCACGTCCGGCATGTAGGCGTCGGCCGGTCCCATCGGCCGTGATCCGCCGACCTTGACGCCGATCTCGCGGGCCTGCTTGTCGGTGGCGACCCAGTCGAGGAAGAAGGCGGCGCAGTCGGCGTTCTTGGCGTTGGCGCCGATCCCGAAGGTGAGGGGCGCCGACATGGCGGCGAGCTTGCCGCCCTGCTGGGCCGGCGGCATCAGCAGGAAGCCGACGTCGCCCGGCATCTGCTTGTCGAGGTTGCCCGACTCCCAGTCGCCGTTGAACATGAACAGGCCCTGGCCGTCGATGAAGCGGCTCATCATGGTGGCGTAGTCGAGCGCGTTCGCGTCCTTCGGGAAATATCCCGCCTTGACCCACTTCTCCAGATGCTGGGTGGCCTGCAGGTTCGACGGGGTGTCGATGGTGGCGCCGGGCTTCTGGAAGATCCAGTCGTTGATGGGCCCGGTCGGGCCGTAGGAGGCCATGAGGTTCTGCAGCGGGAACGCCAGGCCGCCGGTGGCGCCGCCGTTGAACTGCAGGATGGGCGTGATGCCCGCGTCCTTGGCCTTGGCCAGGGCCTCGTCGAGCTCGGCCAGCGTGGTGGGCGGCGTGGACATCCCGATCCGGGCGGCGAGCTTCTTATTGTAGAAGACGCCGGTCACGCTGACGTTGAGCCCCAGGGCGTACAGCGAGCCCTCGCCGCGCGGCCGGCCGCCCGGCCCCAGGCGCAGCTGCTCAAGCTGGGAGGCCGGCCACTTGTCCCAGCCGAACGCCGCCGCGTAGCCGTCCAGGTTCTTCAGCAGGTCGTCCTTGACCAGCTCGGAGACCTGGGGCAGGCGCATCAGGTCGGGCGGGTTGTCCACCAGCACCCGCGGGGCGTTCTGCGTGATGACCGCGAACTGGTCCTCACGGATGTTCCAGGTGACGTTCGGGTGCTGCTTGGTGAACTCGGCGGTCAGCGCCTTGGGCAGCGGGAAGCCGGTCTCGAAGTAGCCGTTGAGCGTGACCGGCGCCGTGCCGCAGGTGGGCGCCGCGGACACCGGCGTGCTGCTGGCCTGGGGCTGCGGGTTGTTGGCGCCCGGAGCCGCACAGGCGGCGGCCAGCGTCCCCATGGCGATCACAAGCGCGGCTCCGGACCTGCCGGAGCGGACTCGACGAGCCATGTGCATCTCCTTTGCTGCCTGGGACCATCGGCACCCGGCTGACGTCCCAATCTTGTTGCTAAATCGGGTTAGCGCCCGATAGTCTCACCATGCGCGTCACGCGATGTCAACCCCCCGTAACACACTCTTGACGAACGGAGATTCTGGGTGAGCCCACGACGGGTCACGCTGGTCGACGTGGCCACGGCCGCCGGCGTCTCACGCACGACCGCCTCGCTCGTGCTGTCAGGCCGCGGCCGCGAGCTGCGCATCTCCCGGGACGTCGAGCAGCGCGTCCTGCGCGCCGCGGAGGAGTTGCAGTACCGGCCCAACATCGTCTCCGTGGGGCTGCGTACCGGCACCACCCGGACGATCGGCTTCGTCTCCGACACCGTCGCCACCTCACGGCTCGCCGGTGACATGATCAAGGGGGCGCTCGAGGCCGCCCGCGAGCGCGGCTTCATGCTGTTCATCGGTGAGACCGAGGGCGACGCCGAGCTCGAACGCCTCCTGCTGCAGGCCATGCACGACCGCCAGGTCGACGGGATCATCCTGGCCTCGATGTTCACCCGCACCATCAAGGTACCCAAGGCCGTCACGGCCGCGCCCGCCGTGCTGCTCAACGCGCTGCCCAAGCAGCCCACCCCCCTGCCCGCCGTCCTGCCCGACGAGGTCGAGGCCGGCCGCCGCGCGGCCCGGGTCCTGCTCGACGCCGGCCACCGCGAGGGCATCTACCTGATCGGCGCCGGTCCCGGCCTGCGCGACGTGCAACCGGAGGGCTTCGCGGCGGTGGAGCGGCTCGTCGGCATCCGTGAGGCGCTCGGCGAGGCGGGCGTCGAGGTGGCGGGCGCCCGCACCTGCTTCGACTGGCTCCCGGAGTACGGCCTCAGCGCGACGCAGGACCTCCTGCGGACCGTCCGGCCGCGTGCGCTGATCTGCTTCAACGACCGGATCGCGATGGGCGCCTACCAGGCGCTCGACGACTTCGGGCTCAAGGTGCCCTCGGACGTCTCCGTCGTCTCCTTCGACGATCACCCCATCGCCTCGTGGGTCCGGCCCAAGCTGACCACCGTGGCGCTGCCCCACTACGAGCTGGGCCGCAAGGCCGTGGACGTGCTGTTCACCGAGATCGAGCGCGACCGTGAGGACACCGAGCGGGTGGGCCAGGTGCACCGGGTCCCGATGCCCGTCCGCAGCCGCGAGTCGGTCGCGCCGTCACCCGGTGCGGAGCCCCTCGGCTGACCTCCTCGGCCGAACCCCCCGGCCGAACCCCCGGCTGAACTTCCCGGCCGGACTCCTCTGCCGGACTCCCCGGCCGAACGCCGCGCCTGGGGGAGCAGGTACGTGAGTGACCCGGGTTCCTCCCGGCCGGAGCCGCGAGGGAGATCGTGACGAACACGTCCTCTCGATCTCGCCCCCTCCCGTCCCGCTCGGTGATGGTATGGGAGATCATGGGGGTTCCCCCGTCCGGATGCCGTGCCGAGTGGTCTCATGGCGAACGGGCCGGGAGCGGGGGAACCCTCGCCGGCCGGGCCGGCCGCCACGCACCGGAGGTTGATCTTGCAGGGAGCACTCGGCGACATCGTCGTCCTCGATCTCTCTCGCGCGCTCGCGGGCCCGCACGCCGCGCAGATGCTCGGTGACCTGGGCGCCCGGGTGATCAAGGTGGAGCATCCCGCGGGGGGTGACGAGTCGCGGGGCTGGGGGCCGCCGTTCGTGGGCCCCGGCCATGACATCTCCACGTACTTCCTGGCGGCCAACCGCAACAAACAGTCGATCGCCGTCGACCTCAAGTCCGCCGAGGGCAGGTCGCTCGTCGAGCGCCTGGTGCGGCAGAGCGACGTGCTGGTGGAGAACTTCCGCACCGGCGTGATGGACCGGCTGGGCTTCTCCGTCGAGCGGCTGCACGAGCTCAACCCCCGCCTGGTCATCCTGTCGATCACCGGTTTCGGCCACGACGGCCCGGAGGGCGGCAGGCCCGGGTACGACCAGATCGCGCAGGGCGAGGCGGGGCTGATGAGCCTGACCGGCCCGTCGCCCGAGGAGCCGTACCGGGTGGGCGCCTCGGTCGCGGACCTGCTCGGCGGCATCCACGGCGCGTACGGGGTGGTCGCCGCGCTCTACGAGCGGGAGCGGACCGGGCGGGGCAAGGTCGTGCGGACCTCGCTGCTGGCCGCGGTGACCGGGGTGCACTCCTACCACGGCACGGCCTGGACGGTCGGCGGCCAGGTGTCCCGGGCGGGCGGCAACCACCACGCCTCCATCGCCCCGTACGGCGCCTTCCGCTGTGCCGACGGCATGATCCAGATCGCGGCGGCGAACGACGCGCAGTGGCGCAGGGTCGCCGCCCTGCTGGGGCTGGACGTAGACCCATATGTCGCTAAATATGCGAACAACAGGGAAAGATTTACGCATCGGGACGAGCTGATCGCCGACATGGAGCGGACGCTCACCAAGCACGACAGGGCGCACTGGCTCGCCGCGCTCGGCGAGGCCGGGGTGCCCGCCGGGGCCATCAGGTCCATCGACGAGGTCTACGCCTGGGACCAGACCCGTTCCCAGGGTCTGGTCGTCGAGGTGGACCACCCCGTGCTCGGCACCATCGAGCTGCCGGGACCGCCGCTCCGCTTCGACGGCGACCCGCCCGTGCGCCATACCGCCCCGCCCGCGCTCGGCGAGCACGGCGACGAGGTCCTCGCCTGGCTGGAGGCTCGCGAGCGATGACAGGCACACCCCCCTTCCACGGCCGGACGCCGTTCCGGGGAGCGCGGGCATGACCCCGGCGCGGCCCGACGCGCGCACGCTGATCGACACCTTCCTCGACCCGGGAACGTGGCGGTCGTGGGACGAGCCGCCCGCCGACCCCGCCGCGTCCGGTTCGGGGTACGCCGAGGAGCTGGCCGCGGCGCGGACCAAGACGGGATACGACGAGTCGGTGATCACCGGGGAGGGCCTGCTCGACGGGCGCCGGGTGGCGATCGTCGTGTGCGAGTTCTCCTTCCTGGCCGGTTCGATCGGGGTGGCCGCCGCCGAGCGGCTCACCGCCGCGGTCGAGCGGGCCACCGCCGAGCGGCTCCCGCTGCTCGCCGCCCCCGCCTCGGGCGGGACCCGGATGCAGGAGGGCGCGGTGGCCTTCGTCCAGATGGTGAAGATCACCGCTGCCGTGGCCGCGCACCGCGACGCGGGACTGCCGTACGTCGTCTACCTGCGTCATCCCACCACCGGTGGAGTCTTCGCCTCCTGGGGGTCGCTCGGGCACGTCACCGCCGCCGAGCCGGGCGCGCTGATCGGGTTCCTGGGGCCGAGGGTGTTCGAGTCGCTGCACGGCTACCCGTTCCCCGAGGGCGTCCAGGTCTCCGAGAACCTCTTCGCCCACGGCCTGGTCGACGCCGTCGTGTCGGCGGAGGACGCCCGGCGGGTCGCCATCCGGGCGCTCGCCGTGCTGTGCGCCCCCCGCCGGGACCTGGATCCGGGGCCCGAGCCGGACGAGCGGGTGCCGACGGTCCAGGCGTGGGACGCGATCAGCCGTTCCCGCCGCGACGACCGCCCGGGGGTGCGGGCGCTGCTCAAGCTGGGCGCCTCCGACGTCACCCCGCTCAACGGCACCGGCGTGGGCGAGAACGACCCCGGGCTCGTCCTCGCCCTGGCCAGGTTCGGCGAGGCTCCCGCGATCGTGCTCGGCCAGGACCGGCGGCACCAGCGGATCGACGCCCCGCTCGGCCCGGCCGGGCTCAGGGTCGCCAGGCGGGGCATGCGCCTCGCCTCGGAGCTGGGACTGCCGCTGGTCACCGTGATCGACACCGCCGGGGCCGCGCTGTCCAAGGCGGCCGAGGAGGGCGGCCTCGCGGCGGAGATCGCCCGTTCGGTGGCCGACCTGGTGATGCTCGACGCCCCGACCGTGTGCCTGCTGCTGGGGGAGGGGGCGGGCGGCGCCGCGCTCGCGCTGCTCCCCGCCGACCGGGTGCTGTGCGCCCAGCACGGCTGGCTGTCGCCGCTGTCTCCCGAGGGGGCCTCGGCGCTGCTGTACCGGAGCGTCGACTTCGCCCCGGAGATCGCCGCGGCGCAGGGGGTGAGGTCCACCGACCTGCGCAGGGACGGCCTCGTCGACCGGATCATCCCGGAGTTCCCCGACGCCGCCTACGAGCCGGAGGCGTTCTGCGCCCGGGTCGCGCGCACCCTGGAGCACGAGATCGCGGGACTGCTGGGCCAGGCTCCCGCCGACCGCCTCGCCGCGAGGCTGGCCCGTTACCGGAGGCTCGGCACCGGCTGAGGGACGCGGGCCCCCGCGGCCCGCCGGCGTCGTTCGCACGGACGCCGGACGCCTCCCCGGAGGTTGCCGGCGGTTGACCTCGACTTTGGTTGAGGTCTCATCCTGATGACCATGACCACACCGACCGAACCGGCCACGCCGGTTACGGCCGTCCGGAGGCCGGGGGCGCTACCAGAGTGCGGGCCGGTGCTCCGGCCTTCAGGCCGGGGGTGAAGGCCCGCGCGGGAGTGCCCGCTAGGGCGCGAGCGTGCCCTGACCTTCCTGGTCGTGCCGCTCGGCCCACCAGGTAGAGGAGACGAGCACGGCGCGTGGTCGCCCGTGTCGCTCCACGATCGTGGGTTCGCCGCTGAAGCGGGCGACGTCGAGGCGTCGCCCCAGGTGGTCGTGGTCACGGAGTTGTCGAATACTCGGGCGTTCCGCCATGAGCTCATGCAACCATGAGGGCCGTGCGGCTTCGTTACCGGTACCGGCTCTATCCGGACGCCGCTCAGCGCCAGGCGCTGGCGCGGGCGTTCGGGTGCGCGCGGGTGGTGTTCAACGACGGGTTGCGCGCCCGCACCGACGCCCACCGGGCGGGCCTGGCCTACCTGTCCGACGCGGAGTTGTCCCAGCGGCTGAGCGCCGCGAAGGCGACACCGCAGCGCGCATGGCTGGGCGAGGTGTCCAGCGTGGTTCTTCAGCAGGCTTTGGCCGATCTGAACACCGCGTACCGTAACTTCTTCGCTTCGATCACCGGTAAGCGCCAGGGGCCGAAGGTCGGCCCGCCCCGGTTCCGGTCGCGCAAGGACAACCGCCAGGCGATCCGCTTCACTCGCAACGCCCGGTTCGCGGTCACGGCGGGCGGGAGGTTGCGCCTGCCGAAGATCGGGGAGGTGGTGGTGCGCTGGTCGCGTTCGCTGCCCGCCGAGCCCTCGTCGGTGACGGTCATCAAGGACGCGGCCGGCCGGTACTTCGCCTCGTTCGCGGTCGAGACCACTGAGGAGCCGCTGCCCCAGGTCACCGCCGAGGTCGGCATCGACCTGGGCCTCACTCATTTCGCGGTCACCTCCGACGGCCGGAAGATCGACAACCCTCGCCTCCTGCGCCGGGCGGCCAAAAAGCTCCGCACGGCGCAAAAGGCCCTCAGCCGTAAGGTGAAGGGGTCGAACAACCGTGCCAAGGCCGTCGTCAAGGTCGCCCGCGCGCACGCCCGGGTGACCGACGCGCGCCGGGACTTCGCCCACAAGCTCTCCACGAGCATCATCCGCGAGAATCAAGCGGTGTATGTGGAGGACCTGTCGGTGAACGGCCTGGCCCGCACCCGGCTGGCCAGGTCGGTGCACGACGCGGGTTGGTCACAGTTCGTGAACCTGCTGGAGTACAAGGCGAAACGGTACGGCCGCACCTTCGCCAAGATCAACCGGTGGTTCCCGTCCTCGAAGATGTGCTCGCGGTGCGGCACCGTCGCCACCGCCATGGCGCTGGGCGTCCGGGAATGGGCCTGCCCGTGCGGCGCCGCCCATGACCGCGATGTCAACGCCGCACGCAACATCCTGGCCGAGGGCCGACGGACCGTCGCCGCTGGGCGGAAACCCGCCGCCGGGAGGCGGCGGGAGGCGGAGACGTCAAACGCCTGTGGAGGTGACGTAAGACCACCGCTTACGGTGGCGGACGCCGATGAAGCAGGAAGCCACAGAGGTGCCGCATGACGCGGCACGGACTGAATCCCCGGCCTTCAAGCCGGGGAGCGCGTCAAGGTTCGGCGCCCTCCGGGGCGAGCGGGACGGGCAGGCGCTCGATCCTGATGGAGAAGACCTCGTCGCGGGGGACGACGACCTCGTACGCCCCGTGGTCGACCATCCAGTAGCCCAGCGCCTCGGCCTTCATCCCGCTGTGACCGGTGTAGGCGATGTGCAGGCTCTCCTCGCCGTTCTCCTCGGAGACGTCGAGGACCAGGCACGGCTCCCCGCCGAACGCGCCGACCGTGCGAACCAGCACCAGCCAGTCGAGGTCCTCGCGGGCGACGACGAGCCGCCAGTAGCCCGAGGCCGCCTCGAAGCCCTTCTGGGCCTCCTCGTTGAACAGCACCACCTCGGAGCCGCCGGGGCCGAGGGCGGCGGCGTACGTACGGCCCAGGTAGCGGGCGGCGAACCCCGAGGCCACGGGCTCGATCTCGGCGCTCATGAGGCGGGCCGCCAGCTCAGGCCGTCGTAGAGGCCGAAGAGGCGCTCCTCGCCGGGGACCACGTGGATGATCTCGGCCCCCGCCGGGATCGGCATGGGCGTGGTGTGGAACTGCGGCACGACGTGCTCCCGCGAGGTGGTGAAGCCGTTTCCGGTGAAGGGGGGTGAATCGTTCCAGTCACCACCCATGTGCGGGCCGTACGGCACGACGTAGGCGTCCATGTCGCGGGCGAACCAGCGCATCAGGTAGATCTCCGGGACCGTCGCGGACAGCTCCGAACCCTCGAACCCAAGGTCGAGTCCGGCGAAGAGCTGCGCGGGGGTGGTCAGCCGCGCGCAGTCCTGAACCCGGTAGACGTACCCGGAGATCACGGTGCGTCTGCCGGCCAGATAGGGCACGAGCAGCCGAGGCGGTATGACCTTCTGCATCTGCGTTCTACGCCCAGGTGGCTCACTCACGGTCGGCATTTTACGATCCGCCGACCTGGAGCCGCCGGTGTTCCAGGCATGGCAGGGCATTCCGGGTGGCAATCGTGATCTGCGAGTCGATTTCGCACATCTGGACGGCGGCTGTAGGCCCCATATCGGTGCGTACTACCCCCATCGGATCGACCAGCATGCTCCGCCCGATCCCGAAGCCGTCGCGGGCCTCCGGGTTCGGTGCCTGGCCGACGGCCGCGACCCAGGTGGTGTTCTCGATCGCGCGGGCCTTGACGAGAGTGGTCCAGTGCTCCTCCTTCATCGGCCCGGAACCCCACGCGGCGATCACCGCGAACATCTCGGCCCCCAGGTCGACCAGCGCCCGGGTGAGCTCGGGGAAGCGGATGTCGTAGCAGGTGACCAGGCCCACCCGGATCCCGGCCAGCTCCACCACGACCGGGGTGTCGCCCGGCGCGACCAGCTCGGACTCGCGGGCGCCGAAGGAGTCGAACAGGTGGATCTTCCGGTAGGCCGCCTCGATCGCGCCCGAGGGGCCGATGGCGACCGCGGTGTTGTGGACCCGGCCCTCGCCGGGCTCGAACACGCCCGCGATCACCGACAGGCCGTGCTCCCGCGCCGCCGCGGCGAGCCCGGTGACGAACGGCCCGTCCAGCGGCTGGGCGAGGTCGGTGACGCGTTTGCCGTACCGGGTGAGGGCGGCCTCCGGGAATATCGCCAGCTCGGCGCCGCCCTCGGCGGCCTCGGCGAGGGCGGCGAGGGCACGGCTCAGGTTGGCGGAGGGGTCTTCGGCCACCGGGATCTGGCAGAGGGCGATGCGTGTCACGGGTGTGACCCTATCCGTCTGTTCGGCACTCGTTCCATCCACGTGAGGCTCCGCCACGCCCATTCCAGCGGTCCGTACCTGAACCTGGCGAGCCACGCCCGGCTGAACAGCACCTGGAGCACCAGGGTGACGACGGAGAGCGCCACACCGGCGAGCCGGGTCGTGTCCGCGACGAGCAGGGGGACGAAGAGCAGGATGATCGGGGTGCTCACCAGATAGTTCGTCAGCGCCATCCGGCCGAGCGGGGCCAGGACCGCCAGCAGTGGATCGCGCAGCCGGGTCCGCAGCAGGAGCAGCAGCCCGGTGCCGTACGCCGTGGCGGCGGCGAGCCCGGCGGCGGGGTAGACGGAGGCGTGGAAGAGGACGGGGTCCCTGGCGACGCGGACCCAGAGCCAGGTGAGCGTCACCCCCAGCACCGCGCTCGCCACGAACGCCGGTGGCAGCAGCCACCCGGGCGGCGGGCTCTCCATCAGCGCCATGCCCAGGAGGAACAGGCCGGGAACGAGGATGATCCCGCCGCCCTGGTACACCGCCCACGTGGTGAGGGCGACGCCCAGCACCACCACCGCGGGCCGGGGGAAGAACCAGGCGGGCAACAGGACCAACGCCCCGAAGATCGCGTACGGCAGGAGCACCTCGCCCGGGTTGAAGATCTGGTGGACCGCGCCGAGGATCGCGAGCACCGCCAGCCTGCGCAGCAGCACGGCCCAGGGGTGCCCGGTCCGCGCCGCCGCCGACCTCAGGAAGAGGACGAAGCTCAGCCCGAACAGGAACGAGAAGATCGGATAGAACCTGCTCTGCAGCAGGTTGTCGATCGCCCAGTCGACCGCGTTGCGATCGGACTCCCTCAGGTGCTCGCGCGTGTGCTGCCAGGTGTTGACCACCATGATCCCGCACACCGCGAGGCCGCGGAGCGCGTCGAGCGCGTGGAGCCGGGCCGCTCCGGCCGATCGGGCCGGATCGGCCGCTTGAGCCGGATCGGCCGGTTGGGCCGCTCCGATCGGCCGAGTCGGTCCGGTCGGTTGGGCCGCTCCGGTCGCCCCGGTCGGTCTGGTCGGATCGGCCGGATCCGTTGGATCGGTCGGCTGGGTCGGTCGGGTCACAGGAAATAGACGTACCACCCCATAATCACCTACGCATAGACGGCCCTGCCTCTTTACCGATGCCGGACGGCCGAAGCGGTGAGCCGTGTGCCGGGCGTTTACGTCCCTCCCCAGGTCTCCCAGGTCTCCCAGGTCTCCCGAGTCCCTCTGGGCCCCCGGGTCCCCTCGGGCCTCCGGTTCCGCCCGCGAGACCGGCACCGTCTTCCCGCGAAGGTCCGTCGCTCCCGTGAGGGCGGTCACCGCCCCTCGCGGGGGCGTCGCCGTTCCCCCGTGAGGGCGTCGTCGTCCCCGGGATGGGGGCCGCGCTCCTTCGCGGAGGTGTCGTCCGCAGAGAGGTCGTCCGCGGGGGTGTCGTCCTCCTCCGCGAGGGCCAGGTAGGCGGGGCGGAGCAGGTCCGGGATCGGGACGCGCCGCGCCGTGAGCGGAGGCGGTTCGAGGGCGCGCAGCAGCAGGTCGGGCGGACCGGTGGGCTGGCCGGTGGACGGCACCGCCCGGTCTCGCAGCCGGGCGAGGGAGGTGCCGGGCTCGTAGAAGTCCGTCAGCCGGTCGGCGAACGGCACGTCGGTCACGTCGAGCGGTCCCGGCCCTGCCGCGCCGTCCTCGGCCGCCGGGTCGCCGCCCGTCTGGCGGAGGGCGCCGAGCAGGGCGTCCCTCGCCATGCCCCGCCAGGCGAGGACCAGGAACGGGTCGTCGTCGAACGCCTCGGCCAGCACGTACAGCACGGCCGACAGGTGCTTGCAGGGGAAACCCCAGTCGGGACACGAGCAGTCCATGTCCAGGTCGCGCTGATCGGGGAAGAGCGGCAGCCCGCACTCGCGGAAGACGTCCTCGATCTGCGGTGGCATCTCCCCGGCGAGCAGCTTCGCGCGGTGGAGTGCCTGGGCGGCCAGCGCTCCGGTGAGCGTCCGCCACTGGCCGGTGTCGTAGGCCGTGATCGCGACGCCGACCCGGTAGGGGGTCTCTCTCGACCCCTGGACCCGCGCCGCGACCCGGCCGGGGCCGAGCTCCAGGTCGAGGACCTGGCCCGAGCGCGCGTACGCGCGCCCCCGGCGGAGCCTGCCGCTGTCGCAGACGCGTTCGAGGATGTCGATGAACCGCCGCGACCACCACCGCTCACCGATCGAGCCCCGCCTGCTGCGCACCCGCATGCCGCCCTCGACCCGGATCGGCCCCGAGGAGTCGAACCAGCCCTTCCCGCTCATCGGGCCACCCCCGCCACCGGTTCGCCGGAGGTCCGGTGAGGCACCTCTTCACGAGCGGTCCGGTGAGGCACGCCTTCATGGGCGGTTCGGTGAGGCGCGCGGCATCTGCCCGGATCGTGCCTGCCCGGCACGATCCGTCCGTCGATTCGCTCGGCGCTCCCCTCGCCGCTCCGTCTGCCGGTTCGCTCGGCGTTCCGTCTGCCGGTCCGCTCGGTGCCCGTGTTCACGAGACGACCTCCGTGTTCACGAGACGGCCTCCGAACCGAGCCGGAACAGCTCGCGCAGCTGGTCGGTGGACAGGTCGGTGATCCAGTCCTCGCCGGTGCCGACCACGCTCTGGGCGAGGGCCTTCTTGCGTT